>DROJ01000633.1 GCA_011321935.1 Bacteroidota bacterium | reverse complement strand
GTTAAAAAAAACTACTGATTTTCAGGACGTTACGTTTACTTCCCGAAGTGAATTCGGGATAAAGTTTAGTAAACGTGGAGCCTAAACCATTGAAAATCAATGCTCGCAAAATTTAACCCGTTATTCGCATTACTATTGGTTCGATTCGTAATTAGCGAACTATTTATTTTTTGGTAAATACCACATTATCAAGGATTTGTCGAACTAATCACTAATCAACTAATTACGAATCACTGCACTATTCTTTCACAAAACTCAAATTCTTAAAAGCACGTCCATTTTGCACCGCTACTTTATACAGCCCTTCCTGCAAATGGCCGAGGTTCACATCAAAGCGGTTCGCCCCTTCCGAGGTCAAAAACTCTTTTGCAAAAACCAGCCTTCCCGCTAAGTTGTAAACCGAAATTACCGTTGGTTCAGCCACATCCTGATTATCAATTTTTACGTCAATAAAAAGCCTGTTCGGCGTTGGGTTGGGGCTGAGCGCTACATTGATACCATCATCAACGAGGTTCGGCCCGCCGGTAGTCCGTACCACTTCAAAGAAATTGCTGGAGAGGTCGTAGCAGTCATTGGTCAGGGCAACTTGGTCAATATTGTCGCCCATTTCGGCAGTCACCATGCCGGTATAAGCCAATCCCCAAACGCGGCAAGTACCTGCTGGTGCGCCGTCGAAATCTTGGCTATTTCCCGGAGGGAGACCCAAAATATTGTTCTGGTCGTCGGTGATGACATAGGCATAATTGGAATTGGAATTGTCCATGTGCGCAAAGGTCACCACATCGGCAATGCCGTCGCCAACAGTCAGGTTTACAGTTGTTTCGCCTGCATCAGTGGCCACTGTTCCGCCATCGGGCACGTCCCTGTTGATGGTGATGAAGTTGCTGGAAAAGCCGAAACAGCCATCCGAGAGGTCAACCATATCAATGTTGTCGCCCATTTCCGCAGTGATATTCCCGGTATAGGCCAATCCCCAAACGCGGCAAGTACCGGCCGGTGCGCCGTCGAAATCTTGGCTATTTCCCGGAGGGAGACCCAAAATATTGTTCTGGTCGTCGGTGATGACGTAGGCGTAATTAGTGCTCGTGCTGCTGGTATTGGTAAACATCACCACATCGGCATTTCCATCGCCGGGGCAAGTGTAGCGGACGGTAGCGCCGGAAGGCATCGCCACTGTTCCGCCATCAACAGCAGTGCGCTGAACGGAAATGGCCGTCGAGGAAATCTGATAGCAGCCCGTGGAAAATTGAGTAGAAAAAACAGACTCTCCCGGCTGCGCCGAAATGTCGCCAGTATAGGAAAAGCCCCAAACGCGGCAAGTACCCGTCGGCGCGTTGTCGAAGTCGTGGAAGTCGTTGGTTTCAATGGCCAGCACCACGTTGCTGGAATTGGTGATGGCATAGGCGTAGCTCGCCGAAGAGGTGCTGGTGTTCCTGAACATCACCACATCGGGGTTGCCGTCCATGGTGCAGATGCTGCGGTAAGTGAGTCCGTTGGGCATCATGACCGCGCCTCCGTCAACGGCATTCCTGACCACTTCGATATAGTTTTCGGAGAGGTCGAAACAGTTGTCGGCGAGGGCATCGGTTTCAATGTTCATGCCCATCATGGCCGTCAGGTGGCCGGTATAGGAAAGCCCCCAAACGCGGCAAGTGCCGACGCCCGCGCCAGAAAAATCCAAAAAGGAAGTGCCCGGCACACCGAGGATGTTGCCTTGCGGATCGGTGATGACATAGGTGTAGTTGGCATTGGAAGTGCCGTTGTTGGTGAAGCCGACAAAGTCGGGGATGCCATCGTCGAGGCAGGCAAAGACCTGCGTTTCGCCCTGCGGGGTAGCGACCGTTCCGCCGTCGGGCATGTCCCTTATCACGGAGATGGCGTTTTTGGAAATGTTCCAGCAGGCATCAGAAAACTGGAGGGAAAAAACCGAGCCTCCCGGCTGTGCGGTGATGTTGCCGGTATAAGAAAAACCCCACACAAAACAGTTGCCCGGAGGGGCGTTGTCGAAGTCGTGGGAGGAGTTGGGTTCAATGGCAAGCACCATGTAATTGTTGTCGGTGATGGCATAGGCATAGGATGAACCGGAGGTATTGGTGTTGGCAAACATGACCACGTCGGCATTGCCGTCGCCGGGGCAGGTGTAAACGGTGTTGGCGCCGTCGGGAGTAGCGACGGTGGTCACTTGGCACTGCGCACCGGCTTGTTGGCTGAAGCCAAAAAGCAGTAAAAAAAACGGAAAAAAACGGGTAAATTTTTTCATAAGAATTTTGATTGTTAAAAGATGAAAATGGCAAATAGAAAGCAGGGCAGCGCAGGCGCGCCACCTCGTATTCACAAGTTTTAAAATGGTGAAAAAACGGACAAGTGCTATCGGCAAACCCCAGAAAGGCAACTGCCCGCATGTCGGTCTGTCATTGATTATGGCCAAAGGCAAATGACCAGACAGGGCATCTAAAAAAGTAGTTTTGAATAATTATTTGGGAAATACCAAGCGCTAATACAAGCGGTAATACAAGCGGTAAAATGGTAGGAAAAGGGGTGTTCGATTTTCATGTGTCCTTTTTTTTGAAATAAAAAACAGCGGCAGGGAAATTTTGCAAACTGGCTTTTCCTTGCCCCTCGCTTACGGGTACAAATTTAGCCCCTAAGTGTCCCGCCCCGTTCACGGAGTTGTCACAAATGTATCACATGGCTGGCTTTGTCCGTGCATTTACATTTTGCCGCGAAGCGGCTGACAAACAGCGTTTTGTTTTTTTGTAACTACTTACCACTCCCCTCGAAATCCCGAAGGGTTTTCGAGGGGTGGTAGGTAGTTACGTTTTTTTAATAAAATAATCAGTAACCGTTCAGCACATGCAGGGGCTTTCCCGCAAAGCAGATTTTTCATTGCCTGCCAACGCCTCTTTTGGATTGTCTTACCTTTGCCAACCTTTTTTGAAAAAAGGCCATCTGATAAGAAGCTATTTATGAAGGTGCCGGAGGCCTTCGGCACCTGCGTTAAAAACCTGTTTTCATAAAAAAATTTCAATGAAAAATTTCTTTGTTTTGATATTGGCAAGTTCCCTTTTTTGGAGCTGCAGCCAGAAGACTTACCAGCCTATTTTATTGCCCGCCGAAGTTGACCTCGACACCTTGGTAGTGACTGCCCCGAAGCCCGATGGGCTTGTGGAAGGAGATGGACAGGACGAGCCGGAGAGCTATGAACGGCCCGTTTACAATGCAAGCCACGAGCGCAGCCTCGACCTGCTGCACACCAAACTCGACCTGCATTTTGACTGGGAAAAAGAGCAGGTGCTGGGCAAGGCGACCCTGACCCTGAAACCTTATTTTTATCCGACCAACAAAGTGACCCTCGACGCCAAGGGTTTTGAGTTTCACAAAGTGAGCTTTGCCGGCAGCGATGCGCCGCTGAAATACGAATACGACGACCAGTTGATTAGCATTGACCTGGGCAGGACGTTCAGCCGCAACGAAGAATTCAAGCTCTATTTTGATTACACGGCGACCCCAAGCGAGTCGGGCGGCAGCGCTGCCATCACTTCCGACAAGGGCCTCTTTTTTATAAACCCAAGAAATGAGGAAGAGGGCAAACCGCAGCAGATTTGGTCGCAGGGGGAGACGGAAAACAACTCGCGCTGGTTTCCGACCATTGACAAGCCGAACGAGCGCTGCACCGACGAAATTTACCTCACCGTGGAAGACCGCTTCAAGACCCTTTCCAACGGGCTGCTGATTTCTTCGACCGAAAACGGCGATGGCACGCGCACCGATTATTGGAAGATGGACATGCCGCATGCGCCCTACCTTTTTATGATTGCGGTGGGCGAGTACGCGGTGGTGAAAGACAGTTGGAACGGCAAATCGGTGGACTATTACGTGGAGCCGGAATTTGAAAAATATGCCCGCGATATTTTTCCTTACACCCCTGAAATCTTATCCTTTTACTCCGATATTTTGGACTTGCCCTACCCCTGGCAAAAGTATTCGCAGGTGGTGGTGAGGGACTATGTTTCGGGTGCGATGGAAAACACGACGGCGGTCATTTTTGGGGAATATATGCAGGCCACGGACAGGGAACTGATAGATAATTTACAGAATGAAAAAGTAGTGGCGCACGAGATGTTCCACCACTGGTTCGGCGATTATGTGACCTGCGAAAGCTGGGCCAACCTGACGCTGAACGAGGGCTTTGCCAATTACAGCGAATACCTCTGGCTGGAGCATAAACATGGCCGCGACGAGGCCGATTTCCACCGCTTGCAGGAGCTGCAGGGCTATTATGGGCAGGTGCAGCAGCAGGGTGCGCACCCACTGATCCATTTTGGCTACGCCGACAAAGAGGACATGTTCGACAACCACAGTTATAACAAAGGTGGCCTCGTACTGCACATGCTGCGCTATATCATCGGCGACGATGCCTTCTTTGCGGGGCTGCACAAATACCTGAAAGACAATGCCTTATCGGATGTGGAAGCGGATGAACTGCGCCTTGCTTTTGAGGACGTGACGGGCAGGGACCTGAACTGGTTTTTTGACCAATGGTTCTTCAGCGAGGGGCACCCCGAACTGGAAGTGGACTACGATTACGACGAAGCGAACAAGCAATTGCTCGTGCATGTGGAGCAGGTACAAGACCCGGACGAGATGCCCCCGGTTTTCATTTTACCGACCACTGTTGACGTGTATGCCGACGGCAAAGTGACCCGCCACGAGATAAAGGTTGACCAGCGTTCGCAGACCTTTTCGCTGCCCTCCGATACCGACCCCGAACTGATCGTTTTTGACGGGGAAGGGGTGTTGCTGGGCAAAATAGAGGAACTGAAAAGCGAGGAGGAGTACATGGTGCAGTTTGAAAAAGCACCCAACTTCCTGCACCGCATCCATGCGCTGGCCAGATTGGCCGACAGCGGAAACGAGCAGGCAGAGCCGCTTTTTGAGAAGGCATTGTCCGACAAATTTTGGCTGATACGGAACTTTGCCGTTGAACACGTAAAGCTGAACGAAACGACCATCCCGATCCTTGAAAAACTGGTGACATCCGACCCGAACTCAAATGTGCGCGAAGCAGCCATCTCAAAACTGGCTTCTACTTTTGAGGAAAAATTTGCGCCACTTGCCGTCAAGGCCACTGAAGACAAATCTATAAAAGTGGTGTCAGCAGGCCTGCAGGCCCTCCTCGACCTCGACAAAGAGAAGGCTATGTCGGTGGCCAAAAAACTGGAAGGGGAAAACAGCGAAGGCATCATCCTCACCCTAGCCGACCTTTACGCACAAGCGGGAGACCCCGTCCACCTTCCTTATTTCACAGAAAAATTTGATAAGGTGGGCGGCTTTGCACTCTATGGTTTTATCGAAAGCTATGCGACCATTTCGGCAAAGGCAGACCCTGCGGAGATGATAAAAACGGCCGAAAAACTAAAAGGCGTCGGCATGAACGAGGGCAAGCCGTTCTGGATGCGCTTCCTCGCCACCAAAAGCATCAACGACCTCCACGCGGCTGTTTTTGAAAAAATAGAAAATGCAGAAGAAGCAGAAAAGGCTGGCTTGATGGATTACGATGCGCAACTGCTTTCCTTGCTCAAGGAGGTCAAAGACTGGGAAACGGATGAGCGGGTGAAGAATATGTACAGCAATTTTCCTGACCCGGCGATGAAGCCATAGGTTAAACGGCCATGTTATTTGACAACCATTTTGAGTACGTCGCGATGATAAGTGCGCACTTTTCCAAAGCGCTCATCATGTGCCGTTCCTGTCGCAATTCCTTTTTGCCGACTTAGTGCAACGGCTGCTTTGCCCCAAGCTTGTGCTTTGTGCAATGGGCATGCAATTTTGTGGAGCGCACAATATCCGGCAATGGTAAAATAGTTGTCGTCCGTACTTTTTAATCTGGCCTCAATGGCTTGTATTTTATCCCCAATTTTATGGATGTCTTCTTTGATTTCTTGGTTCAGCAGTTCCTGTTGTTCCCAAAGTTGCACTTGCATTTTGAATAGTTCGACCAATGAACCGGGCGTTTTTTGTATCCGTTTGAAATTGACAGCATAGCCTTCCACCAGATATTGCCGTAATATTTGTGTTGCCCATTGGCGGAACTCGACCCCCCTTTTTGATTTGACCCGGTAGCCGACGGAGATAATAACATCCAGATTGTAATACTCTATGTCTCGCTGTATTTTCCTATCGCCTTCGATTTGAACTGTTGCAAATTTTGCAACAGTTGATAATCTGGCCAATTCCCCTTCTTTATAAATGTTTCTGATATGTCTGGAAATAACAGATTTATCCCGTTGGAAAAGTGCCGCCAATTCTACGAGGGAGAGCCAGACTGTATCGTAATCCGTAGTGACCTGAAGTTGAATATTTCCGTCTGTACTTTCAAAAACGATGACCGCTGTTTGGTGTTGGTTCATTGTGATAGCATTTTATTGTGAAACGAGACAGGTATGCACTGGGTAAGAAAGATGACCTTGATAAGCGAAAGTAGCGTTTTTCTTTGAACACCCAATCCTTTTCAATATAATTTTTTCCTGCAATAAATCATCAAATTTTGGTGCTGTTCGACAATATTAGGGTAGCGGCCAATTTTCCAAATTTCTAAAATCTGGAAAATTGAGCCACCCTAATATTGTCGAACAGCACCAAAATAAGTAGTCGAGCTTAAAATGCAAAGGCCGAAAAAATAAACCAAGAAGAATTAGCCGTTTTAGGAACGGTGAAAAACTAAATGCAGATTCTTGGCTGTTTCTTTTTCCCTCTAACTTTGTTGAAAATACTCGCCGTAGCCCTGCTATGCCTGCGTTTTTCGCCTCGTTAGAGAAAAAAACCTGCCTGTCGGCAGGCAGGTAATTCACCCAAGAATCTGCATTTATTCTTTCACCGTTCCTTAGGTTTTGGCTTTAACAATTTGTAGATCCGATGTAATATTTCCCGCTGTATTTCCCGATCCCTTTCGATCTTAGTTGTTGTAAATTTTGCAACAACTAAAACGATGAATCACCCCCGGCTCGCATCCAACTTCAACAGCACCGCAATCATAATCGTAAAACCGATTAGCGAAGACCCCCCTTTGCTGAGGAAAGGAAGGGGAATGCCGATAATGGGCATCAGCCCCATCGTCATGGCAATATTGATGAAAAAATGGATAAAAAGGACGGAGGCCACGCCATAGGCAAAGAGGCGGTTGAAGTCGGATTTTTGCCGCTCCGCAATATAAACGATGCGGAAAAGCAAAGCCAAATAGAGGCCTATGATGATGATGACCCCCAGAAAACCCTGCTCCTCGCCGATGGCACAAAAAATAAAATCAGTGATCTGTTCCGGCACAAAGTGGCCCTGCGTGAAGTTGCCTTCGAGGTAGCCTTTGCCCAACAGGCCGCCCGCGCCGATGGCCATTTTCGAATGGTTGAGGTTGTAGGCAGCGCCCTGCGGATCGGCTTTTGAGGGCTGCAGCCAGACTTGGATGCGCTCTTGCTGGTGGGGTTTCAGAAAATTATTGAACGTGAAATGGGCAGTGTAGGACAAGATGCTGCCGACTATGAAAGCAACCACCACCACATTGGCAAGCGAAACTTTCCGTTTGTAAAAATGCCAAACATATAGCCCCAAAATGACCGCCGCACTGCCCAGCACCGTATAAAAAAGATACCCTTTGCCGATGGCAAAAAAAGCAACAGCCACGAGAAGCCCAAAACCCGCCAGCCAATAAAGCCGCTTTTCCTGGTTCCAGGCCAATATGAAAATACAAATTGCCGCCAATGCCAAAATGATATACGAGGTAGGATGGACTAGCCCCAAAACAAAAATAGTCGCTACGCTAAAACCCAACGCAAAGACCCACCCTGGAAAACCTTCGCGGTAAAGCACCACAAAAAAAGCAAGGAATACCATGGCAGAACCCGCATCGGGCTGCAATAAAATGAGCAGCATGGGCAGCGCAAATATCCCGATAGAATATAACTGGGTTTTTAAACTGCGGAGGTTGTTGGCATATGAACTAAGGTAGCCCGCCAAAGCGACACAGGTGCCAAATTTCATAAATTCCGACGGTTGCAAGGTGATGCCCGCTCCAAAATCAAACCACGATGTAGCCCCTTTTATCGTCTTTCCAAAAATCAAAACAGCCACCAAGGACAATAAGCAGGCAGCGTAAATAATGCTCGAAAAGGTCTGCCAAAACTTTGAATCAATGGCAAAAGAGACCACAAATACACCCATCGCAACAGCGACCCATATCAACTGCTTTCCAGCCGAGGTTTTCAAAAAACTAAAAAAATCGCCGCTATATCCGCCCTGCCCATAGCCAACGGTATAGATCATCGCCCAGCCAATGCCAACCAATGCCAAGTAGATGGAAAAGGTGATAAAATCAAGGTTCGTGCCGCTCGTTCTCATGACGGTTGACGGTTGTGACGGTGGACGGTGGACGGTGGACGGTGGACGGTTGACGGTGGACGGTTGACGGGGGACGGGGGACGGGGCTTTGATTCTATCTTTTTGGAATTTTGTCCCATTGCCCAGAAATATCTCCAGTCCCCGTCCACCGTCAACCGTCCACCGTCAACCGTCAACCGTCAATCAATGTATTCGATCTTTCGGAGGAAGCGGAAACCGACCGATATTTGAAAGGTCAGGTTGCGGATAGTCCGCTCTTGGATAGTGCGGTTGCCCATGGTCAGCGGGTTGTAAACGTTGCGGATTTCGGGCTGCTTATATTGGTACGAAACATCAGGGTTGACGGTAAAGTCAATCACTGCCCCGACAAATTCGCTGAGGTCGAACTCCAGCCCGCCGCCGAACATCAAACCGAAATTCAATTTCCTGACAAAAAAATCGACCGGGAAAAAGAGGCCGCCGTTCCTCTCGTTGAAGGCTTCGTATTCGTCCAAGTTGGTGCCTATTGTATAGTCGCCCCGCAGGCCAAACATATAATGTGCCCTCATCTTATCTGAAAGCCAATGCTTCTTTTTGCCGCCGACGGTAAGCGATATATTGTTGAAAATGAACTCATAAGAAGGGCGGAACAAATTGCCGTTGCGGTCAAAAAAATTGCGGTTGCGGATAGCACTCCCTTTTTGGTGGAAGCCCGCTTGCGCAAAAAGGGAAAACTGCCCCGTATCGTCCAGGCTTTCAATAAAGGCGATGCCGTGGTATTTTATCAAAGGGTCGCGCTCAAAGCTGTTCCATTTTTGAACGCCCAAAGTCATTCCGCCTTTTACACCAAAATAATAACCTTGCCCTTGCATTGCGCCGGAGGCGCAAATGGAGAAAAGTAAAAAGAGTAGGATTTTGAATTTCATTATTTGCGTGGTTAAAAGTTCAGGTCAAAGTGCCGGGCGATATGAAAGCGTCTGGCATCTTGACAATACTATTTCACATTTAAAACCTGCCCAATCGAAAGGGCCGTAGAATTGAGGTTGTTCATCCGCATCAACTGGTCAACGGTGAGGCCAAACCTGCGGGAGATACTGTAAAGGGTATCGCCTTTTACGACAGTGTAACGAACGTTAGTGGCAGGAGGTGCCGGGTCAGTAGGTTGAGGCTGAGTAGTTGGCTGCCCGGGTTCATATGTTGGGCGGTCACCGGGCATGGGATTTGGGTCTTGCGGAGTAATGTCCTCTTCCATAAAGTCGCCGCCATCGTCAATAATGACGGGTACTTTTTCAGGTGCAGGTTCAGTAGTCAGCCGTGGCCGTTCGCCTTTTTTGACCCGCCATCCCCTCAGTTTCAGGCGTTCGCCGGCCTGCGGTTCGGCACCTTTTGGAATGCGGTTTCTCTTTCTCAGTTTAAAAAGTTTGACGCCGTATTCCTGCGAAATATCAAAAAGGGTTTCGCCTTCTTTTACGTAATGCCACTTTCCATTGCCACCGGTACTGTTGCGCTTGCCCCGGAAGCGGTTGCGTTTTGGTTGCAAAAAGACGCGGTAATTGTCGGGCAGCGCCTCGTTCACATCGGGCAGCATTTCGTTGTACCTTTTAAGGGATTTGATGCTCACGCCCGATTTGTCGGCAATCTCCTGCACCGTGATATTGTTTTTTGCAAAAACCACTTTTGCGCTGTTGACCCTCCTCAAATCCAAGCCAGCGATGCCTTCGTCCGGGCGGTCGGGCAAGCTGTTGCCTCCCCCCGGTTTATCGTATTCGTACAGTTTATAGGTCTTGATGAGGTTGATGAGTTTTTTGTCGTAAGTGGCCGAAGTAGCATAGCCTGCACGTTTCAGCCCCCTTGCCCAGCGTTTGTAATCAGTGCCGTCGAGGCGGAAAAGGAAGCCGTACCTGTTCGCCTTTTTGGGGTCCCTCAAAAACTCGGAATGGGCAATGAAAGAGTCCTTTGCCCTGCGATAGCGGCGGAAGCAGGATTTTTGCAGGTTGCCAAATTCATCGTAGTCGTCGTCTTCGCGGTGAAAAGTCCGGCCTTTCCAGTTGCTGCCACATTTTATCCCAAAATGGTTGTTGGCTTTTTTGGCCAAAGTACTGCGGCCTGCGTTCGACTCCAGCAGTGCCTGCGCCAGTTTGATACTTGCCGGAATGCCTGCCCGGTCCATTTCTTTGATCGCTATCTTTTTGTATTTTTCAATATAATTCAAATAATCGCTGTTCTGCGATTGGGAAAAAGCAGCCGAGACGGTAAGCAACAAAAAAGGGATTACAACAAAATTTTTTTTGAACATGAGCTTGACTTTTTTGTGAAAAGGGACCGGCAAAACACTTGGACATTCGGTTGGTTATTTAGGTTGACAGCATCTTCCTAAACAGGAACTGCAAAGATAGCAAACTGGCATCTCCATTTTTATTCCACGAATTTTGCCAAAAATTTTTTCATATTATTTAAAAAACATATTTTAGCACCTCGTATGAAAAATGGTGTGCAAATACGTCCATTTCACCATATGAAGCACTATCACCACACATTTACCGAAGCCAGAATACAAACTTAACATGAACGCACAGACCCGCAGATACGTATTTGTTGATTACAACAACCTGCTCGAAGTCAAATTCAAGAAACTGGAAAAAGTCTCTTCCCGGATTTTTGTTTTCATAAAAGCAAGTCAGGAACAGATCCCGCTTTCGCTTGTCCGCCAAACCCAACGCGCCGGCAAAAGCCTCCGCTGGATCGTCGTGAGCAATGCCGGCCAAGGCAAGCTCAATTACCACATCGCCTTTATCATGGGCAAGCTGCACCAAAAGCTGGACCAAGCGGTCGAGTTTGCCATCGTCTCCAACGACATGGATTTCGATCCTTTGATCGCTTACATCAACGAATCGGGCAGGCCCTGCATCCGCGTGAAACGCAAGAGCGAGGAGAAGGTCTATTTTGAAGAAAAAATAGAAATGGAGCGGATGGACGGTTTTTCCGACGACCCTTTCACCGTGGATATTCTCCGGGGCAGCGACCGGATGGACGTACTGGTGGAAGACGAAATCATCAGCAAGACAGCAGAGGAAACCGTCAAAAGGTTGATCCGTTCAGGCAACCGCCCTGCCGAAGTCGAAACTCTCAAAAATTACATAAATTTGCATTTCCAAGAACTCTCCCTCGCCGGTCATATTGACCGCATCCTCCAAAAGATGGAGGAAGCAAAAGACATCGAAATCACAGAGGGAGAAGTTGCCTATAATTTCTGATTGATGGTTGTTTTAGCTGAGTCCAGCTCAATGCTTGGGCACCAACAATCAGCAATCAACAACCATCAATTTATCTCAACATGCATTCCGAAGAAATTGACCTTCTACTGATGACCAGCGAGGAAGCAATGGACAAATCCATTGAACACCTCAACCACGAACTCGCCAAAGTCCGAACGGGCAAAGCCTCCACCAATATTGTCAACGACATTCTGGTCGATTATTATGGCTCGAAGACCCCCATGAACCAGGTGTCCTCCGTGGCCACTTCCGACTCCCGCACCATTACCATCCAGCCCTGGGAAAAGTCAATGCTCCCGGTGATCGAAAAAGCCATCTTCGAGGCCAACCTCGGCATCACGCCAATGAACGACGGAGAAATGATCCGCCTTTCCATCCCGCCACTGACAGAAGAACGGCGCAGGGAATTGGTAAAAAAAGTCAAGCACCTCGGCGAAGAAGCCAAAATCGGCATCCGCAGCGTGCGCCACAAAGCAATGGACGGCATCAAAAAAGCTGTGAAAGACGGCTACCCAGAAGATGCAGGCAAAGACAAGGAGGATCAAGTACAAAACATGGTCAATAAATTTTCAAAAAAAATAAACGCCCTGGTGGATGCTAAAGAGAAAGCCTTAATGACTGTTTGAAAATGAGAGTTTGAGAGTTTGAGAGTTTGAGAGAAACCAGAGTTTGAGAGAATGAGAGAAATGAGAGTTTGAGAGCAGTATCGAGAAGGGACTCTTTGGCCTCTCGAACGGATACCAAAGAGTCCCTCCTCGATACTGCTCTCAAACTCTCATTTCTCTCATTCTCTCAAACTCTGGTTTCTCTCAAACTCTGACACCGTATAAATTTTATCAAGCAAATAAGCCATCTGCCACTCTGCCGAAATATCCTTTTTAAAACTCACCAGCCCGATGCCCTTGGCATAAACTTCCTCTCCCTTTGACTCCAGCGACAGGCGTCCCCCCGCATCGTGTTCGACCAGTTCGAGGATGTTGAATTTTACCGCTTCTATATTTTTTTCATTAAATAAAAAAACAGTGTCGCTGTCGTATTGGCGGTTGCGGATGAGGTAGATTGTTGCGCTGTCGGCAAGGCTCTGCCAATGGAGGGAGGTGAGCAGCACGTTCGCTGGTTTTTTGACATTGAAAGGAAAAACGTTTCCCTGCTCGATGGTGGCTGTTATTTGCTGCTTGTTTCCCGTTGAGTCCGCCTCAAAAACAGAAAGCCCGATGAGCTTCATTCCATTTTTCACCTTCTCTTCTTTAATGCTTTGGTCGGGCAAAAATGCTTGGTCATAGGCAGTGCCGAGCAGGTATTCCCGCCCCCCTTCTTCTATGCTCTGATAATGCCAGTACACGGGCGGGTCGTTGCGGCTGCCCACCGAACGGTACTCGTATATTTTTCCTTCTTTTAAATTTTTTAATGGAAAATAATAAGCCTCGATGTTGCGGCTGCCGTCGTCGTTGCAAGCGGCAAGCAGGCAGATGAAAAGGAACAAAAAGAAGATTTTTTTCATCGGGAAAAGTATATTTGGAGGCAGCGCCTTTGCGGGTGGCATTAGGGTATTGCCTCAAAATGCCGGGCTTGCATATCCGAGGCAACGCCTTTCCACCCGCACCTCTCGCACAAAGGCATCACCTCATGCCGACACCACTATCACAATCTCGCCCCTCACTTTTTTTTCTTTAAAATAAGCGGCCAAATCCTCCAAAGTACCGGTGCGGATTTCTTCGTGCATTTTGGTCAGTTCCCTTGCCACGCAGGCCTGTTTTTCTGCTCCGCAATGTTCGCCCAATTGCTCCAAACATTTGACCAGCCGGTGCGGCGATTCATAAAGGATAAAGGTGCAGGGCAGCCCGGCAAGGTACTTCAACCTCGTTTGGCGGCCTTTTTTATGCGGCAAAAAACCCTCGAAATAAAATTTGTCGGAAGGCAGTCCCGAAGCAGCAAGGGCAGGCACAAAAGCAGTCGCACCGGGCAGGCACTCCACTTTCACCGCCTGCCGAACGCACTCCCTGACCAATAGGAAACCGGGGTCGGAAATGCCCGGCGTACCCGCATCGGTCACAAGGGCATAGGTGGCCCCGTTCTGCATTTCGTCCACTACCCGCTGCGCAATTTTATGCTCGTTGAAAGCATGGTAAGAGGAGACGGGCGTCTCTATATCATAATGTGCGAGCAGCCGCTTGCTGACCCTCGTGTCTTCTGCCCATATGCGGTCCACCTCTTTCAAAATGCGCACCGCACGAAAGGTCATGTCTTCCAAATTGCCGATGGGAGTGGGTATGAGGTACAGCAAATTAAAATGGTTGAATGGTTGAATGGTTGAATGGTTATCAAGCAATGCAGCCATTCAAACCATTCAACCATTAAATACTTTCGATTTCGAAAGTGTAAGTTTCCATGATAAGGTTGGCCAGAAGTTTTTTGCAGGCAGTGTCAACTATGGCGGAGGCTTCCTCCTCCGTCTCGGCATCGAGGGCCATGGTGATGTGCTTGCCGATGCGCACCTCTTCGACACCTGTTATATTAAGGTGTCCGATGTTGTGGGCGACGGTCTTGCCCTGTGGGTCGAGCAGTTCCTTATGGGGCATGATGTCTATTTCAGCTTTGAATTTCATTTTGCAGTGATTGGAAAAAAAGTGGTCAGCCATTTACCGACCAGCCATTTTTAAAATTATCAATAGTTGCGAACAATAAATAGGCGATGACAACAAAAGACAAGGCCGCTTCTTTTAACAAAATGCCGATCAGCACCGCCACGGCGGCAAAGGTAAACCGGATCTCGTTGCCCTGCCATTTCAGGTTTTTGAACTTAAAACCAAACATCGGAAACTCGGCCACCATGAGCCAGCAAAGTACCGGGATGGTCAGGTAAACAAACACCGGGCTGCTGACAAAACCCGCCAGGCCAAAAGAATCAAAATGGAAAATCAGCATCAGGCCGACCGTGAACATGGTGCAGGCCGGGGTGTTCATGCCGATAAAATTTTCTGATTGGCGGGTGTCTATATTAAAATTGGCGAGGCGGACGGCAGCAAACAGTGTGACCAAAAAAGCAGGCGATGCCGCCAGGGTCAGTTCAATGGGCAGCACATCAACCCCGGCAAAACCTTTCACCAAAAGCATGTACAAAATGGCGCCCGGCACCACCCCGAAAGAAACCATGTCCGCCAATGAGTCCAATTCTTTGCCGACGGGCGAATTGACTTTCAAGGCCCTCGCAAAAGTACCGTCCAAATAATCGGCCACGCCGCTGGCAACGAAAAAGAAAAAGGCTTGCTCAAACTGCCCGTACAGCACGCTCGCCGTTGCGCAGCAGCCAAAAAACAAATTGACGAGGGTAATCATATTTGGAATATGCCTTTTCATCCGTGCGCAAAAATAGGTTTTATTTTAATGAGGGCTTCCGGTCAACAACATGCAAATCAGCTCTTTTTCAAAATTAAATCATTTCATAAAACAGCGGCCATTTCCACCGGCGCCATAATTACAAACTCCCGTCCCTACTCCCTATATTTGCCGCCTCAAATTCCCCAATTTCTAAATTTCTAAATTTCTAAATTTCTAAATTTCCCAATTTCCCAATTTCCCAATTTCTAAATTTCTAAATTTCTAAATTTCTAAATTTCCTAATTCCAATCTAATATGCACTCCATAGACATAGAAGCCCTCAACCAGCAGATCTACCTCGACAGCGCCTTCGTGGAACTCCTGAATGCCGAAACGGCCAAGGTCATCGTCGGCCAGACCAACATGATCGAGCGCCTGATGCTCGGCCTGCTCACCAAAGGCCACATCCTTTTGGAAGGCCTTCCGGGCTTGGCCAAAACACTGGCCATCAAGACCCTTTCCAGTACCATTGCCGCCGACTTCCAGCGCATCCAGTTTACGCCCGACCTGCTGCCTGCTGACATCATCGGCACGATGGTCTATAACCAGAACACCTCCAAATTTGCCGTCCATAAAGGGCCGATCTTTGCCAATTTTATTTTGGCAGACGAGATCAACCGCGCCCCTGCCAAAGTACAGTCGGCCCTGCTCGAAGCCATGCAGGAACGGCAGGTGACCATCGGCGGCGAAACCTTTAAATTGCAAGAGCCCTTCCTCGTGCTTGCTACCCAAAACCCCATCGAACAGGAAGGAACCTACCCGCTGCCGGAGGCACAGACCGACCGCTTCATGCTAAAGGTAAAAGTGGATTATCCCGCCAAAGAGGAAGAACGGGAAATCATGCGCCGCAACCTGAACAATGAAAAATTCGGCGAAGTGAACGCCGTCGTCAAAACGTCCGATATTTTAAAAGCAAGACAGTCCGTGAAGAAGGTTTATATGGACGAAAAAATAGAGCGCTATATACTCGACATTGTTTTCGCTACGCGAAATCCAAAAGAATACGGACTCTCAAACCTGGAGCCTTTAATTAATTACGGCGGCTCGCCACGGGCAAGCATCAACCTCGCCTTGGCGGCAAAGGCCCTGGCATTTTTGCAGCGCAGGGGCTATGTGATCCCAGAAGATGTGCGCAATATTTGCCACGATGTGATGAGGCACCGCATCGGCCTGACCTATGAGGCAGAAGCGGAAAATATTACGCAGGAGGATATCGTGAGCCAAGTTTTGAACCGGGTGGAAGTGCCTTGATCCGTAAAAAAGAAACAGCCAAGAACCGTATTTATACTGAACCACTTTAGGTTTTCAATCAACCTCTTATGAAAAAATTATTGCTCCTCTTTTTCTTTCCTTTTTTGCTCGGCGGGCCGGACGGGTATATTATTGAAATGGTTTCTATTTCAGAAATCGGCAGAGATGAATATGCGCCCAGAAAATTTGATAAAGGACTTTTATTTAGCGTTATGGATAAAAGCAATTATTCTAATTTATATTACTCGGAAATAATCGACAAAGATAAATTAGGCCATTTGCAAAAAGTGAAATTTGATATTTTAAACAACCATCATATTGGCACAGCTGAATATTGTTCGGCGAGCAGGGAATTAATATTTACAGGTAATAACTCCGAGCGATATAAGGGTATAAATAGATTAGCCTTATTCAGAGGAGTTTTTACAAAAGGAACGGTCAATGAAATAAGCAAGCTGGATTTTTGTTCTGCGAGATACAACTATTCGTACCCCACATTGTCGGAGAATGGTTTGACGTTGATTTTTTCTTCAAATATAAAGGATGGTAAACATCTGCTGCACCGATCAAAAAGAGACTCCATAAATGGCGAATGGTCATCTCCTGAATTAATTGATGAACTGGATTTTGGCACAAATTGTATGTTCCCAAATTTAATAAATGACAGCCTGCTCGTATTTGCGGCAAATATGGATAAATATGGAAAAGGCGGATTGGATATTTATAAAAGCAAATATATAGACGGGCATTGGTCAAGTCCTGAAAACTGGGAAGAATTAAATTCTGAATATGACGATTTCGGCGTGGAAATGATGGACGAAAAAAGCGGTTATTTTACGTCCCATAGGAATTTCGATAAAGACAAAATATATTATTTTGAAATACCCACAAAAAAATAACCCGCCTCATTTACAAGCATTCAAAATCAACTGCCGATAAAACCGGATCGTATTTTTATATTCCTCCACATTTATTTTTTCATTTATGCCATGTATGCCGCCCACCTGCGGCCTCGCCACTTTTATTGGAACAAAGCGATATATATTTTCCGACACATCAATATAGTGCCGGGCATCCGTGGTGGCCACCACCAATGAAGGCGCAACGATGGCATCGGGAAAAATTTCCCGCGCCGTTGTCTGCAAAATAGAATAGCCAAAAGTGCCCGTTCCGGAAATGGGCGCAGGTTCGGTGGCTTGGCTGTTTTCGCCGAGCGAAACAGTGACCCGTTCGTCCACCACGCTGCGGATATATGCCAAGGTCGTCTCCACCGATTCGCCCGGCAATATGCGGCAATTGACCTGCGCCTGCGCCTGCGTCGGTATCACATTGTCCTTAAAACCGCTGCTCATTATGGTCGGTGCGATGGTGGTGCGCAGCATGGCATCGGAGGAGGGCGAGGCCGACATCTGCTTGATGAGCAAACTTTTTGTCCAGCCAATATTTGCAAAAATAATTTTATTGAACAGGTTCATTTCCGGGCCGATATGCTCGAACATGGCTTTTACGGACCCCTCGATTTTTGCGGGAGAAGGATGGTCGCGCAGCGCAACAATGGACTCGCTCAATATATTGATGGCCGACGCCCTCCCCGGCATAGAGGAGTGACCGCCACTTTCCACATTGGCCGTCAGGCCGATGGTCACGTAGCCTTTTTCGGTCAGGCCGATGAGCGCCACGGGCGGTTCGCAGCCGGGCAGGGCATGCTCGACCACGAGGCTGCCCTCGTCCAAAATAAAATCAAATTCGATGTTTCTCCTCTTAAAAATAGCGGCAATACTTGCTGCCCCGTGTTCCCCACCAACTTCCTCGTCGTGGCCAAAAGCAAGGTAAACAGTGCGTTGCGGGGCATAGTCCACCGACAGCAGCAACTCCACCGCTTCGAGCAGGCCGCAGACGGCGAGCTTATCGTCCAAAGTGCCGCGCCCCCACAGGTAGCCGTCTTTTTGGATGCCGGCGAAAGGCTGTTCCGACCAGCCTTCGCCGCCGTTTTCGATGCCCACCACGTCCATATGGCCGAGCAACAAAATGGGAGCGAGCCGCGAATTTTGCCCCTGCCATTTGAGTATAAAACTAAAACCGTTCACCGTTTCCCGCTGCAAAATAGAATCCACCAACGGGTAGCTTTGCCACAAAAAAGTATCGAGGTCGAGGAAGGCCGCCGTATCAATATGGTCTTCGTAGCTGAGGGTAGGGATGCGTACTGCGGCGGCCAGACGTTCAATTACGGCGTCCCCGATTTCCATCGGGGATACTGGCTCGACCTTGATTTGTTTAGAAGGAAAGGTATAAGTATTGAAAGCAAAAATAGCGGCCATGACTGACAGGCCGATGAGGAGGATGCGGAACAGGAGGCGGCGGAGTTTTTTCATGGATACTAAATAAGGATTGTTTTGAAAATTTTCAATTTTCAAAACAACCTCACAACCAATCGCTCCGACCGATCCAAAGTGCTGGTTTATGGCCAAAGCGGTATAATTTGCTGGGTATATATTTGCCCGCAAATGTAAGACAAGGATTTAATTGAAACCTAATCCGTCAGTGAATACGTTTTTTCGTAAACTTGCAGAAATAAAAAAATAAATATGCCAGATCAATTTGCCAATAAAATAAAACGTTTGGAACTGGAAAACTTTACCTGTTTTGCGAAAGCGGAATTTGATTTTTCGCCGGGCATCAATGTGATCATCGGGGAGAACGGCACGGGGAAGACGCATTTGTTGAAGGTGCTGTATGCAGGCCTATTAAGCCTTGACGATGTAATAGACGAATTTTCTGGGCAAAGCGGAGGAGGTGTCATCGGAAACAGGTATCATATTTTGTTGAATGAAATATTCAACATCCAAGGTGTTGAAAAATTAGCAAGGAAAGGAGATGGTGCATTGAAAGTTATTATCGAATCAAAAGATTTTCGATTTGGGTTAAACGACAGATTTTTTGCTGACGGGACTCTACCTCACAAAAGATT
>DROJ01000632.1 GCA_011321935.1 Bacteroidota bacterium | reverse complement strand
TACCCCGCCTTAAATTTCTTCACCGCCTCCGTCAATTTCGGCACCACATCAAAGAGGTCGGCCACCACGCCATAATGGGGGGAATAAATTCCCCCGCTAGCGGAAGGGCAAGAAGTAAAACCTGATTGAGCAGCTTTTTTCAAAATAAAAGAAGCCCCGGTTGCATGGGCAGCCGGGGCATTTTTTATAAGTCAAAACGCAGCGGGTTTTAGGCCGCCTTAAATTTCTTCACCGCCTCCGTCAATTTCGGCACCACATCAAAGAGGTCGGCCACCACGCCATAATCGGCAGCTTTGAAAAAGGGTGCTTCAGGGTCTTTGTTGATGACCACGATGACCTTGGATTGGTTGACCCCGGCCAAGTGCTGGATGGCGCCGGAGATGCCGATAGCAATGTAAAGGTTCGGCTTGATGGCCACTCCCGTTTGGCCGACATGCTCGTGGTGGGGACGCCAGCCCGTATCTGCCACGGGGCGGGAACAGGCGGTGGTAGCGCCGAGTGCTTTGGCCAGATCTTCGATGATGCCCCAGTTTTCGGGGCCTTTCATGCCGCGCCCGGCAGAGACGACGAGTTCGGCTTCGGGCAGCGGGGCGGTGTCGCCTGCCTGTAGGTTGACCTCCAAAACTTTGGTTTTTGGTGCAGGCACGTCAACGGTCAAACTTTCGACCCCGACTGCGGCGCCCGTTTCTTCCGGCGGCACTTCATTTCCCGCAAGGGAGATCACTTTCACGTCGGAAGTGATGGCGTACTCGGCAGTTGCCTTGCCGGAGAAGACGCCTTTTTTTACTTTCAATATGTTGCCCTCAACGACGGGCACCGATTTGGCGCCAGCCACCGAACCTGCGTTGAGGCGTGCGGCCAAGCGGCCGAGCAATGCCTTGCCCGTGGAGTTGTGGTTGAGGATGAGCACCTTTGCGCCCAATGCCTGCGCCGCGTTCCCGATGGCCGCCGCATAGGCTTGGCTGTCGAAAGAGGCGAGGTTGTCGCTGCTGATGTTATAGACTTTGGACGCGCCGTATTTGCCGAGTTGCCCGGCGTCGCCGTCCGTTCCGATTGTCAGTGCCGCACAGGTGGTACCGAGTGCCTGCGCTGTTTTATTTCCATAGGTCACTGCCTCGAAAGCAGTTTTTTTGAATTGACCTTTTGTTGCTTCTACAAAAACTAAAACCATTTGATTGTTGGTTGTTGGTTGTTAATTGTTGGTTGTTAATTGTTGGTTGTAAATTATTGTTCACGTTTAATAAACAACTGACAACCAACAATTAACAACCAACAATTAACAACGAATTAAATAACCTTTGCCTCCTCGTGGAGCAGCCTTACGAGTTCGTCCATGTTGTCGGGGTCAACGAGTTTTACGCCCGTTTTCGCAGGTGGCAGGGAGTAGCCGACGGGGGTGGAGAGGTCGGGGAAGTCAACGGGTTCGACCACTTTGAAGGGCTTTCGCTTGGCTTTCATGATGCCCATCATGTTGGGGATGCGCTGCTCGGCCATGCCTTTGGCGGCGCTGAGGACGAAGGGCGTTTGCACCTGCACATTTACGGTGCCGCCCTCGATTTCTTTTTCAATGGTGGCGGTGTTGCCGTCCATTTCCAGCTTGCTGGCATAGGAAATAAAGGGCAGGCCGAGGAACTCGGCGACCATGGCGCCTACCTCCGAGCCGTTGTAATCAATGCTTTCTTTTCCGCAAAAAACGAGGTCGTAGCCCTCCTCTTTGGCATGCTCGGCAATCTGCTTGGCAATGTAGAGCGAACTTTTTGGCTTGGCATTGATGCGCACGGCATCGGTGGCGCCGATGGCGAGGCCCTTGCGGATGGTCTGGTCGTTGGAGGCATCGCCGACGTTGATGACCGTTACGGTGCCGCCGTTTTTTTCCATCAGTTCGACGGCGCGGACGAGGGCGTACCACTCGTCGTATGGGTTCATGATGTAGGTGACCCCGGCAGAGTTGAACTGTGTGCCGTCGTCGGTGAAGGAAATCTTCGCGGTGGTGTCAGGGGTCTTGCTGACGCAAACAAGTATTTTCATGTATTAAATGGTTGGTTGGTTAAATGGCTAAATGGCTTTGCCACAACAACTTAACCTTTTTATCAATTTGGCAGAAAACCGGCCTCTAATTGAAGCCTTGTCCGCTGCGCTGTTTTTTTAAAACGACTGATTTTTAGGGGCGCAAATATAGGACTAAGGGGTGTTTGTTGGGAACAGGAACAGCGAAATTTCGCTGGTTTTTTAGGGGGCAAACAAATCGTCCATGACTACTTCTGAATGTATTTCTTCGAGGTAGTATTTATTGGACACACATTTTTCCAGATATGCGGGCGATACTTGGAGAAATGTATCGTTTTTGGGCACATTTTTCCAAGTATGCAGGGTTATCTTTGGAAAAATGTTTAGCCCATAATTGAGTGAATCAAATAAGCCCAAAGTGGCAATACAAAAAATAATAGGCAGTGCATCAAACGTAATGCTGCTCTCAATATCTCTCGCAAAGGCGCTAAGGCGCAAAGTGTTGATTCTGAATACTTAGCGCCTTAGCGCCTTTGCGAGAGATATTGAGAGCAGCATTACGTTTGATGCACTGCCTTATATTTCAACCTTCACCACCGTCCCATAGAGCACAAAATTCAAAAATACGCCCACCGAAACAACACCAAAAAACGCCCGGACGGCCCCTTTCATAGCCGCCAACTCTCCCGCCATTTCCCTCGTTTTTTTCAGCCTCGCCTTTTGTTCGCCCACAAAATTGGAATGGAGGATTATCTGAAACCCGCCCGCTGTTTCCAACAACAGATCAATCTTTGTTTCAAAAAACTGCCCATCAAAATGGGTGCTCAGCGGAAAATTTTGCAAAATGTTTTTTACCTCAAATTCATTTTCGATCCAAGTATCAAAAGCCGCCGAAAGCTGCAAAACCTGATCGGCTTCTACCAAATCCTCCACCTTCTGCAAAAGGATCAAACGGCCGGCCATTTCAAGCAGGCCATCTTTTCGGATTTCATTTTTATAGCTGTTCAAATAAGAAACGATGGCCTTCCCAACCAACTGGCGTTCAGCGACTTCGGGCAAAGAAAGGGGCGAATGATAATTTGATTCTTCCAAATCCAAGCCGCCCGCCACTTCTAATTTATCCACCGAAAACGGCAAATGCCCTACCCTGCCTGACGGCTTTTCCAAAATAAAAACATCCTCTTGTTCCGCTTCGCAATGCCCAAAATCTGCCGGGTAATAAAACACCTCCGTATCCAAAGCCATCATCTCTCCCTCCCATTCCCAGGGCGACAGGTCAGAACTTGCGTCAAGCACCGGCACCTCTTCTTTTCCATTGTTATAAACCCGGTTGAACCAAAGCGGCTGCTTGTGGAAAGTCGGGAAAACCAGATAATCCCTCGCCCTCGTGATGCCCACGTACAGCAGGCGCGCCTCCTCTTTTAAGGCTGCCTTTCTTTTCTCTTTTTTTGCCTCCGATCCGTCAATGCGCTCCGCCAGTTTTGTGTTCCTGAACTGGTCGGCGTAGGGGTTGACCCACATGCGCAGCCAACGGTTGCCGAGCAGGTTGTCCAAGTCAACTTCCTCTTTTTCGGGCACGATGGTCAGCCCCCAAACATCGTCGCGCAGAGGCTGGTCAAGGCTGTGGCAGATGACCACCGGGTACTCCAGCCCCTTGCTTTTATGATAGGTCAAAACGTTGACGGCCTGCGGGTTTTCGCCCGCGCCCTGCATGTCCTTTTCGTTGTTTTCGAGTTCGTGCAGCCAGAGCAAAAACCCGCCGAGCGAAGCCGCAGTGTGCAGGCGGTTGCAGGCCTCCTCGTATTGCAGCGACAGCTTGATGAACACGTCAATATTGGCCAGCCGCTGCTCCACGTTGCCCCACGAAACAATGATGCGGCGCAGGTCGAGTTCCTCCAAAAGCAGGGTCAAAATCTCGGCGCTGGAAAGCTCTACCACTCGCGGGCGCAGCTCGTTCAATTGCCCGATAAAAGCATTGCCCTCTCCCCAACGGGCATCCGGTGCCCCTTCCTCTTTTTGGCCGAGGTGCGCCAGCCTGTCTTCGATTATTTCCTCGATTTTCAGGTCAGCGGCGAGCAGCATTATTTCAGCAATAGAAAGGGAGTCGTATTTATTGAGGATGAATTTCAGGCAGGCCAAAACCAGCCTCGCCTCGGTAGTGCCCAAAAGCCCCGCCCTCGAAATGGCCGCTTTCAGCCCTGCCCGGTGCAGGGCGTCCGCCATGTCCAGGCAGTTCCGGTTGGAACGGCAGAGGATAGCGATGTCTCCGGGGCGTATTTTACGGCAACCGTTTCCGCCTCCCGAGGGGTCGGGGCAAGCCTTCGGCAAAATAGAAGGCCCGCGTTCCAAGAGGGTACGGACGCTCTCCGCAATGCAGGGGTTGAGCCAAGCCTTGCCCGGTTTTCGGCCTTCGCCATCGTATTGGAAATGCCAGTGAACCAGTGCTTTGCCAACCTCGGCAGGTTCGTTTTCGGTGTTGGACGAGTCGCCCGTCGCTTGCTGGCAGCGCTTGGGTTTCAAGGCTACCTGTTCCACTGGCATTTCACTAAAAGCCCTCGTAAAAATGGCGTTTGTTGCGTTCACGATGTCCTCCCTTGAGCGCCAAGAATAGGCGAGGATGTTCTCTTTTTTCAGGCCGCCCTGCTGCTCTATGATGGCGTTCATGAGGGCAGGTTCGGCGCCACGGAAGCCGTAAATGCTCTGTTTGGGGTCGCCTACCCAGATGGAGTGCTTGGCTATTTTGGAGAGTTTCAAAAATATTTCAAGCTGGATGGGGCTGGTGTCCTGAAATTCGTCCACCATGAGCAGGTCTATTTCTTCTTGCAAAATGCCGAGCACGAGCGGCTCGTCGAGCAGTTGGTTGACCAGCACTTCCATGTCCGTGTAGTCAATCAATCCCCTGCTTTTTTTATAGCGGCTGTACTCCTCGATTGCTTTTTGCGAGAGGTCGAAAATGTTGAAAATGAATGCTTTAAGGTCTTCCCTCAGCCCTGCGTGGCCGAGGTGTTCATTGGCAAATTCCGACAGCGGGGCCATGTCGTCCCTGCTCTTTGCGCCCACTTTTATTTTGGTCAATTTGACCCATTGGTGCCAGTAAAGTTCCCCGCGGAATTTCAATTCACCTTTCAATTCGCGGAGGGCTTTCACGCCGTTGGCGGTCACTTTGGTCGTGTCCTCGTTGTTGTCCAAGCGGGTGATGGCCTCTTCCAGTTCTTTGGCCAACAAGGCGTTCCATTCTTCGGCAGGCCTGTTTTTTTCTTTGTCCAAAAATTGGCAAAAAGTGCTGAAAGAGAGCTGCTTGCTTTTGTCCAAAGTTTGTTTTGAAAAATTATTGGCGCGGGCAATCTCGGTGAGGTCTTTCAATATTTTCCGCCAGTCGGTTTTATAGCGGTCCGATTTGTTGAGGCCCAACCTGCTGGACAGCTCTTCCATTTCCTGCACCCTCCGGTTGGTCAAGACCACGGACAGCGATTGGTTGAACATAAACTGCTGGTCTTCATCGGCAATGATGTCGAGTTCGGGCGACACGCCTGCCTCGAAAGCAAAGCGTTTCAGCAGTTTCACCCCCAGCCCGTGCACAGTGCCGATGAGGGCGTTGGCGAGGTCGTTGGCCTCATTGGAAAGGCCGTCTTCGAGCAGTTTTACCCGCACCCGTTCTTGCAGTTCAGCGGCAGCTTTGTTGGTGAAGGTGGTGGCAATGATGCCGCTCGCCTTCACTTTTCCCGATGCCAACAGAGCTACCATTTCTTGGGTCAAACGGTAGGTTTTCCCAGACCCCGCACCAGCGGATATTATTTTTAAGTTCATAGATATATTGGTTTATTGGTTTATTGGTTTATTGGTTTATTGGTCTATTGGTCTATTGGTCTATTGGTCTATTGGTCTATTGGTTTATTGGTTTATTGGTTTATTGGTTTATTGGTCTATTGGTCTATTGGTTTATTGGTTTATTGGTCTATTGGTCTATTGGTCTATTGGTCTATTGGTCTATTGGTCTATTGGTCTATTGGTTTATTGGTCTATTGGTCTATTGGTCTATTGGTCTATTGGTCTATTGGTCTATTGGTCTATTGGTTTATTGGTTTATTGGTGTCTATTGGTCTATTGGTTTACAGGAAGGCAAGTATTCCATTTTGCCCTTACCTCCCTGTAAACCTGTAAACCTTAAACCTGTAAACCGATAAACCGATAAACCTGTAAACCTGTAAACCTTAAACCTGTAAACCTGTAAACCTGCCCGTAAAGGTAAGCACCTCCACCTATTTGCAGCTTCCAACTAATAATTCTATTTTTGTCCGTGAAATCAGTATTTTTAGGGTATAACCAACTGGTTATCAACTACATTCTGAACGCATATTTCATAAAAAATAAATTCCGGAAAATGTCAAGACTTGACTACATCACCATCGCCATCGTCGCTGCCTGTATATTGGCCATCATTTTTTTGGTCTCTAAAATGACCGACCTGTTCGGCGACTCCGCCACCACTGATAAAATCGAAAATGTGGCCGATACGGTCGAAGAAGAAGGAACGGACAGCGATACCTACGACTACGAAACGGAGACCAAAGAAGATGGAACGGACGATGCCCCGGCCACCGATGAAAGCACTGCCGACGAAGGCACTTCTTCTTCCGATTCTGAACCTGCAACCGATGGAACGTCCTCCTCAACCGACGCCGACGAGGACACCTCAACCACTGCTACCACCGGGCATAACAGCCACTCCAATGCAGGCAAATATATGGTCATCGCAGGAACTTACATGAAGAAGGCCAATGCGGTCAGCCAGGTCAGAAAACTAAAAAAACTGGGCTTTGAAAATGCAAGGGTCGAACTGTTCGACCGGGGCAAATTTGCCATTGTTTTGGTTGACCGCTTCAGTACCATGGCCAGCGCCGAACGCTTGGTCAAAGACCTGAAAGCTGAAGGAATCAGCAGCTATGTGAAAGCAAAAGAAGCTCATTAATGTTTGATGATGAATGTTTAATGATTAATCATTCAACATCATCAAACATTAAAAAAGGCTTCTATCCCACCTATTAAATTCCTGACTTGGGTAAAACCAGCAGCCTTCATCACCAATTTAACCATGCCGCTGCGCTGCCCCGTCTGACAGTGGACAACAATTTCTTCGTTTTTATAGGAGGCCAATTCTGAAAGGTTTTTGATCAGTTGATTGAGCGGGATATTTTGCGCACCGAGGCTGGATTTTTCGTGTTCCCATTTTTCGCGCACATCAATGAAGAGGAAGTGGTCCCCCCGTTCGAGTTTTTCTTTTAGCTCTTTTGCTGTTATATCCATTTTGAATAAGGAAAATGTGACCAATCTGCACTTATGAGGTTTCCCTCAAAAATGTGCCGAAGGAATTGGAAATAAACAAAATCAAAACCGCTTCCCGACATTCAGCCCCAGCAAAACAATCGCCCCTTCCCCGGTCGGTTCGCCTTTCGTTTTTACATTTATTTCAAAACCAAAAGCAAGCGTTGGCGCAAATATCCAGCCATTGCCCAGTTCAAATAAATACCCCGCTTCGGCCGTCGGCTGAACCACCGTGATTTTAGTGGTGCCCGACCTTGCAATGACAATATTGAAGTCCTCCCAATCTATTTTATTGAACCAAATATCATTTCTCGCACCGAAGAACAAACCTTGGAAACCGCTTTTGATATAGCGCTTGTAACCAAGGGTAAAACCAAGACCACTGCCCTTTTCATCCATATGCTTGCCCAGGTCCCGGTGGTCTATCAATTGATAGCCGAGGCGCAGATAGGCCGCATTTTTTCCGGCAACATTCAGGTCAACCCGCACCCCGGGGATCAGTCCGGTCGGATAGGCCTGCAGCTCAAAATCAACATCAACGGGGCCTCTTTGCGCTTGCGCAAACAAAAAGGCAAACAAGGCGAGGCCGCTCAGGCAATATTTCAGTTTCATATCAATTATTTGGTAAAACGGCGAAATTACGCCAAAATCTCCGCCGTTGATAATTACCTTTGCCGACGGCCACCGTGGGGCTGTTTCTTAAGTCGAGATTTACTAAATTTTATAAATTCAGCAAATCTGTTTTTCACTTAAAATAAGCGGTTTACAAATTAAAATAAATTAATTTTTCAAAAAATTGACTTTTGAAACAGCCCCACTCCAAACCAACACAACCTTGCAAACATCCACCATCACCAAAGCCATCGAAACGAACAACCTCCTGCTGGAAGTTGACGCCCACGACCAAAAGATACTCCAGCAGCAGGCGCCCTTCATTTGCATCGCCAACCAATCGCTCGAATACATTGACGAGATCGTGCTGATGAAACTGATGGAGCAAAACAAAGTGCCCTTCAAGATCATTGGCAGGCCAAAAAAATTCCCCGAAGAACTGAGCCTCCATTTCCTCCCCGTCGAGCTGAACCTGATGCAGTGGGAGGGATATACCAATACCATTTTCAAGCAATTGAAATATGCAAAAGAGGCCGGCCTGGTGGCCTGCCTCGTCCTCCATTTTTCCGATAAATCAATAGATACATTGGTCAGGAACCGGCTGCTCAACCACTTGATGAAGGCCGTCCTGAAAGCCCGCATGCCCATCGTGCCCATCCGCATCCGCGCCCCCTTCCCCGACTTCATCCGCCCGCGCATCGGCAAGATGATGATCCTCAAAAAACGCAAAGAGCCCTACCGCGTGACCATCCGCATCGGCAAGGCCATCCCGCCCGAAGAACAGCAAAAAATAGGGAAGGCAAAAGACTTCAAACGCTACCTGCAATCAAAGATTTTTTCGCTCGGCTCGGGGCTGCAACTGCGGCCCTTGTTTTTCAAAAACCCCTTTGCGCGCAGCGGAAAACCAGCCCCCATTGCCCCGCCCACCGCCCCGGAACTGATCGTTTCGGAAATCAATGCCATCAGGGACAAAGCCCTCATCGCCGCGCACGGCGACTACGACATCCTCGTCGTGAGGGCAACGCAAATCCCGCAGGCCCTCAAAGAAATAGGACGCCTGCGCGAACTCACTTTCCGCTCCGTCGGCGAGGGCACCGGCAAGCCCCTCGACCTCGACGAGTACGACCTCTACTACCGGCAGCTCATCCTCTGGGACCGAAAGGCCGGGCGTATTGCAGGCGGCTACCGCATGGGCCCCGGCGACGAGATTTTCCAACGCTACGGCGCTGCCGGGTTCTACATCAGCAGTGTTTTCAAAATAAAAAAAGGCTTCTACCCCACCATGAAAAAAGCGGTGGAACTGGGGCGCTCGTACATTGTGCCGGCCTATCAAAAAAAGCGGATGCCGCTCTTTTTGCTATGGAAGGGCATCCTTTATTTTTTGCTGAAAAACCCGCAGTACCACTACCTCTACGGCCCGGTCAGCATCAGCAAATTTTACTCGGAAATGTCCCGCAGCCTCATCGTTGCTTTCATCAAAAACTATTATTTCAACCACCGCCTCGCCCGGTACTTAACGCCCCGCAAACCCTTCAAGGCCAAAGTGGACAAGGTGGACATCGAAATGCTCGCAGCCGCCCTCGGCGACAAAATAAAAAACCTCGACAGCCTCATCGAAGACATCGAACCCGACCACATCCGCATCCCCGTGCTGGTGCGCCAATACTTGAAACTCAACGCCCGTTTCATCAGCTTCAACCTCGACCCCAATTTCTCCGACGTGCTGGACGGGTTCATTATTTTGAACCTGGACGACGTGCCGCAAACGATGATCGAGGCACTGAAACGCCAGTCGTAGCCACCCAACCTGCCTGCCGGCAGGCAGGTTTATTGGGTAGGCTCGTTAAAAAATGCGAATGTTGAAGGCGAAGACTTTCCAAGTTTTAAAAAAATCTTGGAAAGTCTAAATCCCTGAAAATTTTTATAACGACTCAGGTCTTTTGGGTATTGGTAGCACAGCGTTCACGCTGTGCTACCGACGCACACGCACCTGAGTGGTTATCAATTTTTAAACATGAAAAACAAATTCCTGAAATTACTCACCGACGGCCTGCTCATCATTTTCAGCGTCCTGTTCGCACTGTTCATCAACCGCTATGCGGAAAATGCCAAAACGGAAAAGAAAAAAGAAATAGCCATCGAACGGATTGAAAAAGAGCT
>DROJ01000631.1 GCA_011321935.1 Bacteroidota bacterium | reverse complement strand
TCCGGCAAGCAGAAAACAATAGCACGCAGGCCATAAAACCCATGCACAAGAAGATACTTATAACTAATTTTTTCATAATTTTGTGGTGTTTAGAAATGAACAATCGGGCCTTTGCCGTCTCTCGCCAAAAAGTACGGCATTGGCCCATTACTATCTATTGGTTTTGATCAATAGCTGATTATGGGCAGCAATAGCAATGGCCATTGCTCAAAGAGCGCACATCATTTTCCCGCAAATCCAGAGTTTTAGATGTCAATAATTTTATTCTTCAATATTGAAAAGAATATTGAAAAGAATATTGAAAAGAATATTGAAAAGAATATTGAAAAGAATATTTCAGAAGCACTTTGATGTCGCAAATTTAATGACAATAATTTTAACGGGCAATTATTTTAATTGATTTTTGGTGTTTATTTTTTTAACACCATTTATTGAAACGATAAAACAAGTGTTCCTTCAAAAAACATATTTGCCCCATAGGGGTAAAATGTTACCTCTAAAATTCAATTAAAACCAAACCAAAAGCAATTAAATAAAATCATCATCATGCCAAACATCAAAAGAAAACTCAACCTCCTCCCATTCCTATTCCTCCCATTTCTGTTCACTATAAATGCCTGCAAGAAAAAAGAACCCGTGCGGGCAAAAGAAATCCCCGAGGCCGTAAAGAGCTACGTCTATGCCTATACGGCGGGCGTTATTTCCAAGCAGGACCCCGTGCGGGTGCGCTTTGCAGGCTCCGTTATTTCCGAAGAAAAAATAGGGGAAGAGGCCGACAGCGACATCCTCGATTTTACGCCTTCGGCAAATGGCGGCTCCGTTTGGGAAGACGACCATACCCTTGTTTTTACGCCAAAAAAAGGCTGGAAATCGGGCACCGCATATGTCGGAAAAGTTGACCTCGAAGAAGTGTTCGACAATTTGCCGGAAGGCGCAACCGATTTTGAATTTGACTTTTTGGTGCGCAACCAGGGATTGAGCGTCGAGGTCAACGGCATCGAATCAACCGACGGCGGCGACCTCTCCAAACAGCAGTTGACGGGCACCCTTTACACCAACGATACGGCAGATGACGGGGACGTGGAAGGATTGTTGGAAGTGGAGCAAAACGGAAAGGAACTGCCCATCGTTTGGCAGCACAATGCCGACGGCACCCGCCATGATTTTACCGTTTCGGGCATCGTGCGCGGGGCGCAGGCATCGGAGGTGACGGTGGCTTGGGACGGCGATGATATAGACGTGGACGACGAGGGCAAACTAAAAGCAGAAGTGCCCTCGCTCGAAGATTTTTCGGTCATGTCGGCCAAAGTGGTGGACGGCGAAAACCAGTACGTGCTGCTCCATTTTTCCGACCCGCTGCTGCCCTCGCAAGACCTCGAAGGACTGATTGCAGTGCGCACCGGCAATGGCCTGAACGGACGGAATTCCAATTTCAATTTTACCATTGACGGCAACTCCGTTTTGGCCTATCCGCAGCGACGTTTGGGCGGGACGCAGACCATCGAGGTTCGCCCGGGCATACAGAACGTGGCGGGCGCCCGCATGGCGAGGGCTTCCAAATGGCAGCTTGATTTTGAGCAGGCCAAACCCAAAGTCCGGCTGGTCGGGCGCGGCGTTATTTTGCCTTCTTCCGACGAGGGCTTGGTGCTGCCTTTTGAGGCCATCAGCTTGGAAGCAGTAGAGGTAGAAATTTTTAAAATATACGACAACAACATACTTCAGTTCCTGCAAACCAATGAGTTGGACGGGCAAAACAGTTACGAACTCCGCCGCGTCGGGCGGGTCATCCGGCGGCAGATGGTACCGCTGTTGGGCTTGAACCCCTCGGCCAATACCTCGGAGTGGACGCGCTACGCCCTCGACCTCAACAAGCTCTTCGAGGCCGACCCCAACGCCATTTACCAAGTGCGCATCGGCTTCCGGCCGGAGTATGCCGCCTACCAATGCGGCGGGCAAAAAAAAGAGGCCAAACTCAAAGAAGTGAGCCAGCAAAGCTACCTCGACGCCGACGGCGAAATCCGCAGTTTTTGGGGTGATTATTATGGCATCAACGGCTATTATGAGGGCTTCAATTGGCGGCACCGCAAGAACCCCTGCTTCCCCGGTTATTACAACAACGAGAACTTTGCGTCCACCAATGTCATGTCCTCCAATCTCGGCATTACGGCCAAAAGCGGCAGGCCGGATGCCAATAAGGAGTACCCGCTTTTTGTCGCTGTTTCCGACCTGCGGACTACCGACGAAGTGGAGGAGGCAACGCTCGAATTTTATGATTTCCAACAACAACTCATTGCGACAGCGACAACAAATGGCGATGGCATTGCGGAGGTGGTGCTGCCCAAAAAACCGTTTTTGATTATCGCAAAAACAGAGACCGAGCGAGGCTACCTAAAGACCGCCGACGGCAATTCCCTCTCCCTTTCCCGCTTCGATGTTGCTGGCGCAAGAAAGCAAAAAGGGCTGAAAGGCTACCTCTACGGCGACCGCGGTGTGTGGCGCCCGGGCGACTCGCTGTACCTCAATTTTATCCTCGAAGACAAGGAGGCCAAGCTGCCCGTCAACTATCCGATTTCTTTTGAACTGACCGACCCGCGGGGGCAGTTGCAGTACAAAACCATCACCACCAAAAACATCGAAAACCTCTATCCGCTGCCCGTCGCCACACAGCCCGACGACCCGACGGGCAACTGGCTGGCGAAGGTGAAAGCAGGCGGCGCTGTTTTTACAAAAACCATAAAAATAGAAACGGTAAAACCCAACCGCTTGAAAATTGCCCTCGATTTTGGGACAGATATTTTAACGGCCTACGACGGCGAACTCGACGTGAACATGCAGGTAAACTGGCTGCACGGCGCTGCCGGAAAGGACTTGCGGGCAGTGGTGGAATCGGAACTGAAGCAGGTCAATACCAAGTTCGACAATTTCAAGGATTTTGAATTTGACGACCCGGCGAGGCACATCTATTCCGAGCCTACCGTCATTTTTGACGGAAAAACCGACAACAGCGGAAAGGCCCACTTCAGCGCCAATATTTTTAATAAAAATACGCCTGCGCCGGGCATGTTGAGGGCGAGTTTCAGGGCGAGGGCTTTTGAGAAGGGAGGTGACTTCAGCATCTACAACACCTCCAAACCGTTCAGCCCGTACCCTGCTTATGCGGGGGTCAAAATCCACAAAAACAAGTACGGCGAAAAACGGCTCGACATCAACAAGGACGGCTCGGTCAACTTCTCGGCAGTGGATGAAAACGGACGCCCGTTGAGCGGCAAAAACCTCAACGTCGGCCTTTACCGCGTACAATGGCGCTGGTGGTGGGACGGCAGCGACGGCAACCTTTCGCAGTACAATTCGAGCAACCATTTCAATGCCATGGAAACGGGCAGCGTCCGCACGGGCAATGACGGCACGGCAACTTGGAACGTGAAAGTGAAGCAATGGGGCCGCTACATGGTGCGCGTCTGCGACACGGAAAGCGGCCATTGTTCCGGCGATTTTTTCTATGCGGGCTACCCCTGGTACGGCGACGACGGCAACAGCATTGCGCAGCGACAAGAAGCGGCGATGATGAGCTTTACGGCCTCCAAAGACAAATACGAGGTGGGCGATGATATTGAAATCACGGTGCCCGCGGGCGAGTCCGGCAGGGTGCTGATCACCCTCGAAACAGGCTCGAAGGTCATCAAATCTTTTTGGAAAAAAGCCAAAAAAGGAGAGAACAAATTTGACTTCGAGGCCACCCCCGAAATGTCGCCGACTGTGTACGCGCACGTCTCTCTTTTGCAGCCTCACGGCCAATCGGAAAACGACCTCCCAATCCGGATGTACGGCGTGCTGCCGATAGATGTGGAAGACCCGGAGACCATCCTCAAACCGGTGATGCGCCTGCCCGACGAACTGAAACCGGAGCAGGAATTTACCATCGAAGTAGAGGAGGAAAACGACGAGCCGATGGCCTATACCATCGCCGTGGTGGACGAGGGGCTGCTCGGCCTCACCAATTTCAAAACGCCCGACCCGCACTCCGTACTCTATGCCCGCGAGGCGCTCGGCGTCAAGACTTGGGACCTCTACGACTACGTGATAGGCGCTTACGGAGGCGAGTTGGAACGCATCCTCAGCATCGGTGGCGATGGCGAAGTGAATGCCCCCGCCGAGCGGAAAAATGCCAACCGCTTCAAACCCGTGGTGCTGCATGAAGGCCCATTTTACATGGACGGAGGAAAGAAAAAGCACACTTTTAAAATGCCCAATTACGTGGGCGCTGTGCGGGTCATGCTGGTGGCTGCCAACGAGGATGCCGCCTATGGCAATGCCGAAAAAACAGTGCCCGTCAAGAAGCCGCTCATGGCGCTGGCTACGCTACCTCGGGTGCTTGGCCCGGGCGAAACTTTGCGCCTGCCTGTCTCCATTTTTGCGATGGACAAAAAGGTGAAAAACGTGGACGTGCAGCTCGCCGAAACAACTGGTTTGGTAAATATAAAAGGCGGGAAAACCAAACAACTCCACTTTGGCAGCCCCGGCGAGGACATGGCCTATTTTGATTTGAAAGTAGGTGAAACAACGGGTATCGCCAAGTTTAAAATCACCGCAACGGGAGCAGGCGAAAAGGCCACGCAAGACATTGAGATAGATGTGCGCAACCCCAATCCATACGTCACCAACGTCTATGCCGGGCTGATGCAGCAGGGCGAAAACTGGACGCAGGAAGTGCTGCCCGTCGGTACGCCCGGCACCAATTCAGGGGTGCTGGAAGTGTCGAGCATCCCGCCACTGAAACTCGGCGAGCGGCTGGATTACCTGCTGCGCTACCCCCACGGCTGCGTCGAGCAGACCACTTCTTCGGGCTTCCCGCAACTCTACGTCGGCAAGCTGATGGACTTGACGGAGGAGCAAAAACAGCGCGCCGCCGACAACGTGCAGGCCACCATCAACCGCCTGAAAAATTTCCAGATTGCCTCCGGCGGCTTCACTTATTGGCCGGGCGGCGACTACAACGAATGGGGGACTAATTACGCCGGGCACTTCCTTTTGGAAGCCAAAAACGCAGGCTACGCCGTCCCGCAGACCATGATTGACCGCTTCGCTAAATCGCAAAAACGCGCGGCCAAAAGATGGGATCCCAGCAACCGCGCAACCACCGGAAGAAGCTGGACAGAACTCGAACAGGCCTACCGCCTCTACACCCTCGCCCTCGCCGACAAACCCGAAATGGGCGCCATGAACCGCCTCCGCGAACTCGGCAACCTCAGCAACGAAGCCCGCTGGCGCCTCGCCGCTGCTTATGCCCTGTCGGGCAAAAAAGAGATCGGAAAACAATTGGCCGAGGGCCTACCTATTAATGTGTCGCCATACCAAAACTGGGGCCGCACCTATGGCTCCAGCCTCCGCGACGAGGCCATGATACTCGAAACACAGACCCTCCTCGGAGATATGACCACTGCTGCGCAGAACATGCGCCACATCGCCGAAAGCCTCAGCGAGGGCCGTTGGTACAGCACCCAAACGACTGCCTTCTGCCTGCTCGCCATCGGCAAATTTGCGGGCAAAACGAAGGTCGGCGACGAGTTCAAATTCAGCTACCAATTGCCCGGCGGACAGATCGTGGAGGCCGGAAGTACCTCGCCCGTTATGCAGGTGCAAGTGCCTGCCGATGTGCAGGGTTCTATCACCGTGACCAACAAATCAGCGAGTGCGCTTTTCACCCGCCTCATCATGACTGGTCAGCCCCTTACGGGAAATGAGACTGCCGCGGCCAACCATCTCAAATTGGAGGTCAATTATAAAACGACCAACGGGGAAGCACTCGACCCGACGAGCATTGCGCAGGGCACCGATTTTATCGCCGAGGTCTATATTTACCACCCCGGCACGCGCAGCATGGATTTTGATGAAATGGCGCTGACGCAGATTTTCCCCTCCGGCTGGGAAATACTGAATGCACGGCTCGATAATTTTGAGGAATATAGCAACACCTCCGTTCCCGAATACCAGGATATACGCGACGACCGGGTTTATACCTATTTTGATATCCGCAGAAATAAAGGGCAATATTACCGGGTGCGGCTGAACGCGGCTTACCCGGGCCGATATTATCTGCCTGCGGTGAGTTGCTCGGCGATGTACGATGAGGGGATATATGCGCGGGTGCCGGGGGAATGGGTGGAAGTGGTGTCGGAGGTTGATTTGTGATATTTTGGGCAGTGCTTCTTGATTAGTTGCACTGCCCAAAAAATATGCTTATTTTCGCTTTGCATTGTTACTATTTGAAAACTTCAAAACATGACCGAGAAACAAATTGAGCAATTCGAAAAGTTGTTTGATGACCAATTAACGTTAGCTGTTTGGAACGAGAGTGATTTCAAAGAAAAACTCGGACTTCGAGGTTATCAAGACTTTATTGATAATATCCTCGATAATAATTTTTTTTTGAGAAACTTAAAAAAAGAGCTTTATGGAAAACAAAAATAGCCTGTCCCGAAATCTCGGGAAAAAATTCCTTGAAAAGTATTTTGCTGAAGAAAACAGGGTCAAGCAATTAAGCATG
>DROJ01000630.1 GCA_011321935.1 Bacteroidota bacterium | reverse complement strand
CGACAATTGGGGTGCAGCTTTCTTTTTGGCTATTTTCAAAAAAATAAAATGATGGCTGCACTGGAATTAAATGAAATGGTGGGGGAAAAAATTTTCCAAAACCATTTCTAAAAAAACATCTGATCATGAAAGCATTACTGAGAACCACCGGCTTCGCAATGGCCTTTATTTTTGCCATCAATTTATCTGCGCAAGAATTTTCTTTGGGAATAAAAACAGGCGTACAGGCCGCCAATGTGAAAGTGCCCGGTTTTATCAGCGACATCAACGCCATCCCGGATTTTAGGAGCATAACTGCCGTGAACGTCGGCGTGGTTTCGGAAATAGGATTTAACGAACACTTTGCCGTACAGCCGGAATTGAACTACACCCAAAAGGGTTTTCAGATAAAAGAAGACTTCGGCCTCAACCTTTTTGACCTGCCGCTGCCCCTCGGCGTGACGGCCATTTCAAAATTCCATTACCTCGAAATGCCCCTTTTGGCGAAAGCCAAATTCGGCAACGAGACGGCCAATTTCTACCTGCTTGCCGGCCCTACCATCGGCTATGCCATGAGCGGCAACCTGATTACCCGCGCAAGGGTTCTCGTCGAGGTTGACCTTTTCAATACGCCCATCAATTTGGATGCGGTCGGCTACAACCGCTGGGAAATCGGTGGCATGGCGGGCGCCGGCGTTTCTTTTAATGTGGGCAATGGCAACCAGTTGTTTTTGGATGCGAGGTACTCACATGGTTTCAGCCAGGCATATGACATACCCGTGGTGAGGGAAAGGGTGCGGCATAATAGTGTCGGTGTGAATGTTGGTTTTATGATGCCGATAGGGAAGAGAAAGGTGGCGGCACCGAGGGCATAGGTGTCGGACGCTTCGGAGGGCGTCAGACACCTGAACGATTATTTCAAATAAAAAAAAGCAGCGTGAAACCGGTCACGCTGCTTTTTTATTTCAATAAATAAGACTAATTATTTTTTTGAAATATTCAATATCTCCTTTTTTAATGACCGCAGTTCGGACATGTCTTTTTCGATGCTTTTTAATAATTGTTTGAAAAATGTTTCTTTTTCTTCCACACTCATTTTGGCAACGACAATATCCATCCTTTTCCAGAATGCGTTGATTTCTGTTTCGGAAGTCATTAAAAAATATTCTTCCGCATATGAATTAAAGCTACGTGGTTTTATTTCAATTGCAATAGCCATTTTTTATTGTTTACATGTTAATGGAACAGTATCATTCCTCTAGTAGTTTTTTTAGTTTCCACAAATCTTTAAGCTCATCAAGATATTTGTTTATTTGATCGTCGGCATATGTTATACCTTCGGGAATATCAGAACGATACCTAACATAAAACTGGAGCTTGCCTTTGAGGATTCTTTCTCTAAGTCCAAGTTTTCTCAATAATGCTTGTTTTTTCAGGTCTTTCATTTTCAGGAAGATTGCCCAAAAGTATCGTTTTTATCTGGGTTTTAAAAGTTTTATTAAATCATTTTTAACCTCCATAACTGATCCGGTATATCACATCCGCAAAATCATCCGACAACAAAAGAGAGCCATCCGGCATATGCTCCAAATCAACGGGGCGGCCCCAAGCTTCGTCCTCATTTTTATTCAGTCAGCCTTCGGCAAATGGTTGGTAACTGGCGGGTTTGCCATTTTCAGCAAAACAGCTCATTTTTCCAAAGTGCCAAGTAGAATTAGCAGGGCTGAATTTTTTTTAAACACAACTTGTCCCGATATATAATGCGGGACAAGTTGTGTTTCAAAAAAGGTATGAACTGGTAAGTACTACAAATTATCATTGTTGCTATTCGGCAAATTATAGTTACTGCCGCCTTTATTATATTCTTTTTGTTACCTTTATGCCTGCTGTTTTCAAAAGTGCATTTGCTTATATTTCTGCTTAAATTATTTTTCACAACCTTGCGCCTGACCAGTTTCAATTCCGGCAGTACCATTTTGGGGTGACGGAATAATTCTCAAGGTCTGAGGTTTAGCAACCAAAGAACTGCCGTGAGCGACGAACAAATCATATCAGCCATTCAGACCGGGGACAAGGACAAGGAATCGGAAGCCTTGAAGTTCTTGATAGACTCTGCCTTGCCCGTCATCAGCTTTTACATCAAAGGAAAGGGGGGAACAGATGAGGATATTGAAGAAATATCCCAAGAGGGCATTATCGCCCTGTGGCAATCAATACAAAAAGAGGATTTCCAGGCTACTGCAAGGCTTGCTACTTTTTTGTTCAGCATCTGCAAGAACCTTTGGTTGAAAAAGCACCGTCAAGCTGTTTCTGAAAAATCACTTCTAAAGAGCTTTCCGAGAGAAGAACCAGTTTCAATGGAAGAGTTGATTTTAAGAGAAAAAAAATACGAAATAATGCGCCAAGTATTGGAAGGGCTTGGCTTGGAGTGCCGACAAATAATTATTTCCTATTATTATAAAAGAAAACCGTTGGCGGAGATTGCCGATGACCTTACGATTTCACCGGGGTATATCAGGAACAAAAAATATAGGTGTTTGAAGGAACTGCGGAAACAGGTTTTGAGCCGATGGCGTGACCTCTGACCTGGCTGGCCTTTTTTCGAATAATTAACCTCTGCATTATGGAAAAATACGAAAGGTTTGTTTTGGATGACAATGACCTGATCGGTAAGATTGCGTTCGCTGAATTTATTAAAGCGTATCAGAAAGCATTGGATGAACTGGAGGCCAAAAGGATTGAACTGGAAGGGAAGGACATGATGATCATGGCTGACAGCATGTCTTCAAAAGAAATCGTGAACACTTATAAAAGAGATGCCGCCAACCGCTTGAGGGACTATACTTCTTTGGTAATCAACGACTATGTTGATAAAACAAAGCGGGAGGGGTTTTGGCCCGGAGTCTTGCAATGCCTGGTTGCCGCGGCGATATGGAGTTTGGCAATTTTAACAATATTTTACCTCAATGATGAGGCTGTTCGCGAATATCTCAAAATGCTGCTTGGCGCGGGATGAAGTCAGTGACCTCAGTCAGAGTGCAGCCACTTTCCTGAACACTTTTGAATAAACCTTTCTCAGTAGTGACTTATCCGATTTTATGCCCATTTCAGCAATGGCCCTGGCGGCCAGTTCCACGAATTCCTCCTCGCTTTGGGCATCATGTTCAATAATTTCCATCAGGTCGTTCAAAAGGGCTTTTTTAATCAGGCCTGCCAGTTTTTCATTTTCTTTTCTACGTGCTTTTGATGAGCCGCCCTCCTTGATGAATTTTTCGTTCAGCGCTATTACGTCTTCTATTTGTACTTTGATCATGATTGAAATGGTTTGATTTGGTTTCTTTTCTTTTTCTGTTAATACCGCAAGTTAAGGAATGTCACCACCAATCTGCATTTTCCTCCATTTTTATTTTGCACATAAAATATATAGAAAAAACCAAATTGACCGCTCAACTTAACACAGGGCGGTTTGTTTATATGTTGTTTTTTTAATTGTTTGCTCCGTTCGAATCGGCCTGCCTGTCAAAAGCGCTTATTTTAAACAATCGTATTGTGGTCCATATGTTAATTCAGGTTGAATATATTGTCCCTGCAATGTTGCCCTTGTTTTTGAATTTGAATTTGCATTTGCATTTGGGTCAGCCCCTCAAAAATGCTTCCACCCCTGCGCCTCCAGATCAACGATCCGCCCGCCGTTGGTATGGAACTTAATCCCCTCGTCCTTTTCCGTTATTTCGCCCATGATAAAAACATCGGGCAGCAGTTTCGTTTTATCCAGGTCTTTCGGATTGATGGTAAAAAGCAGTTCGTAGTCCTCGCCGCCATTGAGGGCGCAGGTGATGGGGTCGAGGTTGAATTTCAGCGCCATCAGCTTGGCCTCCTCATGCACGGGGATGCCCGTCTCTTCGATAAAAGCCCCCACGCCCGACTGACGGCAGATGTGCATCAGGTCGGAAGACACACCGTCGGACACGTCTATCATGGCCGTCGGGACGAGTTTTGCTTTTCTGAAAACATCTACCATGTCCCTCCTCGCTTCTGGTTTCAACTGCCGCCCGACGAGGTACTTTTGTTCTTCCAGATCGGGCTGGATGCCGGGGTTGGAGAGGTACAATTGCTTCTCCCGTTCCATGATCTGCAGGCCGAGGTAGGCCGCCCCCACGTCGCCCGTGATGCAGATGAGGTCGCCGGGCTTGGCGCCGTTTCGATAGGCCAGCTTGTCCTTTTCGCCCTCGCCGATGGCCGTCACGCTGATGATGAGGCCCTTGTTGGAGGAAGTGGTATCGCCGCCCACGAGGTCAACGTCGTAATTTTTGCAGGCCGCCCGGATGCCCTCGTACAGCTCCTCCAAAGCCTCCACGCTGAAGCGGTTGGAGATGGCAATGGACATCGTAATCTGTTTCGGGACGGCGTTCATTGCATAAATATCGGAGAGGTTGACGACCACCGATTTGTAGCCCAAATGTTTGAGCGGGAAGTACATCAGGTCGAAGTGGATGCCCTCCACGAGCAGGTCGGTGGAGACGACGGTCAACGGGTCGCTTTTGCCGATCACGGCCGCATCGTCGCCGATGCCCTTGAAGGTGCTGGCGTTTTTTATTGCAAATTTTTTGGTCAAATGTTCGATCAGGCCGAACTCGCCGAGGGTGCTTATTTCTGTTCTTTTTTGCTCGTTTGCTTGCATGAAAATAAGTGTTTGAAAATGAGGCGCAAAGGTAATTTAATGCTTGGGGAATATTATGGTTTGCGTCAACTATCCCTCCGCTCACCTGTTCTCACCAAAAATCAAAATCCATGTCGATACAAATAATTCCAAAAGAAAGGCAGGCCACCGGGCAGTTCAATGGCGGCGAGATCATCGAAAACAAGCCCATCGGTTTCCCCCGCGAGGGTGGCACCACCCGTCCCTATTCCAGCCTTTTTTACTGGGCATATGCCGAAGCAAAAACGGACAGCACCATCGGCCTGCACCCGCACGAGGGTTTTGAAATAATGTCGTTTGTGCTGAAAGGCGGCATCCGGCATTACGATACCAAACTGAAAGAATGGAAATCCCTGCAGGCAGGAGATGCACAAATTATCCGCGCCGGCAAGGGTATCCAACACGCGGAATTTATGGCAAAGGGAGCGGCGATGTTCCAGATTTGGCTTGATCCAAATTTATCAAAAACATTGAAGCAGCCTGCTTCTTATAATGATTATAAAATGGACGATATGCCGTTGCATGAGGAAAACGGTATTTCCGTGCGCACATATATTGGCGGAAAATCACCGTTCGTTTTGGATGCAAAAGATATAGAAATAAAAAGGTTGGAATTTGCAAAAGCAGATTATAAAAAAGATATATCGCCGGAAAAAATTTATTCGATATATATATTGGAAGGCAATTTTTTGATAAATAATAAAGAAGTAAAAACGGATGATTTTATTATAATATCGGAGGCATCGGAAATATATATATCGAGCGAAAATAAAGGCAAAATATTTATGGTTGCCTCTCCCGCAAAATTGGATTATAAAACATATGCGGAGGTGATGAGGGAGCGGGTGCAGGGGTAGTATTAAGTTCCCATAATTTTTAGTTGCAGAGTGTTGACACAACATGCTTCATTGGTCGTTGAACCTACTTGTTTCGTTTCATGCGGGACAAGTTGTTCGTTTGATGGACATAAAGTAAGTTTATTTGCGTTCAATACCAAAAAATCGGATGCCGGGCTGCCGTCTCCCTGCCCTTCCGAAAGAGGGGGAATTAATTCCCCCTCTTTCGGAAGGGCAGGGAGACGAGCCACCAAACCGCTACATGGTCAAAATCTTTTACACATCCCTGCTGGTCTTGCTACCAATTTTAGCCGCTTCGCAAATCTCCAATTTGCGCAGCAAGACCCTCCCTGTCGAGGGGGGCGGACTGGGTGTGCCACAACTCATTGACAGCCTGACCATTATCCCGCGCACCGTCGAAGTAAGAGATGCCAAAACAGGCGAAATAATTTCCCCAAAAAATTACAAAATAGAAAACAACCGCATCACCTTCGATCCGTCTGCCGTCCACCGTCTGCCGTCTGCCGTCCACCTGAAATACCGCACCTTCCCTTTCGACCTTTCCGCCCCCTATGCCCGTCTCGATTCTGCTGTTTTGAATAAAAAAAACGGCGACTACCTGATCGGTGTGCCGTACAACCCATACGCCGACCAAGAGCGCCCGCTGCTGCCCCAACAGGGCCTCGACTACAACGGCAACTATACCCGCGGCCTCTCCTTTGGCAACAACCAAAACCTCGTGCTCAGCAGCCAGTTCAACCTGCAGATGGCAGGCACTTTGGGCGACCTCGAAATACTCGCCGCCATCACCGACAACAACATCCCGCTGCAGCCGGAGGGCAATACGCAACAACTCCGCGAGTTCGATAAAATTTTCATTCAAGTCGCAAAAAACGAAAGCAAGCTCATCGCAGGCGATTACGAATTAAAACGCCCAAACAGCTACTTCATGAACTACTATAAAAAATTGCAGGGAGCAACCTTCAGCAGACGGTGGACGGTGGACGGTGGACGGCCTGCCCCGAAACCTCGGGGGCGGACGGGAGGCAGCCTGCCCCGAAACTTCGGGGATGGACGGGGCAAGGTGAAGAAAAGAACCGGGGTCTTGGATACGCGGGGGAGTATTGCGGTAGCGAGGGGCAAATTTGCGAGGAACACCGTGGCGGCGCAGGAGGGCAACCAAGGGCCTTACCGGTTGGAAGGGGCTGAGGGCGAGCGGTTTATCATTGTGCTGTCGGGCACGGAGAAGGTTTTTGTGGACGGGAAATTGATGCAGCGCGGGCTGGATGCCGATTATGTGATTGATTACAACGCGGGGCATGTCACTTTTACCAACCGCCGCCTCATCACGAAGGATAGCCGCATCGTGGTGGAATTTGACTACAACGTGCAGGACTACCAGCGCTCGCTTTATGCTTTCAACACCGAGCTGCGGACGGACAAAATGCGGCTCTACCTCAACACCTATTCGGAGCAGGACGGCCGCCGTCCCATTGATGATGAATTTAACGAAGTGGAAAAAGAAGCCCTGCAATTGGCGGGCGACAGCGAGGTGGGCGCAGTGGTCAACAGCATAGATACGGTGGCGGAGTTCAGTGCTTTCCGGGTGCTGTACGAACTGCGGGACACCATGGTCAACGGCATTTTTTATGATAATGTGCTGGTGTTCAGCAGCGACCCGGAACGGGCGAAATACACGGCAAGTTTTGCGCTCACCGGGGCGGGCAACGGCAATTATGTGCTGGACACCGAGACCTCTGCCAATGGCCGCGTGTTCCGCTGGTCGGCCCCCGATCCGCTTTCGGGTTTGCCGACAGGCGAATACGAACCCGTGCGCCGTTTGGTGGCGCCCAATCAGCAGCAGTTATATACCGCAGGGCTTGAATTTGACCCGACAAAAAAGACGAAGCTGCGGGCAGAAGTAGCGCTCAGTAATTTTGATAAAAACAGGTTGTCGGGCATAAATGACGGCGATAATTTGGGTGCTGCCGCAACGGTCGGGGTGCGGCATGTTTTGGAGTTTGGGAAAAAAGAGGCGATGTCCCGAGCAGTCGGGACAGGCTCTTTGCGCGGGCAAGGCGGGGGGAAAGGCGTTGACTCTGAGGTACGCCCAAGAGGCAACGCCTTTCCCCCCGCTACCCCCGCGCAAAGGCATCACCTCTTGGGCTGGCAACTCGAACTTTCCGCGGATTATGAATTTACCCAACAAAAATTCAAGGAACTAAACCCCTACCGGCCCGCCGAATTTACCCGCGATTGGAATGTCAATTCGGGGGCCAACGACGTGGCTATTTTAGGGCGTTTGACGGACGAGCATTTGGGCAAGGCGGGCTTTGTTTTGAAGTCGCCGAACGCGGGGAGTTTGCAGTATCGGTTTGGTGGGTTTTTCAGGGATACGGTTTATACGGGTACGCGGCATTTTGGGAAATATGAATTTCGGAGGAATGGGTTTGAGCTGTGGGGGCAGGGGGATTTTTTAACCACAGAGAACACGACTCGTCCCGATCCCTCGGGAGGGGGCACAGGGAATACGGGGGGGGGGCGGAGCGAGTTTTTTAGGCCAAAACTTAATGTGGCAGTGCCGATTTTCAGGGACAGCACGGGGGCTAAATATTGGCGGGCGGGGCTGTATGCGGAGCGGGAAAAAAACAGCCGTTTTACGAAAATAATCAACGGGGCGGACACGCTGAACAGGGCGAGCTTTTATTATGATTTGGCAAAAATATATTTGGAAAGTCCTGTAAATGAGGGCTTTGGGATAAAAACGAGTTTTCAGCGGCGCAGGGACAATGCACCGATTGGTACAGGTTTTTCGGCTTCCACGCTGGCCGACGAACTGAACGTGCAGGGCAATTGGCGGCAGAGCCGCAACTCCCGTTTGAGCTGGAATTTTACGTGGCGCAAACTGACCATCGAAGACGATGAACTGACGAACCTCGACCCCGCCGAAACCTACCTCGGGCGCCTCAATTACACCCTCAATCTGCTGCGAGGTGCGGCGCAATGGAACACCAGTTATGAGATCGGCAGCGGGCAGGAACGGAAGGTGGAAGTGACCTACCTGCAAGTGCCGCAGGGGGAGGGCACCCACCAATGGACCGACCGAAACGGTGACGGAAAAGTGCAGGTGGACGAGGTGGAAATCGCCCCTTTCCAGGACATGGCCAACGCCGTGCGGGTCAATGTTTTTACCGATGATTTTATCCGTACCAACAACGTGACTTTCAACCAAAGCCTGCGCCTCGAACCCAAAGCGGTGTGGTTCAACAAAAAGGGGGTTCGGAAATTTATGTCGAGGTTTTCGACCCAAAGCAGTTTGCAGATTACGCGTAAAGTACGGGTGGCAGATGGGGTGAGCGCATGGAACCCTTTTCAATTGGACGTGGTGGACACGGCCTTGGTTTCGACGCGTTCGGCCATCTTCAATACGCTGTTTTTTAACCGCTCCGACCCCAAGTTCGACCTGCAGATGGGCATGTCCGACAACCAGAACAAATTTGTGCAAACGACGGGTTTTGAGAGCCGCCGACAGCAGAAGCAGTTTTTTAAAAGCCGTTGGAACGTGACGCGCAGCATCAGCTTTCAGACCACGTTTACCCTCGGCAACGACGAGCAGGGGTCGGAGCAATTTGAAACCCGCCGCTACCGCATCCGCTCTTTTGAAACCAAACCGCAGCTCACTTTTCAGCCGACCAATAATTTCCGCACAGCGGTGACCTGGCGTTTTAAAACTTCCAAAAACGAGCTCGGCACCGAAAAGGAAAGTTCCACTACCAATGACCTGAAACTGGAAACTGTTTTTAATAAAAGCTCTACCACCTCCATCCGCTCGGAGTTTTCTTTGGTCAATATTGCTTTTGACGGCGCTGCCAATTCGCCCGTCGGTTTTGCTTTTTTGCAGGGGCTGCAAAACGGGAAAAATTATTTGTGGAACATTACTTTGGACCGGCAGGTGGCGAAGAATATTCGGCTGGGCATTACTTATGAAGGCAGGAAAACGGGGACGGCGAACGTGGTGCATGTGGGGCGGGCGCAGGTGGGGGCGGTGTTTTGATAAAAATGTTGATTGGGTTTTGTACTTTTGAAGATCGTTTATAACAAAAACTATGAGAAATGCCACGAAAAGACCAACAACATGATAATGCTCGAAAAGCCCTCGAAAGCGATGGTTGGCAAATTACACATGACCCAATGACTGTTTCACTTCCAGATATGGATTTGTTTATTGATCTGGGGGCCGAGAGGTTTATAGGTGCAAGTAAAGGGAACAGGGAAATTGCCGTTGAAATAAAAACTTTTGGGGCGAAGCCCGGAATATCGGTATTTTATGGAATACTTGGGCAAGTGCTTGTATATCGCCTTGCTTTGTTAAAAGAAAGAATAGACCGGGAAGTTTGGCTTGCTATTCCAGAAGCAGCAAGAATTAGTTTATTTGAACGATATATCATCAAAGTAGCATTAGAATTTTTCAGGATAAACCTGATTGTTTTTGATCCGTTTACACAAAAAATATTGCAATGGGAAAAGCATTAAAATACCAAAAAATAATCCAGCAATTATTGGAGGAATATGCCGTAATTAAACCTATTAATTGGCCGGATGCCGAGCATCAAATTATATCCGACATCAAAGACAACCATTATCAATTGGTTCGCATGGGCTGGAAAAATGGCCGTTACCACCATTATTCTATTTTTCATTTTGATATCAAGGATGGGAAAATATGGGTACGGCAAAACAGGACGGATGTGGATATCGAGGGAGAATTAATTGATCTGGGTGTGGCAAAAAATGAAATTGTGCTGGCATATCAGTTTCGGGAAATGCAGGCGGTTTAATTTGTTTTTAATGTCAGGTTAATTGGAATAAAAAATAATACTTGCCTATATTATTGAATAATACGGTTCCTACTATTTCATGTTCCCCTTTTTATACTCCACCTCTTTTTCCCTAACAAATAAAGAAGAAGGCTCACCCACCGGGTTCAAACTATACGCAACCCCTTTCATTAATGTCAAACTAGCACTTTTATTATTTCTTATTTGAAATAGGATTTCTGTTTCTGTTTCGGTCAATTGCTCTGTTTCGGTACTAATAATAGAAGCGTCCAAAACTACTTCCAATTTAGCCAAAGATCCGATTGTAGAATTATGCATCCCCGAAAGCCATTTGCTGATCTCGGAAGGTGATTTTTCCATTTCGTCGGCCAATTGTTTTTTGCTGATCCCTTTTTCGTCCATCAATAGAGAGACGCGTTTGACAATGTTAACGGACATGGTAATAAATGCCTGACCTTCCGGCGTGACCCTTTCCCTTAATTTTTTGTGCAATGTACTTGCCATGATTTTGTCATTTCGGAAATATATTCAAAAACGTATTTGGGTGGGGAAAATATCCTTTGGAGAGATAGGCATATCTTTCAATCAATCTGTCAGGATCGTTCAGTTTAAATATTTTAACAGTTGCTTCGCCGATTTCCGTCTTTGGTTCAATCAATACATCCGAAAGGAAAAAATGATCTGTCCATTTGTCAATTCTTGGATGGTAAAAGCGAGTGAATTGAAATGCCCTAAGAATGGTGCCTACGTCGGACCCTTTAAAGCGGTTGCAAAAAATGCAAGCAAGGGCAAGGTTCAGGAGGTCATCTGTGCCACCATGTTTTATACTAATAATGTGTTCTATCTGAAACTTGACAGCGGAAAATCCTTCAAATGAAAGGCAATATTCACAAAGGTGATTTGCACGCAGTGCCACAAAACTCCGGGTGTCTTGAGAAATAATTGACCTGCTCATTCGGCAATACTTTTCAAAGCCCTCGCTTTGGCCATCCTGAAAATATGTTCCACAATCATATACTGGTCAAGTTCCTTCTTTTCCTCCTTAGTCAATGCGCTGTTTTTTTCTTTATATAAAAGGGATTCAATCCTTTTTTGCGTCTTGGAAGGGACATGGTATTTCAGCAATCTATCAGGATTGTTGTTCACCAGATATCCGATCAAATCTTCAAAAGCCCTTGTTGCTACCATAATATTAGATTTTAAATTTGGTACAAAAATAATCAATTTACCAAACAAATTCCCAAAACTTTCAATTCACATCCCCTCATCAAACCCCGGCCTAACAAACTTCCAAGCATCGGGAAATTCCCCTTCCATCCCTTTTTTTATACCGTCCAAAAAAGCCAGCACATCCAGGATAGGGTCGTCGAGTTCCGTAAACGCATTGCGCAGCACCTCCCAGCTATCCATGCTTTCCCGGATGCCGATGAGGGCGACTTTGGCACTGCCGTTGAAGTCGTTTTGGATAGGGTCTTCGTCGTCGAACAGGTCGTCCTGTTTGCTGTTCCATGCCCGGTTTATTTTTACGGCGATAAAAAACTGGAACCAGCGGATGGTATCCAGCGCATTTTTTATTTGTTCCGCATTTTCATCGGGGTCGCCGGGCAGCAGCAGCAATTGTTGGACGACCTTTTCGGGCACAAAATAAGTTTTGTGTTTTTCGAAAAAAGCATCCAATATTTTGATGTATTTCATCGCCCGTTTTTCGAGGTGCTTTTGGACTTGGGTGGGTTTGGGCGGTTCGTAATCTTTTGCCTCCTCGATTATTTCATCATAATCAAGCCCCTGGTCCTTGATCATTTGCTGGAGCATTTTGCCGATTTCCACAAACCTGTCGGCGACATGCTGCAGGGCATATTTCATTTCCTCTTCGGGCGAATCGGCCAGCGCCATTTGCAGTTCGGTAGTGGCTATTTTTTCGTCAGAACCGACGGCGCAGCGGTCAACGAAGCGGCACCTTTCGCACCAGCGGTCGCAATAGGAATGGATGCCGGAGATGAAGTTTTCTTTCATAGTAAAATGTTTTTTTATAAATGCAAATATGGGAGCAGGCAAAAAATAACCGCCGGATAGGATCGAACACAGATTGAACAGATTGAATTGATTTTCACAGATTTATTAATAATTCGAATATCGGGTTAAAAAATAGGTGAGTGCCACAAATGCGCACTTTTATTGCCGCGAATGCGCTAATTATTAGCGCATTCACGGCTTTTTTGAAGTGTGTATTTGTGGCACTAAAAACCCGCAATTCAAAGCGCCTCCCCTTTTTTATTGTCCAAAACTTCCGCCAATATATTTTCCAGTTCCGTTATTTTATTTTCGTCTTTCAACAATTTGGCAGCTTCCAAACGGCCCATTAAAGCCCTCCTCCTTTTGGGCCCTTTTTGCAATGCTTTGTCATATTGTGCGGCCGCTTTTTCGGCATTTCCATTTTTCAAAAGAAAATCGCCGTACAGTTCAAAACTCGGATATACGATAGAAGGCGGGCCAGAAGAAAAATTAATATTGGACTCCATATCGGTAGCCTGCGCATAAAAACCATCGGCCATTTTTTTGTCGCCTTTCAGCTCCGCCCAAAGCCCTTTCAGTTCGTATTCCATCACCTCCGCTTGGTCAATGTCCAATTGGTTGGGGATGCCGCGCCGGGCACCGGAAGTGCTGCACATCGGGACGCCCTCGTCGGTGACAAATTTGATGGCCGTCTCCTTTTTTTCTTTCAATTGCTGGATAATGTTTTCCAATTTGTTTTTGTCTTTTTGCACATATGCCCTCATGCCTTCCGTGAAATAATATTTTGCGCCGATGCCGGGGTCGTTCGGTTCGCATGCAATGCCGGCGATGTCGCCGTCCCATTCGCCCGTCTCCACGAGGTAGTTGGCCCGCATGGCGATGAGGTAGCCGTTGGGGCTTCGTCCGGGTTTTTCGGTGGCATATTGCTGCATGTCCGACACCAGTTGCTGCGCCTCTTTGAACCTTCCTTTTTGCAGCAGGCCGTACATGAGCCAGTGCAGTGCATGGTAGCTGCCGAAGTTTTTTGCGTCCGTTTCCAGCGCTTTTTTATGGCTCGCCCCCCAGGAGGCAATGTTCGATTTCACCACCTCGTCCCACATGCCGACGGCGACAAAAATATGCGAGGGCATGTGCAGTGCGTGGGTGGCATCGGCGGCCACTTTTGAGTAGCTCAATGCAGCGGGCAAAGCCTTCGGCGCATGGCCCGGGTCGTCGAAACTATGGATGAGGTAATGCAGTGCGCCGGGGTGGTGAATGTTGTCTTTGAGGATGCCCTCGGCCACCTTTGCGCCCTTTTCGTAAGCGGCCGTATTGCGCCCCACCTTGACCGCGCCGAGCAGCGAAAGGGCATAAAATGCGGCCACTTCTTCGTTGCCCGCATACTTGCCGTACATCCGCTCCAACTGCTTGGAGTACATGCTGTCCCGTTCTTTTTTGGTACCATCTGGGCCGTACATTATTTCTGTGCAACGGAGGAAATCTCGTTCGAGGTCGGTCTTGGCAAGGGCGCTGCGTTCTTCCTGCGTATCGGCCAATTTGCCGAGGGCAGCCATGCCTTTTTCATAGTCCTGCTGGCGCCACAGGGGGTGGTTGTAGGTCATGGCCTCGCCCCAATGTGCCATCACAAAATGGGGGTCGAGTTCTTCTGCTTTTTTGAATTCGGTACAGGCATCGTCGTACTCAAAATTGTGGAGCAGTTTCAGCCCTTTTGCAAAATGGGGCATGGCTGCTTCATTGCCGTTGTACCGGAAATGAAGCTCGCCCAAATGCTCGTTTTTGGGCGCTTCTTTTTTTTCGCTTCCGCAAAATGAAAACAGGAAAATAAAGGAAACGAGGAGGGTAAACAATGTGAGATTTTTCATTTTAATAAATTTTTTGGAAAGGTAGTTATTTTAATATTTTAGTAAATAATAAAACTGTTTTTATTTTGGAGTTGTCGTGCATCGGATGTTTTAAAATCAATCTGATTTTGGTTAAATTTGTCCGCTTGCATAATAGGCCTAATGT
>DROJ01000629.1 GCA_011321935.1 Bacteroidota bacterium | reverse complement strand
TTATTGGAATAAGCAAAGGTCGTGCTTTTCCTACTATCGGAGATATGTTTGTTGATTTCCCTGATTGCCGCATCCGGTTCGTTCCGGTCAAAGATTATAAGACCTTCTTCGCTGCCTGAAATAAGGAATTTAGCAGTGTCTTCCACAAGCAGCAATGCTGGGACTTGGTTCGCTTTTGCTATTTCCCATTCCTCAAATACAAAATCATTGTTTTTTCCCAAAGTGGTGACAACTCCAATAAATAGGCTTGAAGAAATGATCTGCTTTATAGTGATCTTTTTGATGACCGCGACATTGCTGTCCGGTTCTCCAAATTCATTGGAATAGTGGGAAGAAATACCAAAGCCCCTTTCCCGTAATTTTTCGGCAAGAAGGGTTATTGCGTATAGCTCTGAATCGTTTATAGAATAAGAAACAAAGGCTTTCATCTTTTTTTATGATTATAAATTTTCATCTTTTTCCTTAGAACCAAAATAATACTTCGGAAAATATATTTTCAGGATATCCGGATGCATTATCAATCTTCTAAGAAAAGAGTCGCCGCTCCAGTATTTATATAAATATCCAAAACGGCAATTTTCATTTAAACGTTTGAAATGTTCTGATAGTTTGCTCGTGACATCGTTCTTACAAATAAGCAAATATCCATCTGCCTCGTATTCATGGATAAGGGAAGGGATATTTGTGCTGGCAAGGTTGCGTTTAGATACAGACCTTGAATAAAATTTGCACTATACCACCCATTTCCTCTTGAATGTTGATATTGAATCCCTCATTAAAAAGGTAATCAATATATCTTGTCCCCCATCACTGCCTTCTCCTGAAGGAATTGTTTCTACTTCGAAAACTTCGTTGTCCTCCTTTTTTATATTTTCAAAATAAGCCCCGACAAGGCTTTCAAATTTTTTCCAATCAGTTACTTCTTCAAAAGATAATTTTATAGGCATTTAACAGGGTGTTTGTCAAGCAAATTTAGGCTAAAATATTGGATATTCAAAGATGGATGTACCAAACGTAATTTGGCAGGCCCCTCCATCTAATCCCTACCCATGCCCCCAATTCCCCTCGTCCTCGTTATCCCCCGGCGACAGCCCCAATATTTCCCCTGCAATATCCACCCCCAATCCAAGCACCGTCCTATTGGCATAATTAAAATAATAGGGGGAATTAATTCCCCCTCTTTTGGAAGGGCATGGAGACGGGCCAACGTATCTGGTTATATTTTTAATTATTTTGTGTTTTACAAAAATTAAAAAAAGTGAATTATATTTCCTACCCATGCCCCCAATTCCCCTCATCTTCGTTGTCCCCCGGCGACAGCCCCAATATTTCCCCTGCAATATCCACCCCCAATCCAAGCACCGTCCTATTGGCATAATTAAAATAGGCGACCACTTGGTTTACCTCCAATATTTCCCCGTCGTCCATACCTGCATTGCGCAGCATTTCGATATTAAATTTATTGACGGCGTGGGGCATTAAAGTTAATTCTTTTGCATATCGCAAACCTGCATAATATTTTCCGCTAAAATATTTAGAATATTGACCACTATTTATAGCCTCATATATCTGTGCCGATTTTTCATTGTCTTTCAATAATTTTTTTACGCCATGAAAATGGTGCTGCACGCAATATTCGCATTTATTCAAAAGGCTGACCAAAGTGCCGATGGTTTCCAAATACCATTTTGGCAGTTCATTGTTTTTATGGTGCAGCACATTTTTATAAAGTGTCATATGCCCGGTCAATGTATGTGGCCGCAGGCTGTGTACCTTTAATATATTGTCAATCTGGCCGTCGGGGCTTTTTACGCGGTCGTATATCTTTTTTAATTTATGGTCTGCGTTTTCGTAATCAATTGTTTTTATCCAAGACATGTTGATTATAGGTTTAGAAAAGTTGAGATGGTTAATAAGGTTGAGATGGTTTATGGAGGTTGAGATGGTTTATGGAGGTTGAGATGGTTTATGGAGGTTGAGATGGTTTATAAGGTTGAGATGGCAGGGGGAGGCTTTATGGTCCATGCTCAATTATCTCAACTCTATTAAAATTTAGCGAACCGAAACAGGTTTTCCAGACCTGCGTTTGTGCAAAAGGACTTGGGCACTGCTTTTTAATTTTGATCGAGCATGTACCTTTGCCGCTCAAAGCTATCAATTCGATGAAATATAATTTACTTTTTGTTTTCGCTTTTTTCTGCTTCGCAAATGGTTTTTCGCAAGATGCCAAAGCGCTCCTCACGGGTACGGTAACAGATGCCCTTTCCGACCAACCGGTTGACTTCGTGACCGTTTATTTAAAAAACACCACCACTGCCACCGAGACGGACGAGCGGGGCAAATGGCGTTTGGAAATACCTGCGGATCAGCGGCTTATACTCTCCTTTACCCGCATCGGCTATAAGGAGACCAACATTGACATCGAGCCTTTGCCCGCCAATGCGAGGCAGCAAATAGACATCGCCTTTCCGCCCGAAGATGCCAGCATAGAGGTGATCGTAAAAGAAAACCGGATAGACCAGGGCGGCATGATCCGCGAGGAAATGTCGGAGATGAAACTGCTGCCCTCCACCACCGGCAACCTCGAATCCATATTGCCCCACATCGCCCTCGGAACGAGCAGCGGCTCGGGCGGCGAACTGACCAGCCAATACAATGTACGGGGCGGCAATTACGACGAAAACCTTGTTTATGTAAATGATTTTGAGGTCTATCGGCCGCAGTTGATACGGGCAGGGCAGCAGGAGGGATTGACTTTTCCGAACATAGACCTGATACAAAACCTGACCTTTTCGTCGGGTGGTTTTGAGGCGCGCTACGGCGACAAGCAATCGAGTGTTTTGGACATCCATTACAAGCGGCCCGAAAAATTTGCGGCAAGCCTGAGTGCCAGTATGCTGGGCGGTTCGGGGCATGTCGAGGGCAGTTGGCTGCCGGGGTCCGATAAATATAAAAAGCTGCGCTACCTCGTCGGTGCGCGCTATAAAACGACCCGTTACCTGCTCGGTACATTGGATGTGACGGGCGAATATGCCCCTAATTTTACCGACATCCAGGCATACGTAACCTATGACCTGAACCGGGAATGGCAGCTCGGTTTTTTGGGAAATTTCAACCGCAGCGAGTTTTTTTTCAAACCTGAAACCCGCAGCACGGCATTCGGCCTCATCAATTTTGCGCTCGAACTTTTTTCCGTTTTCGAGGGGCAAGAGTTGGATGATTTCACCAATGCGATGGGCGGCGTCTCGCTCACTTATTTGCCCGACAGGGAGAAGAACCCCATGTTCCTAAAGTTCCTCGCTTCCAGCTACCGCAGCGACGAAAACGAGCGCTTCGACATCATCGGCAGGTACAGCCTCCGGCAAATTGAATCGGGCCTCGGCAGCGATAATTTTGGGGAAGTTATCGCCGAACTGGGCAACGGGACGCAGCACCAGTTTGTCCGCAATTTTTTGGATGCCGCCGTGACCAATGCCGAGTTCCGGGGCGGCATCGAGTTTCAAAAAGGAAAAGAGGAAAACGGCGACCGGGCTACCAAAAGCCACTTCGTGCAATGGGGCCTAAAGTACCAGCGGGAGGACATCCGGGACAAAATAAACGAGTGGGAACGGCTCGACAGCGCGGGCTATTCGCTGCCTTATGACACCACAAAACTGGAGGTGTTCAATGTCCTGAAAACGCAAAACGATGTTGGCTCCAACCGCTTTCAGGCCTTCCTCCAAAACACTTATACCTGGCGCAGGGACAGCGTTGGCGAGATGAAATTTTCGCTCGGCGCACGGGCCAGTTATTGGGATTTGAACAAAGAATTTACGTTCACCCCCCGCGCCCAGTTTTTATATAAACCACTGAACGGGAAAAAGGATATTTCGTGGAGGTTGGCAGCCGGGCTGTATTTTCAGCCGCCGTTTTACAGGGAGTTGCGCAGTTTTAAAGGGGTCGTAAACCCAAAAGTAAAATCGCAAAAATCGGCGCACATCGTGGGCGGCCTGACCTATGATTTTTTTATGGGAAAACTCAGCCCCACGAAATTCCGCTTTATTTTGGAGGCCTATTACAAGCAGCTTTGGGACGTGGTGAGCTATGAAATAGACAACGTGCGCATCCGTTATTCCGGCGAAAACGATGCCTCGGGATATGTGGCCGGGCTGGATTTGCGCCTCAACGGGGAGTTCGTGCCCGGCGTCGAATCTTGGTTCAACCTTTCCTTCCTTCAGGCCCGCGAACGCCTCGACGGGGTGCAGCACAAAACGAGGGAAATCGGCTCGGTTGACGGGAAAGACGTGAAATTTGTGCCCCGTCCGACCGACCAGTTTTTGCAGTTCTCCACCTTCTTCCAAGATTACCTGCCGCACAACGAAGCCTTTAAAATGAACCTCGGCCTCACCATCGGCACCGGCCTGCCCTTTGGTGTGCTGAACGATAACCGGGAGTTCCGAAACGCCTACCGCTTCAAACCCTACCACCGCGTGGACATCGGCTTTTCGCTCCGCCTTTTTGATGAAAGCAAACGGGCGGAAAAACCCAAACACCCGCTGCGTTTTACCAAAGCATCGTGGATCAGTTTGGAAATATTCAACTTGATGGAGGTGCAGAACGAGGCGTCGAGGACGTGGATAAAAACAATATTCGAGCAGCAGTTTGCGATACCGAATTATCTGACTTCGAGGAGGGTGAATTTGAGGTTTAGGGCGGAGTTTTAAGGGCTTGCAGTAAAAAGCGAATGAACTGTTTCAATTAAATACGGCTTTGCCAAATTTCAGGGTTTCGCCTATCATGGAACACAGCCACAATATAGACTGTGTCATCCATTACGAAAAAGAAAACATTGTAAGGAAAGGGTTTTGGCAAACGGGCTTTACGGGCTTCGTCCCCGGCTATGCTTCGTCCCCGGCTATAGGGAACTGGAAAGGATTGTCAGACAGCCGTTTGACTATTTTCTGGAAAGCATCTCCAAACTTCCTGGCAGTGGGTATGCTCTGGGTGGCGTACCAGTCCACGGCTTCATCGAAGTCTTTCTCGGCAGCTTTGAACAATTCGATATTATAGGCCATGTTTGAGCATGATGTCGGCTACGGATTTTTCAGCAGGGATGGTTTCCATTTTCCCGGCCTTGAAAAGCCCGATCCTTCGCTCCACCTCTTTTATTTGGGCTTCGGCGATTTTGTCCATGTCCGTTTCCTCACGGGCAATCTCGCTCAGCATGGCCTGAATGAGTGCCAATTGTTCCCGCCTTTCCAATTTCAAGGCTTGCGATTTTATTAATTCCAATGTCATACCTACAAATATAGCACAATTTCAAAAATGGTGTATTTGTTTTTTGGAATCAACCAATTGTCCCCACATTATTGGCAAGATAATTTGAAGAAAAACCCCGAATTAAACGAATTTTCTCAAATAATAGGGGTTCAATTCGTGCAATTAGCGGCTTCATATTAGCATTTATTAGTTTTATCATGTAGAGTAATTTTCACCTTGCCGGCAGGAAGGCGGATGGACCGGGATTTTTTTTGGGGGCATCCGAAAAAGCCGTCCTTTCGGCATGCAGTCTTTTGCGGCAGTGCCTACCCTCTTTTTTGTAAATTTAGCATAAACGTTTTTTTTATGTTTTGGCAAGCCGTTTTTAGACAGTTTTTTATGAATTTTAATAAATAATATATTATGCCCCCCCCCCTATGTTCCGCTTTGATTTTACAAAAAAATGCCGCTACCTTTGGGGCATAATTTCAACATATCCGACCTGCTTCCTCCAAGCATTTTTTTAAAACTGGTCATTCGATTAAAAACTTAGAGAGTCATGAAAGACAACGCGCAATCTAAACAGGCCATCCTGCTTTTTTTCTTTTTTCATTTTCGATCAGCTATCTCGACAGGCTAAGGGGCTTTCCCTTTTGGCCGGGGCTGTACCTGCGCCGCACATTTTTTTAAAATACCGTTGCCGCGCCCTGTAACGGCAGGCGCTTGCCGCTTGCCGTTGGCCCGCAAAAACTATTGAACCTACCGACAAGTCTGGAACAAACCACTCCATGCTATGCCCGACCTGCCATGGGCCGGGCATGCCCTAAAATTAAAATGCGGTGCTGCGGCACTGGCATAGGGGGCATTTCAATGCCCGATCTAACAATTAAAATACGCAACCATAACCATCAATCATTTCACATGAAAAAATTCAACAACCATTTCTTCACTCAAGAAAAATATTTAGATATGAAAAATCAACAGTTTTTGTTTGTCGGTCTCTTTTGTTTTTTGTTTTTGCTTTCGCAAAATGTTTTGTTTGGGCAGAGTACGGCGACTTGTGGTATCTATACCGCTACTGCCACTCCAGGATTTATTTCGATAAACAATGATGCTGAAAAGATGCAGCTTTTACTCAATTGGGTGCCAACCGTGATATGCCAACCATGTGTTGCAAACACCCCATACCAAGTACAACAACCCGGCACATACGATGGGGTACAGATTTGGGAAATCGGATGGTCTCCAGACTGCTTAACGGGGACTATCACTATTCTTCCCGTCGGCGGCGGCTCCTGCGCCAATAACGGCGGCGACGCCGACGGCGACGGAGTGTGCGCCGATGTTGACTGCAACGACAATGATCCAAATATAACCACTTTCACTGTTGGTTCAGCCTGCGATGACGGCGATGCCAATACAGAAAACGATGCCATCCAAGCCGATGGTTGTACCTGTGCAGGCACGCCAATAGGCGGCGGTACTTCCGTATGGGCACAGAACGGCCCGAACATCAACTACGATACCGGATTGGGGGGCATCGGCAAAGTCGGTATCGGCGAGGCCAACCCGGCCTATACCCTGTCCGTGAACGGCAATGTCGGCGCTCGGGAATACAAGGCTACCCTGAATGGCTGGAGCGACTATGTGTTCGCCAAAGACTACAACCTCATGCCGCTCGGCGAACTGGAAAAATACATCGGCTCGAACCAGCACCTGCCGGGCATCCCCTCCGAAAAGGAAGTGCTTGCCAAGGGCATCTTTCTGGGGGAAATGAACGCGCTGCTGCTGGCAAAAGTGGAGGAACTGACGCTGCACGTGATCAAACTGAGAAAGGAGATCGACAAGTTGAAGGCAGGGAAATGATGGGTAAGGCAGTTCTGACCAGTTGCCCTCCTGTTCCTGTTCAATAAGAACCATAAAAAAAATAGCATGAAAAATATACCATTCAAGGCATGGATCTTCCTCATGCCCTTATTGTCCTTTCTCTTTTCCCATCAGGTCATGTCTCAAAACGATCTGGAACTGACGGGTACTCTTACCGATTCTGTTGACCACAGCGCATGCACTATTACCTCCACACAGGTGCTGGATACGGGAAGTGTCTCTGTTTACACGGCTTCGGAGGAAATCTCGCTGAAGCCGGGTTTTTATGCCAAGGCCGGCACCGAGTTCCTTGCCAGTATCGGGGGTGAATGCGACCCGCTGACCATCAGCTATTCCAAACAGGACGAGACGCCTTCCGGCAAAGGCTCCATCCAGTTGAACGTGAGCGGCGGGACGCCCGGTTATAGCTATCTCTGGGGCAACGGGATAACGGCCGACAACCTGCAAAACCTCGATGCAGGTACCTATTCTGTGACAGTTACCGATCAGGACGGAGGGACGGCTACCGATACCATTATGATACTTTTTAAGGACACGCGCGACGTGGTGTGGCAGGACATACCGGCGGGGCTGTTGGTCACCGAAACTTCTTATTTCAAACCATATGTGGATCCAGAGGAAACCCTTTTGGGCTGCAATTTGCTCGCGGCTGATTCGAGCGGCTTCGTCGAGTTTACCCTCAACCAAAATCTTGGACAAGAGGAGTGGTTTTATGTCGGGCTGATCGAAGATGGCATCAATCCCGACAACTCAAATGATGCTGATTACCTGGTACGGGTGCTGAACGATACCGTCCGGGCATATGAAAAAGGGGTGGTCAAACTGGGGCAGGTAGCTACCGGCACGGCAGGCGACCGGTTTAGGATAGAGCGGAGCGGCACTACTGTCACTTACTCGATGAACGGCACTGCTTTTGAGACCTCCACCGTTCCGGCGGGGCAGGCGCTGCGCCCGGTCATGTTCCTCTTGCGGCAAAATTCGCAGAACCTGCTCGACGTGGACGTGGAAGCCTCTTTCCCCTGTCCCGTCCTGCGGGCAAGGTACTTTACCGAGGATGCGGTTTACCCGCAAGGAGGGGGCAATATCAACCTGATACCCGAAGGGGGCAGCCCTCCCTATACCTATAATTGGAGCAACGGCTCAACACTGGAAGACCTGGGCAATGTACCGGAGGGTACTTATAATGTCACCGTTATGGATGCTGCCGGGCTTACCGCTACGGCAGAAATAGACCTCTTCCAACTGGTGGACGCGGTGTGGAAACCGATGCCCGATGGCATTGTCGTAAAGAATGACGATACCTATTACGCCCATTTCAACAAGCCTGTGGTAAGCGACGAAATAGCGCTCGGCTGTTTTGAATTTTCGCCCGATACGCAGGCCAAGATAAAAATAACCCTCCTCGAAGACCTTGACTACGGCGACCTCTTTACCATCGGTTTCCGCGACACGCTGAAAGGTCGCTCGGCGAATGACCAGTACGGGTTTTACGGCTTCCGCATGAACGCCTTCGAGAACGGTATGCAATTGGTGGAGGACATCACTTCTCACACCGTTGGCGAACTGGACACCGTTGATGTTTACCACAACAAGTTCAATACTTACGAGTACGCCGTGGTGTTGAAAAACCGGGAAGTCATTTATTATAAAAACCAAAAAGAACTGTTCCGGGCAACGGTGCCTCCCGCTATTCAGAAGATGGAAATGGATGCCTATTTTTCCAGTACCCTTGCCGACGGGCTGGCCATCGACATCAAAACCAGCATCGGCCCAGACGGCCTTGTCACCTGCGGTGGCCAGAAAGACTGCACCGCCTTCCTCCCCGATTCCGTTTCAATGGGCAACACCACCACCCTCTTTCCCGGCGACATTACCTTCGCTGCTTTTAAGGACGGAGGCCTGAACGGTGCAGACACCATTTCCTTAAAAGTCAAAAAAGCCATCAAACCGGGCACTTCCTTTACCATTGCCAATGTGGTCTATGAGGCGGGCCAACTGCCCTTCCAGCAGTCGGACATGTGGTATTCCGGCAGGGGGCTGGACAGCTCCGACATTGCCTCGCAGCGTATCACCTTTACCGGGACGAAGGACATTCCCGCAAATTTTACGTTTTCTTTTGAACTGCCGACCATCGGCACGGGCAGCGACCTGCTGGCCAGAAATTTCAGGGTCAACACTACGGCCACTCCTGAAATATGCACCGCCAACAACGGCAATACCCCCGACCCCAACCTTGATATTTCCACCACCGTGCCCACCGCCATTTACCTCCTGCAGGGCGATTGGCATTTCACGCCGGGACATGCCCTCTTTTATGGCCGCCCGATAGCGGCCATGCAGACGGTGGCGCCTTTCTTTACCCTGGCCGACGAGGTGACGAGCCATTCGGGCATCTCCCGTTTTTACCTCGACCTAGAATGCGTTTCAACTGAATCGCTGGGACAATCATCCTTGCTGGCCAATGATGACAAAGGCCCCAAGGAAGCAGCGGCTGCTAATTTCAAAGAAAAAACAAGTTCCGTAACACCGCTGCCCGGCGGCGGCGGCCTGCTCGCCTACCCGAACCCCTTCAGTGATGGCTTCACTTTGCAACTGGAACTGGAGAAAGCACAGGAGGTGTCGGTGCGGTTGTTCAACCCGATGGGGCAGATAGTGAAGTCAATGGCAGCCCTTGAACTCGGTGCGGGGGTGCATTCTGTACCGGTCAATCCGGAGGGGCATATCAGCAGCGGGGTGTACTTGCTGCAGGTGCAGCTGGAGGAAGGGGATGTGGTGCTGAGGATGGTGAAGGAGTGAGCTATGGACGCACAAATTGTACCTGACCTTTTTAACTTTTGTGCATTGAGGGTGGATGCTCCCCTTTAGGGGCCGGGGGTGGGCGAAGGCAAATGCACAAAAGCTAAAAAGGTCAGGTATAACGGGGTATTGCCCTGACAAGGATTCCAAATAAATCGCACAAACCAAGCTGAACAGGTATAAAAAAGACTGTCTGTTCTAAGCTGAAAAATATAAAATATTATGAAATATATTTATTCATCTCGACTGGCTAAAGGCAAGTGCCGCCTAGTCCTGTTTTTTGTTTTTTGCCTTTTTTACACACAAGAGAACCTGGCGCAGTTCTCAACTGATCTGAATCAGGTGACCTTGCCAAGTGTCGATAACGCCGCTTTGGGCTCTACAGGCAATGTACCTGTTGACCTCTCGACCGGGCGGGCTTTGATAAACATTCCGGTATATACCATTCAGGACGGGCATGTGCAGATACCTATCAACCTGAGCTACGACGCTTCGGGCGTGAAGGTCAACCAGCATCCGGGATGGGTGGGGCTGAACTGGAACCTTTCGGCCGGGGGCTCGGTCACCAGGGTCGTGAAGGGCAAGCCTGATGAATGGTATTCAGGGATGACCGTAAATACCCCATCAGACGGAAGCAATGCGTTTTTCTATATAGCCGAACCACTGGGCTATTTTTCTGGAGAGGCCTATTTGGATGCTTCATCTTGGGGGACTGAGGCAGAAATCCAAAACTATATTGATGATGTCATGAATAAAACCTTAGAAGAAGATGCTGAAGGTTATAGGACTTACCATTTGCCCGACTTCGAGCCTGACGAATACCTGTTCAATGTTGGCGGTTATTCTGGTAAGTTTCTCTATGGGCAGGATCAGAAATGGCATGTTGTCGGAGATCCATCAATCAAGGTGGAAAACATCTTTGAGCAAGTTGGGGGTGCAGGTATAGTTCCTATGAATCAGAGGGACAATGGCCAATATCAGTTTTATCAACCACCTGGATATCCCAAGTATGCCTCTGGTTCGGTTGTATGGTATTTTTTCGGGTTCAAAATCACCGTTCCCAACGGCACCGAGTATATTTTTGACACAAGGTCTTTCAATGTGAACCTTATGTCACATAATGAGGATGACTGGCGGATCGATAAATGGCATTTGACCAAGATGGTACTTCCTACCGGTGAGGAAGTGGACTTTGAATATACAAGTAGGTGGACAGCCAGTTTTGACAAAGAATTTGTGATTGACAAAGAGTTGGACAATCCCAATTCTTCGTGGCATATCTCTGGTTTACAGGGAGAATTGGATGATTGGCGTTTCACAGGCCGGATCACCCCAGAAAGATTCTTGAAAAAGATAACAACTCCCAATTATGTGGTTGATTTCAGCTTGTCCGCAACTAATGAACTGACATATGATTATGGGGAGATAGAGAGCGTAAAGGTGGCCATGCAGGAGCGTTATCTGGTTACCCAAAACTGTAGCTCCTCCAGCACTTGCTCTTCCAATGAGGAACTTACTTCACCCATGAAGTACATCGAAGGAGACTTTACTAAACTTCAATGGTTAAAAATAGACAGGATCAAAGTAAAAAACCGATCTGATGAGCAGCAGATAATAAAAGACTATAAGTTTACCTATAACAACGATCCCAATAAACGCCTGATGCTGATGGAGTTTGGCGAGGTCGGGCTGCCCCAGCATGTTTTTTCCTATGATGATTCCAAGGTACTGCCCGGTTATCTCGAAGCGGGCGGCTATGAAGACCATTGGGGCTATTACAACGGGAAGAGCCATGCAAGTTTCCTTACCAACCTTACCAATGACCAAGCAGACCCATCTGATTATTTTGGGCTAAGAAACCCCGATGAAGTTTATCTCCGTGCTGGCACTTTGAAGACCATCACCTATCCTACCGGGGGGACAACAACCTTTGAATACGAACCGCATTATTTTGAGGATTATGTCCAGCGGGGGTTCTATGGTGGCTTCTTTGTATCGCAAGGTGTATTATCAAATACTGGTCTTGGCGCACCGTTTTCCTGTAGCACTATTATGGACAATTGCCCCTGCCATGATATTACCGATGATTGTGGGTGTTATCCGGGCTGTGTAGCTTATGATATATGCAATAATGAATACCAGGCCTGCAT
>DROJ01000628.1 GCA_011321935.1 Bacteroidota bacterium | reverse complement strand
TTCCGTTTGCTCAAAGAAATCGGCCGCCACCCCAACATTTGCCAATTGCTCGAATTTGTCGAAAAAGAGCATCATTCTTACGCCGTTCTCGAATTATTGGACGACGTGAGCCTGCGCCCGTTTATCAAAAAAAACAGCCTCTCGCTGGAAAAAAGGATCGAACTCATCAGCCAGCTTTTGGAGGCCATGTCCTTTGTCCACGGTAAGGGCATCGTGCATGGCGACATCCATTTGAGCAACGTCCTCATCCATCGTGGCAACAAGGTGAAACTGATAGACTTTAACATGTCCAATCGGCTACAACCCGCTGAAAACGAGATAGTAAGGGAGGGCGGCGTGTATCAGTACATCCCCCCCGAAAAGGTGGATGCGCGGGCCTTCCGCATGGTAAAAGGCATGGCCGACCGCTGCTCGGAGGTCTTTCAGTTGGGCGTGGTGATGTACTATGTTTTTTACCAAAAGATGCCTTTCGAGGACTTTACCTGGCAAAAACTCGCCATCAGGATTGCCGAAGAAAAACCCACCTTTCCCGCACAGACCCCGATAGGCTGCGAAGTGCCCGGGTGGGTGCTCAGAATGATGAAAAAATCGCTGGCCAAAGACCCCGCAAAACGCTTTCCATCGGCGGTAGAGCAAAGCCAAAAATGGAACAGCTTGCGCAAAAAATACATCATCGAAAGGGATCATATTTTTCCTAAAACAGCACCTGCATTATGACCGTCATTGACCAACAACTTCGGACAAACGACTGCGGCATCAGTGCCATCAAAACGACTTGCAACGCGCTCGGAGTGGGCATCTCCCGGCAGATGATCGAGGACAAAGTGCCGCTCGACCAACAGGGGGCTACCCTCGAAAGCATGGACAAGTTTTTCCGCGAATTTGGCTTCGAGACCAAGTTCCAATTGTTGGACGTGCATTCGCTCGACGACAACGAAGAAGAAATCAACTCGCTCTGCCCCTTCATCACCCCCGTCATAGCCAAACGGGGGCTGCATTATGTGGTGATCGAAAAGCTCCGGGAAGGCCAATTTTTTGTGCTCGACCCAGCCGAAGCAACGCGCTACAAACTGAACCTGCAGGAGTTCAAGCACCGCACTTTTTTTTCGCAATCCATGCTCGACTTGGTGGAACTGAAAGATATTTTGCAGGTAAAAATCAGCGAAGAACTCGCCGCCCGTTCCATCGAAATGCCCGAAAATGCCTCCGGCAAAGCATTGACCGAAATGTTCAACAAACTGAATTATTTCAATTATGTGCAGGGCAATTACCCCTTCCTCGACGAGGCCACCGAAAACGCTTTCCTGACCGACCTGCTGCACAACCAAGACATGGAGGCAGTGCCAAAAAATTTCCGCAGCCTCAAGGCCATCGGCAAGCAGATAGAGGTGCAGGCGCCCATTTTGTTGTCGGTCAAAAAAACGGAAAAGACGGTACAGCCGGACGGCACGGAGGAGGGCGAGGAGAACGTTTACCTCAAGCTGTTCAGGAGCATCCGGGGCATCCGCGACCTGTGGGCCATCTTTATAGCCACCACTTTTATTGCGGCGGGCATTACTTACGTGGCGGTGTTCATCAACCAGATTTTGATTGATTATGTGCTGCCGAGCTACCAGATCAACACGCTGGTTTTGTTTGCCGTAGGCGTCGGTGTTTTTTATTTGTTCGACCTGATTTTTTCTGGTTTCAAGCGCTATTTTTCCATCCATCTCGGCAATGTTTTCGACAAATATTTCCTCTCCGTTTTCGATCAGCGGCTCAACAATTACTCGGTGCGCTACCTCGACAGTTTCCGCCGCGGCGACCTCGTGGAGCGGCTGAGCGACTCGATGAAAATAAAGTCTTTTTTCATGACTTTCTTTTCAAAAATATTTGTCAACGTGGTGGTCGCCGTGTTTTCCATTGCCATCCTGATGGCCATCAGTTGGAAGCTGACCATGGTGGTCTTCCTCGTGCTGTTCGTTTTTGCCGGGCTGTTTTTTGGCCTCACCCCGCACATCAAAAAACTGGAGCGGCAACGCTTCGCCCGCAAAGCCGATTTCTTTTCCCGTTTTATTGAAAAAATAGAGGGGATACAGGTCATCAAGTCGCTGCAACTCGAACATTATTCCACCGACGAAATAAAATCGAACATCAACGCATTGATCGAGGTACGTACCAAATCGAAACTGCTCGGCTTATTTAATTCCATTTTTGCCCGCATCGTCACTTCCTTTTCCACCCTCACCATCATCGTGCTGGCCTCGCGCGAAATGATCCTCCACCACGCCATCACGCTGGGCATGATCATCACTTTCATCGCCCTTTCGAGGAAGATATTCCGCGCCTTCCGCTCCCTCCTCGACTACAACCTTTCGCTGCAAGAACACCAGGTCATCCTGCACCGCTTTTTTGATTTTTATGATAAAAAACAAGAACGTGCGGCACTGGTGGCGAGGGATCAAATCCAGCAGTTCCGGTTCGATAAACTCGAACTGGAAGACCTCTTTTTTGCCTACCGCGACGAGGAGTACGTGCTGTCCGAGCTGAACCTCGAAATAGTGCGGGGCGAAAAAATATGGATACAGGGGCGCAACGGCAGCGGCAAATCCACCCTCTGCAAAATCCTTTCTTTCCTCTATCGGCCGAGCAAGGGCGCCATGCGCATCAACGGCATGGACGCCGGGCTGTACGATGAGCGGCGGCTCAAAAGCAAGGTCGCTTTTGTGTCTGCCGATGACCTCATTTTCAACGAAAGCCTACTTTTTAATATCACTTTCGGGCAACAAACGGACATCCGAAAATTGGTGCGGCTGGCCAAGGCCATTGATTTTTACACCTTTATAGATAAGCAGCCGGAAAAGTTCAATTACGTGCTGCACGAAAAAGGGCGCAACCTCTCCACCGGGCAGCGCCGCAAACTGCTGCTGCTGCGCGCCCTCATGACCAAGGCCGACGTGGTGATACTGGACGAGATTTTCAACGGAATAGATAAGGAATCGAAATTCAAAGCGGAGATGCTCCTCAACAGCATTGACGACAGGGCCTTCATCGTCATCTCGCACACACCGGTTGAAGAAATTTATTTTGACAAAAAATACAAACTCAAAAATGGATATTTATTGGAACAAGCCGCCGAGAGTGTTTACGCTCATTAAGGTCATTTTTTATTTTTTGGCCGCCATCCTCTTTACCGGGCTGGTACTGGTTTTTGTTTTAAAAATCAACGAGTCGGTCTCCTTCGACAAAGGGGAGATTTTTTCGCGCAATGCCCCCATCGAATACCGCGCACCTTATGAGGCCACCGTCGAGGAAATCAGCGTAAAGGAAGGCGACCCCGTGGCCGTGGGCGACACCCTGATGCTGCTCAAAAACGAAACCCTTACCGCACAGTACCACGCGGCCAAAGAAGGCTACTGGCTCAGCCTCGCCAACCTCAACCTCTACAAAAAACAACTGGAAAACATGGAGGCCAAAATCGCCGAACTGCAGGGCCGCGAAAAACTCATCCAATCAAGGTTTTACAGCAGTTCAAAGAACCGTTCCATCGAACTTTCTTCTTTGGAAAAACAGGTGCTGTCGCTGAAAGAGAACCTCGCCATTTCAGAAGACCAGCTCGAAAAAGACCGCCTGCTTTTGGAATCGGGGGCCATCAGCGATTCCGACTACAAAGCGAACTACCAAAAGCACCTCGACAAGCTCAACCAAATGGCCGACCTGCAAAAGCAGTACGACCTGCAAGTGAATGCCAAAAAGAACCTGTCCAACACTTTTTCGGGCGAAACCAAAGACCTGAAAATGTTGGTGCTGAACAGCGACTTCGAACTGGTGAACATGAAAAAACTGCTGCTCGAAGAGGAATCGCTGAACCAGAAATTTGCCGACCAACTGGAATTTACCGCCAACGAACTAAAAAAACTGGTGGTCACATCCAGCGTCAACGGCTATGTGTCGCGGCTGTTCAACACCAAAAAAGAATCGAACTATGTGACCAAGGGCACCTCTCTCGTGACGGTGCGCCCGGAGGAGGAGGAGTCCTTTTATGCGAAGGTGCTCATCCCGCAGGAGTCCATCTCCAAAGTGGATACCGGACAGGCAGTCCACTTTCGAGTGGATGCCTATAATTTCTATCAATACGGCATACTGGAAGGCCGCGTGGAACACATCTCGCGGCAGGACACGACGGAAAATTTTTACCTCTTGGCCGACATCCATTCCGGCAACACGGCCATTGACGTGCGCAGCGGCTACCAAGTGGAAGGGGACATTATTTTGCGGGAGGTGCGGCTGTACCGCTTTATTTTGAACCGACTGTTCAGGAAGGTGAACGGTTGAGCGGGAGGAAGGGGCATTGAAAACTTGGAGGTTTTTAAAACCTCCAAGTTTTAGCAGTACCCTTGCAGACAATCAAGAATCAATAACCCATTCGTCAAGGGCTTTTCTCTAAAAATGGAAAGACAACTAATTATCATTTTCTCAGGACTCCACCGTAGTCGGGGTTTTGCAACCCCGAATTTCTATTAAATTATAGGTCAGTTCGGGGTTGCAAAACCCCGACTACGGTGGAGTCCTATAAAAAAGACAATTAGTTTGGTATTTTCATTTTTATAGAAAAGCCCTTCCCATTCATCAACAAATGATGCAAAAAACAATTACTTTCCTACTCCTCGTGCTGGCCTCTTATACGGCCGGCGCGCAACTGTATTTTACCCGCAGCGGCAAAATCAGCTTCTATTCCCATGCCCCGATGGAAGACATCGAGGCCCATAATTCCAGCGCCACCAGCGTGCTCAACATTTCCAACGGGCGCATCGAATTTGCCGTGCTCATCAAAGGTTTCCAATTCAAAAAATCGTTGATGCAAGAGCATTTCAACGAAAATTTCATGGAGAGCAGCAAGTACCCGAAAGGGGTTTTCAAAGGCTATATCCGCAACCTCGATGAGATTGATTTCAAAAAAAACGGTACTTATACGGCGCGGGTCTCCGGCAAACTGACCATCCGCGGCATCACCAAAAGAGTAAGCGCCAAAGGGAAATTTACAGTCAAAAATGGGCGCATTTCGGCTACCTCCAATTTCCGGGTGGCCATCGACGATTATGATATAAAAGTGCCGCGGGTGGTGATCGACAACATCGCCAAAGTGGTGCGGGTGGATGTGAAAATGGAGTATAGGGTGCTTAAGAGGTAGCGGTAATTTTTGGGATGACCTATGCAAGCCCAGTCAAATGGAGAAAGACGCGGGCCGATGGACTGGAGCGGGTTTTTGTTTTGACGACGGGGGTGGATGTTGCGTTTTAGAAGGGAAGTAGTACGCGTACAAAACTTGGAGGTTTTGAAAACCTCCAAGTTTTCGCTGCCAAAAATTCAAGCCCCCACCTCATCAAAAAGATTGCACAATTCATTGAAATACAAACACTTCTTTCTGATTGTCGGCACACCCGTTTTTTGTGCAATCAACAGGCCATCACTTGTTTTTCTAAATTCCGGAAAGAGGGTTTTCAAACGTTTGGAAGGGGCGGTTTCAATATTATCATTTATCAATTCGGGATTATTGTCAAAAGCCGCCAAAACAGCTTTGAGTTCATCCAGTTTTTCTGTTTTCCCAAAATGCGAAACAACAATTGCCGGGTCGGAAAAAAGGTAAGCCTCGAACTCGTGTACCTGCAACCGGAATTTGAATTTCGGTGAATTTATATCGCGTTCCAAACGCTCCTGAACAGCTTCGATCTTTTGTTTCAAATCAATTTGCTGGCTTGATAAATGGTTTTTAAAAGTATGGTGCAGCCCGTAATAATCCAAAATCAAAACCACCAGTTCGCAATGGGTCGCCTGCCTCAAAAAACGCTTCACTATATCAATGCAGCTATCATAGCTCGCCTGCCCTCCCGAACCTGACCTTGAATAATTACCCCTCTTGTTTGGAATGAGACGCACCGTGAAATAATGATTGTAGCTGCCGTCCGGCAACCGATAAGCCTGCACCAGTTGGTTTTTATAAAACTGTTCTTCCGTTTCGCCTTCTACAATGAGGAAAATGTTTGCCATTGAATAAATTGGGTGTATCTGTTCAGCACCCATAGGAGTTTTCCCGCAAAGTCACGCAAAGGTTTCGCAAAGTCACGCAAAGCGAGGCGAGTACATGTCTAACTTTGCGGGACTTTGCGAAACCTTTGCGTGACTTTGCGGGAAAACTCCTGAAAGTGTTTATGCTAAACAGTTACAATTGGGTTTAAGGTCTGCCGCCAAAAAAGTTGCTTTCCCAAAGCTGCCCCAAAGAATAGTCTTCTAGCCATTTTTTGAAATCACCGTCTTTGAGCCGCTTAAATTCGGTAGCCCCGTTTTGTGCCCGTTCCGTAATCAACAAATCTTTTGGCGTGAAATGGTTGATGAGGCCGACACTTTGCGTGGCAACGATGACCTGTTTTTCCATCGCCGCTTTTTGGATGAGTTCAGCCAAAATATTGATGGCAAAAGGGTGCAACCCCAATTCCGGCTCATCAAGGATGATCGTCCGCGGCACATAAGGTGAACCGGCAGGTTGCAAAAGCAAGGTCGCCAAACAGATGAACCGGAGTGTCCCGTCTGAAATTTGTTTGGCGCTGTATATCAGGCCATTGCCTTTTTCTTTCCATCGGAGCATTACCTTTCCTTTCGCACGGGGGCTTTCTTCCAAAACAAAATCATGGAAAAACGGATAGACGAGGCGGGTCGTTTCGACTATCTTATAATAGGTGTCAAAATGTTGTTCTTTTAATAAAAGCAGGAAAGGGGCGAGGTTTTCGCCTTCGGGCTTGAAATGGTAAACGTCTTCGATGTCTTGCGGGAGTTTGATCGGGGCATTGTCGCTGGTGTCGTGGAAGTGGTAGATTTTGAAAATATTGAAAATATTATCGAATATTTTTTTTGTGGCGACTATCAACTGGTTAAGTTCACTTTCATGAATTTTTGACTCTTTAGTACCGTTTCCAATTCGATGTGATATGCCTTGATTGTTTTCACTGGGTCTGTACCCGATTGTTTCCTCCAATATTTGATAACTCTCGCCATCAGAAGTTATATCAAATTTGTAAAACTGAGGTCTGGTTTCTATTTCCTTAATATCCAAATTTATTGATAGACTTTGACTCTCTTCATATCCCTTGAATAAAAAAGTATTAATACCGCCAGATTGAAAAATGTATTCAGCTAATTGCCCTCCACTCAATTTTCCCAAAAATTTAAACAGGCTAATAAAATTGCTTTTCCCCGCCCCATTTGGCCCAATCAGAATATTTAAATTATCCAAGTCAAGCCAATGGTCTTTAATACTTTTGAAATTTCTTATGTACAAAGATTGTATCATATATTATTGCTGGTCTTTAAATATTTGAGACAAAAGTAGTTAAAATCGAATAGCAACCCAATCCGTAATACATCAGCACAAAAATAGGCCTACCTGTCAAATTTCCAATGTTCTCAAAATTGAGAACATTATTTTCCAGCACTCCAAGTGCTAGAAGTGCTTATTCAAAACCCATCCTCAAAAACAACCCCGCCCTCCCCGTCCATCAGCCGCACATCGTCCACCTCCCCGTTTCCGGCAAACAAAAACCGCATCCCGGCCACTTTCCCCGCGCTTTCCTGATAGGCCAAAGAATGCACCAGCGAGCCGTTCAAGAAAATATCCACCTTTTTGTCCCGCACCTCGAACCTTATTTTTTGCCACTCCGAAAAGTCGCAGCCGAGGGCGGAGAGATCGTAGTCCCTGCCCTCCTGTTTCACCTCGCTGAAGGTCAAACGGAGGTGGCCCACACAGCCGGGGATGGAAAAAGGGACGATCATCACCCCCTCCGTACAAAGCACGATGACCCTCATAAATTGGCAGATGCCGTTGCCGCTCGAATAGGTATTTTTGATGGAAGCCTCCAAAGTAAAATTGTCGCTGTGGAGGTCGCCGAAGTCGTCAACATAATGGAACCCGAGGGTGGCGGGGGCTTCGTCGGCAGGTTGGGCAGCCATTATTATTGCATCCTCAACGGCGAGCCTACCGCCTTTTTTCATTTCTTCTTTCAGAAAATAACGGGGCTGGGGTTGGCGGTTCAAAGTGGACAACCAACCATTAGATTTGAGGTAGAGGTCATGTTCTTTGAGCACTTGCCCGTCGGCAAGCAACTTGGCGCGATAGTAACCGGGGTAGTAATAAGTGGAGGTCGCTTCGTGGCTGTCCTTGCCCACCTCAAAGCGGAGGCGCTCGTCCCATGATTGTTGTATTTCGACCTTCTGTGCGGAGAGGTGGGACACATCGTATTTGAAGACCACCGTGTTGGGGATGCCGAGGGCAACGGGGTCGCTGGAAAATTGGGTTTTTGCAACGGCAGCCGCAGGCAATGCCCCTTTTTCATTTTTTAAAATAAAACCCAAAGCGAGTGCGGCAACAGCGGAAAAAAGCAAACTTGCCGCCGCCCATTTCACCCATTTTTTTTTGAAAAAAAGCGGGCGCCGGGACAGAGGGACAGGTTGGGAGTTGCCATTTTTGCGCGCCCCATTTGCCTGCTTGCTGTCCACCGCCGATTTAAACTCCAGCCAGTTGGCATGCCCGACAAAAGCGGCGAGTGCGTTCAAAGTATTGCTGTTGGGGATGCTATCGTATTTCAGCCTGCCCCAGACCCTTTTCAGCGTGGTACTGCTCAACATCACCCCCGTTTCCGCAAAAATCTTTTCGCTCAAAGTTTCAAAATCATGGTGCCGCCAGTCCTTGCTGTCGCCCCAGTTGAGCTTCTTTTCTACTCCGGTTTTGTAATGCCCGAAGTAGCCCTGCCCGTTTTGTGGAATACCGTTCATATCCGTCATTTTTAATAAAGACAAAAGTACGCAGCAAATGCTGCTTGCAGTGGCTTGGCGGAACTTGCACGGCTTTGTTCAGGGAAATATGGGTCGGGTTTCCGTCATTTGGGGGCAGTTCGAGGATTGGTAGTCACATCACCGCCGCTTTTGTTCCCGATTTTCGGGACAGGCTATCTTGGAAAGATCTGTTCACGTGAGAAGTGCCACTACTTTCGCCGCTTTAACGTGAACGGGTTCGCCTTCGGCAAAAGATGGCGCCACATCATTATTTCAGCAAAAATCAAAAACATGAAAAAGCATTCCATCCATTTCCTTTTCCTCGCCCTCTTTTTCCTCCAAAACGCCGCCGCCCAAATAATCCCATTCGACTCCGAAAAATGGACAATCGACGCAAAAGGCGCGGTCATCGAAGCATACGAAGGAGTACAAAACGCGCTGTTCCTCCAGCAGGGCACGGCCACTTTAAAAGGCGTTTCCTTCCTCAACGGCATCGTCGAATTTGACCTTTACCTGTCGGAGCGCAGGTCGTTCCCGGGCATCCTTTTCCGAATGCAGGACGGGCAGAATTATGAAGAATTGTACCTGCGGGCACACCTCTCCGGCCTGCCCGATGCCATGCAATATACCCCCGTTTTCAATGCTAACAGCGCTTGGCAACTCTACCACGACCAAGCCGCTGCCGTGCGGGACGGCAAAATCGGTTGGGAGCTAAAAGGGAACGAAGGCTACAATACCATTTTCAACTATCCATACGACCGATGGCTGCATATAAAACTGGTGGTTTCGGGCAGCCGCGCCGATGTCTATTTCGACCAAGCCGACGAGCCGACCTTGCAGATCAGGAAATTGAAAAGGGAAACAGCAGCGGGTTATTTGGGCATCAAATCATCGTTCGGAGCCATGCACTTCGCCAATTTTTCTTATAAAAAAATGGCCGCTCCTCCACTCCGCCCGCTGCCGCCTTCCACTGCTACCGTTCCCAAAAATTTTATCAAAAAATGGCGCATCTCCGACCCCTTTGATGAAAAAGAACTGGACGGACAGTACCATCTCGACCCTGCATTTTTCAAAAACAAAAACTGGCGAAGCCTCGAAAGCGAGGCCTCCGGCATCAGCAATATTGCCCGCGTGACTGCCCGGCCTGTGCGCTCCCAAAACACTGTTTTCGCTGCCGCAAATATCTACTCCGAAGGCAGCCAAACCAAGCGCCTCGACTTCGGGTACAGCGACCGCGCCAGGGTTTACCTGAACGGCCAACTGCTCTATGCCGGCAACAACAGCTACCGCAGCCGCGACTACCGCTACCTCGGCACCATCGGCTTTTTCGACTCGCTTTACCTGCCTTTGAAAAATGGGAAAAACGAACTGGTCATCGCTGTTTCGGAAACATTCGGCGGATGGGGAATCCAAGCTAAATTGGAAGATTTTATAAAGATTTCATCAGTGGAGTAGGTGCTGCCCGCCCGGCCGTTGTTACCAGTGATGGGCGGGATGGGCAGTGCCTTCATTGGTTTTATTTGTCCGACACCGGGAATATTGGTTTATCGTTGGGTTATTCGGTAACTTTAATTTTTTTGTAACTATTTTGCATCCCCCAAGAATATTGCTTTCATTAACCCCCGACTGCCTGCCTGCCGGTAGGCGGGAAGTCGGGGGTTAGTGAAAGCAACGATCTTGAAGGGGTAGTAAGTAGTTATTTTTCTTAAAACGCCCCCCCCATTTGGGCAGGGCAACCACCGCTCAACAAATGTCCGATTTACCCATCATTCCAGGAAGGGGGCTTAATACATTTTCGGCCATCAAGGCCCGGCAGGAATATTTGAAAAACTTGGGCCACCCCCTCCCCAACGTCAGCAGTTCCTCTTTGTCCCTCGCTGACATCCGTTCCAATATCGAATCGTTTGTCGGCTCAGTTGAGGTTCCGCTCGGCATCGTGGGGCCACTGTTGTTCAACAAAAAAAACGGGGAGCAGGAACAGGCCTACACATTGGCCGGCACCTTGGAGGGGGCGCTAGTGGCCAGCATGAACCGGGGGGCAAAAGCACTCAGCCGGAGCGGAGGTTTCCGGGCAAGCGTAAAGCACCAAAAAATGGTCAGGGCGCCGCTGTTCTTTTTCCGTCGGAAAAGGGAGGCGCTGCTTTTCAAGGGCTGGGTTGCCCAACATTTTTCAGCCATAAAAAAAATCACCCGCCAACATTCCAACCACGCCGACCTGCAAAGCATCCAACCCGTCCTTGTCAGTGATACGGTACACCTCCGCTTCGTCTATCGGACGGGCGATGCGGCAGGGCAGAACATGACCACCACCTGCACCTGGCATGCCATGTTGTGGATAGCCGAACATTTTGAAAAAAGCACCGGGGCGCCCATTCTGCGCTACATTATCGAAGGCAATGGCTCGTCGGACAAAAAAGTATCGGCGTATTCAATCACCGAAGGCCGGGGCATCCATGTGACGGCTACCTGCTCGCTCAACGAAGCCGTGATCCACAAAGTACTGCGCACCAGTTCCGAAGAAATAATCCGCTGCTACCAGCCTTCCCTAGCATTGAGCAAAATAGACGGCATGGTGGGCTACAACATCAACGTGGCCAACGCCATCGCAGCCATTTTTTTGGCCACAGGCCAAGACATGGCCTCTGTCCACGAGTCGGCGGTGGGCATATTCCACCTCGAAAAAAACGGGCAAGGGCTGCAGCTTTCCCTGACCCTGCCTTCGTTGGTGGTCGGAACAGTTGGAGGCGGAACGCACCTGCCCCGCCAACAAGAAGCACTCCATGTGATGGGTTGCAAAGGCAGCGGCAAAGTGGAACGATTTGCCAAGCTCATCGCCGGCTTTGCCCTCGCCCTCGAAGTATCCACCTATGCGGCCATTGTCAGCGGTGAATTTGCGAAAGCGCATGAAAAACTCGGCCGCAACAAACCCGTCAACTGGCTGACCCGCAAGGAACTGACCCCTACCTTTTTGGCCAAAGCCTTGCAGGCAAAATTTGCCTCCCAACAAATCCAGTCCATCGAACCATTGCCCGGTGGCATGCTCGACAACGGCGTCATCACCAACCTTACCAGCCGGGTCAGTAAAAAGCTGATCGGGTTTATACCTCTGAGAATCAGGTTTTTACATAATAAAAAAATCGTATCGCAAAGGGCGGTCATAAAATCAAAAGCCCTCGACATGGAAGTTGTAAAAGGCCTCCACCTCATGGCTGCTTCCATTGATACGAGCCTTTCTGACCTTCTCAACCGCTATAAACAGCACCTTGAATATGCACTTTGCCATAAAAAAGAAATCCTCCTTTACGAACACCTCGACCAGCATGGTTTTGATTGCACCCCGGCGTACTTCGGTAAGTACATCAATGAAAAAAGGGAAATTTATCTGTTTGCCCAAGAACTGCTCGACTTGGACAAACTGGAGCATATCAACTCGCAAAAAGAACCGGAAAAATGGACGCCCCAACATATCGAAGCTACCATCGGCGCCATGACAGAGGTACACCGTCATTTTGAAAATGAAGCACTGCGGCAACTACTGAAAGATGTGCCTGCCTTCAAGCCCTGGAACGCCGCTCCACTTTATAAAAAACTGGTCGCCATCATGCTGGAGGAAGAAGAAAGAACAGAGCAAAAAGAACGGTTGCGCAGATTGAAAACCTGCATTGACCAACTGAAGGCCGACCACGCCCAACTGAAAGTGCCCCCCACCATCATCCACCACGATTGCAACCCGCGCAACATTGCCATCCGAAAAAACGGGCAGCCCTGCATTTATGATTGGGAACTTGCGGTAGTAGATGTGCCCCACCGCGACATCGTGGAACTGCTCAGTTTTGTGCTGCCAGAAAATTTTTCGGAAAAAAAACTGCTGCGTTACCTGCGGTTTCACTATTCGCTTTACCCCGCCCCTCCGGCGTGGGAGGAGTGGCGCTCCGCCTATGTTTATGCGCTGAAAGTCTATCTGGTCACGCGGGTTTCGTTTTACGAAGTAGCAGGCGTACTCGACCGATATGCGTTTTCCGAACGCATTTTGAACAATGCTTTCCGGATGCTGGAAATATTGGAAAGGGGATTTCTATAAAAATCAAAAATGCCGTTTTTTTAATAGCTCCTAACCTAACTGTTCAGCATGGCGTTCGTAGCCACCCAATTTATTGGGTAGGCTCTCAAAAAACATTTTGAAAACCATTTTCAAACAGCAAATTTTAGTAACTGCTTACTACCCCTTGACGGCTGTTAAATTCACTAACCCCCGACTTCAGTCGGGGGTGGACAAGACACAAACCTGGGTTTTAACCCAAAACATACGTGCATATTTTGGGTTAAAACCCCATAGAATTTTGAGCCTTGTCCCCCGACTGAAGTCGGGGGTTAGTGAATTCAACATTCTTCAGATGGTGGTAAGTAGTTTCAAATTTTATTAAAAGTCTACCCAATAAATTGGGTGGCTACAAACGCTGAACAGTTACCTCCTAACTTTCTTTTATTTCAGGATTCCAGAGCAAAAAAACAGATGGAAACAGGCAAAACCAAGGTTCTCATTTTTATAGAAAAACCTGAAATATCAAGTTGTTGCAAGCCCTAATGCGAATTCATGAGCCGTCATTCCTCTTTTCTTTTTTCTTCAAAAACATCTGTTGGGGAGGCACTGTCTGGCCGGGATTTTTTCAACCGCGCCACCACGATGCTGCATACAATGCCCGAAACCACGATGGCCGCGCGCCACCAAATATTTTTCACAAACCATATTTCCGCTACCGCAATGGAGACCCAAAGCTGCGAAACGACCAGTAGCTTGAACTTGCGCGGTACAGTCTGCTGTGCCTGAAATTCGCGGATCACTTTTCCAAAAAAACGCTGCCGCAACAGCCAACCGTACATCCGGTCGGAGCTTTGCACATAAAAATAAGCGGTGAGCAAAATAAAAGGGATACCGGGCACACCGGGCAGCGCCACCCCCACATAGGCCATGATGAGCGACAGGCTGCCGAGTAAAAAATAGAGCCGTTTTTTGGCTTTTGAAACAGGCCGCTTCATGCTGATTGTTGTTGAAATATTTCTTCAAATAGGAGGTCGAGCTGCCGCAGGTCGTTGGCATCTACCCTGCGCAGGGGCAGGTCTTTTTCCAAAGCGGCAAAAAGGGCTTCGTATGCCCCGTCCAGTTTCTTGAATACTTCCGGCGATTCGTGCGCCTCTTTGATTGCCCGGTGCCGGATGCGCCCGTAAAGGGTCTGCGGCGAGGCTTTCAAAAAATAAATAAAATCGGGCAGGGGCAGCCCAAAAAGCAGTTGCAGGTCGGCGGGGGCATATTTTTTTTTCATAAAAAACCATTGGTAAATAAAGTCCATCAAATGAGCGGCCAACCCCGAACGGTCGGAAGGGCGATACTGTATGGGGAGAAGACCAAGCAAGTATTGCAGTTCGTGCGGAAACCGTCGGTCGAGGTCTTGCAGTATTTTTGGGTCAATGGAATTAGGGCCAAGTTTTCCGGCATAAAAGCGGGCATACACCCCGGTATCAATCAGCGGGTGACGTTCGCAAAAAATGGTTTTTGGGTTCTTTTCCTGCTTGGCCAAAAGGAGTTTTGGAAAGAGGAGCATCGAAGCAAAAAGTGCAATGGCCTTGAACTGCGGCAACTCCAGGCGGTCGGCTTCTGCGCCAAGCGCATTGACAAACAGCGCCGCCGCCATCAACGACGGGTCGCCCGCCAAGCCCTCGGTGACTATTTGCGGAGCGAATAAAATTTCAAAAGAAGCGGTGGACTGTTGCTCCTGCAACCGCGCCAACAAAGTGCTTTTGCCCGAACCGTCGAGGCCCGTAATCAGGATTGTTTTCATAGGCCAATGTCAATATTTTGTGAAATTATTCCGAGGGCTTCGCCCAGCAAGTCCTTCGGCATTTTACGGGCATCGAGGAAGTGCCAACCCGTTTTGTCAAAACCCTCCCATGCCTGTTGGGCCTTTTGCTGGAAAGCGATAAAACCTTCATTGTCTGGCTTTTGGCTCAGCCCGCATTCATACCGGGAAAACGTTTTTTTCCTTTTTGCGGCCATTGAAGGCGGCAAGGTCAATTGGATGACAACATCGGGGCGCGGGAAGTTTTTTTGCAGCGAGGTTATCAAATCCGCTGCTGCGCCGAGGGCTTTTTCAGTGGCAAAATATTTATAAAAATAAGCATTCATCACGAGGATGGAGGCATCACTTTGCAGCGCTGTATCCACCGCATATTTGAGTGCATGAGCAAGAAAAAGCAGGCGTGAACCGGGCGTTAGCAGGCAAAGGAAATCATCAATGTCCCGTTTCGATTTAAAGGGCAGGCAGGGTGCTTGGCTTTCAAAAAGATCCCAGATATTGACGGGCTGCGCCCCCGGCAACTGTTGAGCGAGTGCGTCGGTCAGGGTGCTTTTGCCCACCCCGTCGAGACCTGTTATGCAAATGATTTTTTTCATGTGACTATTGGTGGGCCGGATTCCCCCGACCCGGCAGTGAACAGATCGGATTTGGAAATCCACGCTCCTTTATTGAATATTTTTCACCGCTTTCTGAATATCTGCGGGGTCAATGCCCCGGCTTTTTAAATATGCAAAATAGGATTGTTTTTTTATAAAATAATTTTTGAGCGAAGCGAGCAGGTCGAAGCCCAATTTTACAAATAAAAGCAGCGTGAACGTCCAGCCTATTTCTTCGGCAATGAGCGAAAAAACGAGAAAGGGGGCCACTGCCCGCGCTTTTGTTTTTTGCCAAAAAGAATGCCCCGGCGGGAGGTCGGAAAAGCGGAGTGCCATCTCTTGTTTTGGCCAAAAAATAAGTTGCAGGATTTTCCAATAACGCGCGGCTTTGTGATGGGTTTTGGGAAAAATATTAAAATAAAAAAGGTTGATTTCTATTTGCTGGAAATAGTCGTGGTAGGCATCTTGGAAATCGCCCGTTTTGACGTGCAGGCGCAGCCTGTTCTCCAGCCGTTTGGAGATGTAGCCACGGGTTTGGGGTTTTAGTTTTGCAAGCAGCGAAGGGCTGAGGGTGCCGGAACAAAGGTTGGCCAAACAAAGCGTAAAATAAGCCTTTGTGGTAGCATTGCTTTCGTGAATGAGGGCAGCGAGGCGGTCTTCGTCCCAATGCGGCCGGGAGAGCAACAGGTTGAACACGTCCATGCAATCGCGGATGCCGCATTTATGGACGCCCATGTGGAGGATGAGGTGCAACAGGTTGTGTCCGGGCGAAAGTTGCCGGACTTCCACGCCGTAAAAATCGAATGGCCGGGTGTTCGCCCAAAGCTCTTCCATATTGACCCGGTAACGCGAAGTCGGCGATTTCAGCCCCCACTGCGTACCGATGATGCAACGGTAATTTGGGCTGATGAACGACATGCCGACATGGCTGAACTTGGCAGGTTTCTCTTTTTCCCCGCCCCACCCAAAACCGAGCGGGATATATCCGAGGTCATCATAAACCTGTTGCGCCTGCGACCAATCTTTCGGGTGGATGAGGAGGTCGAAATCGTTCATTTTTTTATAGCCCGTATCATGGTAAACAGTGTGGATAAAGAGGTTGCCTTTCAGTATCGCCACCTCGATGCCACGGCGTTTGAACTCTTGTAAAAACAGGACGGCCTCTTTGTTCCTCCGCTCGTTTTCGTGCTGTACTTTTTGATGGACAGCGGCAAACTGCTGCGCAACGGGAGAGTGGAGCAACGGCAGCCAGCCGTTTTTTTTCAGCGTGGTGTGCAGCATGGGCGCTACTTTCCATTTTTTGCAATAATCAAAAAAAACCTGCTGGCGCGGTGCTTCCATTGCCCGCAGCATTTGCGCGCAGCGGTCTTTCTCTTCGTTGGAGAGTTCGGTTTTGGCCATGGCGGAGGCGAGGGAAAAAAATGGGCAAGTGGTGTCGTTTTTCATTGTTTTGTTGCGGTTGTTGTTGGCCGGGCATCTCTTTTTTTCAACAGATGTACTTGCCCGGCAGCCCCGTCCATCTGAACGAGGTCGCCATCTTTCACGGCCACCATCAAGCCCTTTGCCCCGACGATGGAAGGGATGCCCATTTCACGGCAAAGAATGGCCGTGTGGCTCAACAAATTGCCACGTTCGGAGATGACCCCGGCGGCCTGCGCAAAGAGGTGGATCCAGCCCGGTTCAAAATGATTTGCAATAAGTATTTTGTCCGAAAGGCCTCCGCTGTCCATGCTTGCCCCCGTCACCTCTACCACCTCTGCGGTAACGATGCCGCTGCTACAGCCCGTCCCAGAGAGGGTACTTTTGGCATTGGCCGTGGCCCTCTTTTCAACAGGTTTCCATCCTGAAAGGGTTTGAATATAGCGGGGGGCATGGGTGAGGTTTTTGTATTTTTTATATTCCTCTTTTCTGGCTGCTATCCGTTTTTTGTACCCCTGGGCGAGGGAGGGGTCGGTCAGTTCATCAAATTCGAGGAACAAAAAATCCGCTTCTTCATCTGTAAAACCTTTTTGGTGAACCGCCCTGCCCATCGCGCGAAACAGGTGGCGCACCACATGAAAGGATTTGGTGCGCGCGAAGCGGTAGTTTTCGCGGTCTTTTATACGGGGGATGGTTACTTTGATAAGCTGGAGCAAGATTGCTTTTTTCAATGGGTTGAAAGCGTAAGTTTCCCCGATGACCTGTCGGTAATCAAAGGCCAAAACATCCTTTTTCTTTCTGTCAAATGCGGCCACTGCGTTTTGTTGGAGAAAGGCGACAAAAAGGGCGGGGTCATCCTTGTAGTTGCAGGTTTCCATTTTCAGTTCGCCTTCCTGCGCCCTTTCTCCAAAGCGCTCGATATAACGTGAAACATCCTTCCAAAACGCGGGGTATTTTTTTTGTAAAATAAGGGGCAGTGCGTTTGCCGGGGTTTTTCGGAACAGCCGCCAGAGCGCCTCGTCCCCCTGAACGGAACTGATGAGCCGTTGGAAGTCCTTGACTATCTGCACCGAGACCACATCGCCCTGCGAATAAAGGATGTCGTTGATAAAATTGGGGTGCGGGCGGGACAGCCGCGAGCGGCGCAATATTTTTTTCAAAGAAGTAAATAAGAGAAGGGCATAAAAGCCGTTGAGCAGGGGCGCTATCCAATTGTCCCCCAATTTTTTTTCCAAAATAAAATACTGCCCGATCAGTTCTTCGTGGCTTTTGTTTTTAAGTTGTCCGGGGTCGAAAGAGGCAATGGTTTCTTCCAAAATACCCTCAAAACGGCGTTTATGTTTTTTAAAAAAAACAAATGAATGCAGCAAATGGCCGAGCAACCGAAACAAACCCAGCACAGAAGATTTTGCAGCAGGGGGGACGAAGGGGGCATCCTCCATGCCCCATATCCGGGTAATCCAACGGCTGGTTTTTTTGCCGAACGGCAATTGGTACAAAAGCTGTTGCCAAGCGGTGATGTTGTAATACATTGAGCCGTTTACTCCCCCGACCATGTTTTCGAGCAATGGTCGGTTTCGTTCCACCTGCGGGTCGCTCATTCCCAAAAAACGGATCATGCCCGTATATCCTTTGCAATAAGTCCGGCGCGTATAGCTGATGCTGAGGGGCAGGGTCAGGCCGGGGTAGTTTTCGGTGATGTTGGAGTTGTCCCAGATGGCAAGTACCTGCTCTTTCCGGCCACTAGTGATGGGGCGCACCTGGAGCCAATAAAGGCGGCCGGCAACTATGGCAAACTCTACATCTACTGGATGGCCTTTGAGCTGCGATAGGGAGCGGAGGCCTTTGACCAGCATCGGCAAAAATGGTCCGACGGCTTTTTTTATCTCGCTCCCCGGCCGCCTGACAGCTATTATATGACTGCCGTCAAATTGTTCCCCAACAAAATTATCCGTTTCGTTGAGAAAGGAAAACCGCCTGCCATCGTGCGTCACCATGAATGCTTCGGCCTTGCCCGAAACAAGCGCCTCGCCCTGCCCGGGCACGATGTTGATATGGCTAACTTCCTCCTCCGTATTGAGGGGATTGTGCGAAAAGGCGACCCCCGCATAATCTGGCTGCAACATCTGCTGAACGATGATGGCAAATTCAAAATCACCAAAACGGTTGTATTCTAATTGCCTGACCTCCCTGTACCTTTCGACCACCTCGCCGATGGCCCCGGCCAGTCCGGAAGGGAGCACGTTGAGCCGCGAGGTAAAAAGCCCAGCAAATGATTGCTCTTTCCCATCCTCCACATGGGCACTCGAACGGACCGCCCAACGGGAAGCAGCGGCGATGCCGTTTTCTTTTATCCACTTTGCGACCAGCAGGGAAGTATCCACTTTGGCGGCCACTATGCCGCTGATAACCTGATAGGACAACAGGTAAAAAGGCGGCACCAAAAAGCCGTGCCCGCGGAGAACAAACAGGCCGGCAGCTTTGCCGCCATATTCTTCCGGTTTTTCCGAAAGGGAGGAGGAGCTAAGTATTCGCTGCATTTTTTTTATTGAAATTCCATAAGGAACGGTAACAAAACGTAAATTAGATTTTTTTTTGAAATAACAGCTACTCCATGAAAATTATCATCACCGGTGCCACCGGTTCGCTCGGGGCTTACCTGACCCGTCATTTTGCGGCAGCAGGACACGAGGTCATTGCCAGTGGGCGAGTCAAAAAACCACCGGAAAGCCTGCTCCGTTTTGCCACTTACCTGCAGGCCGACATCACCCGCCCATGCCAGTTCCCGCAGGCCGACGCCTGCATCCACACCGCCGCACTTTCTGATGACAAAGGAAAACCAAAAGACCTCTACGAGGCCAATGTCGTTGGTACAAAAAATGTAGCCGAAGCTGCCCGCGGCTGCCCGGTCTTTCTCCATATCTCCTCCTCTTCGGTCTATTTACCTACCGACCAACCGATAAAAGAAAACCTCGCCGGCCAACAAGACAACAAACTACTTTCACCTTATGGCCTATCGAAATTGCAGGCCGAAGAAATGCTTTTACAAACGACCCGGCACCCCGCTTGTTTTGTTTTGCGGCCGCGCGCGCTTTATGGCGCGGGCGACAAGGTCATTTTGCCGCGCATGCTCAAACTGGTACACAACGACATTTTATATTGCCCCGGCAAAATGGAAGTGAAACTCTCCCTCACCCATTACAGCACCCTCGCAAAAGCACTCGAATGTTGCTTGGAAAAACCTGCAAAAAAAGGGGTGAACATTTACAACGTGGCCGACAGCCAGACCTATGTCCTGATAGGCATCATGCGGCAACTGACCCGCCAATTGTATGGAAAAACATTGAAAGAACGGCGGATACCGATAGGCTTGCTGAAAGGCCTTGCCCTGTTTCAGTTAGGCGGTGTCACCCCCTTGCTGGTGCGTTCATTTACCAAAGATATGGTACTCGATATTTCAAAAATACGCAGCGAACTGGGTTTTGCCCCGGAGGCCACTTATACGTCCACTTTGAAAAATATGGGAGAATGGGTCGAGGAAATAGGTGGTGTAGAAGTTATTAAAACAGGGGGCAAAGGACTGGCCTGGAAAGGATTGCCTACTTTATAAAATGGGCGGTGTGCCAAAGGAAATGCTTTTTTTCAAGGGGCCTGAGTGTAACAAATAAGCGCCCACCTACAGGAGTAGGCAGACGCTTTCAACGCTTCGAGAAAAATCTTGCGTATTTTAGGGACACTCAAAAAAGGCAGCCGCCCAATAAAGGGCAGCCACCTATTTAACCCCAAAAAACCAAATCTTTAAGGCCTCTTGACCTTTTTATGTTTATTTGTTTGAGCAGTCCAATTTTTAAAGGCATCCAATTTATTAAAGGCAGTAGTATTGGACTGGAAAAGCATTTTGTCGGTGAAGGGTATTTTTAAAAAGAAAGCCGCAAAGCTATCTTCTGTTGCCCCTGTCGTACCATTCCAATCGGAAATAAAAATGCCCTGATCGGAAATTTCCTTTTTCTCCCTGCCCCCTAATTCTGCTGCCCTTTGCGCCAGGTCATCGCCAAAAACTGGCTGGGCAGAATGCCAAAATGCTTTTGGAAACGGCGGGCAAAGTGGCTTGCATTTTCGTAGCCTACCGTTACCGCTACCTCTTGCACCGACATTTTTTTCTCCAGCATTAGCTGCCGGGCCATTTTCATCCGCTGGTCAATGAGGTATTGGTAAATGGTTTTTTTAAAAATGGTTTTGAAGTCGTTCTTCAGTTTTTGCCGGTTCAGCCCCACTTTGCGGGAAAGCATTTCTATGGTCGGGGGGTTTTGCAGGTCACTGGTCAAGATGTGCTTGGCCTGTTCTATTTTCGATAAATCCGATTTGGCAAGGGGGGCTTTTTTGCCTTCATTAGGTTGGCCAAGTTCCAATTGCTGCATAAATATAGTCAAAAGCTGCTTTGTTTTAGCTTCCACAAAAGTGGTGCGGATCAAGCCAGAATAGGGGCATTCCGCTATTTCTTTGACTATCAGGGCCACCTCTGGAGTAAACCTCCCGGGCGGCATCACACATTTGATTTCTTCGCCCGACAGCGAGAGCAATACCCGCATTTTTTCTGGAATATCTGCTGGGCAACATGCTTTTTTGTCAAAGAATTTTTGGGGGTCAACCCGCAGTACACTCAAAAGGATCGGCTCTCCTTTTTTGAAAATAATGCTGCGCCGGGAACTGCCCCCAGGATGGACAACCATCAAGGTGTCCAATGGTTTTAAAACAAAGTGGTCTTTCTCTGCTTTCTTTGCATCCTCGACACTGCCGCTCAAAGAGAAAAAAACAAACAAAGGAGAGTCTTCTTCGCAGTCGAACTCCCATTCCCAATCATGGGTCAAAGCGCCGTTGAACATGAATAACGAAACGCCGTCCCGAAAGAGGTAAGTGGTGATATTGCCTTCCCCTATCTTTTTCGGCAATGGAAACTGAGTGCGCTGACAAGCCGTGTTCAAGTTGATGCCCAAATCGTTTTCAACCTTTTCCAACAATTCGGCCGCATCGTAATTCTTGAAACTTGTTTGCATAGTATTTTAATTTTAGGAACGTGTGCGAAATAAGCATGTAATTTTTGTGAGGTTATTTTTGTTTCTGATGAGGCGGTAAAATAGGCGCATAGTGGGGTTACTGCAGTGATTAGTAAATAGTTGACTAGTGATTAGTCCGCCAAATCCCTGATAATGTGGCATTTAACCAAAAACTAAATGGTTAGCTTAATTACGATTTGTACCACTACGTAACTGTTTTGCCAACAAAGTCAGAAGCAAAAAGAGGCCGCAGAAATTGCGTAGTTATTTCGCACATGTTCCTTAATATTTCTGGAAACCGTAAATCCTTGTGTTCATCTGCCAGCTTTTTCGTTTGAAAAACTTTTTTCAAAGCTCACAGGTATTGACGGGTTCAGGTAATAAAGTCACACAAGGCAAACAGAATATATTAAAGTATTATGAGCTGATATGGTCATTTAATTGTAAAAAACAAGCGGGGCGACAAATATACAAAATTTTATTCTGCTGCCGCAAAACGCCAATCCGAAAAAAAATGCCCCCCAACGTTAAATTTGGGATGGCATTTTCAGTAAAACATGGCACTGCCTGCGGGTTGAAACCAGCTCAGACAGGGCTGCCCTCCTTTCCTTCGGGCATGTGGAAAAGTTTTTCCAAATCTTTTTTCAGTACCACCTCTTTTTCCAAAAGCAGTTCTGCCAGTTTGTTCAGTTCTTCCCGGTGTTCCACGAGCAGGTCTTTGGTTCTTTTATAAGCCCTTTCTACCAGTTTGCTCACCTCCCGGTCTATCTTTTGGGCAGTCGCCTCGCTGTATGGTTTGGTAAAAGAATTTTCGCTCCGGCCAGTGCTGTCATAAAAACTGACATTGCCGATCTCTTTGTTCAGCCCATAATAGGCCACCATGGTATAGGCCTGCTTGGTCACCTTTTCGAGGTCGTCCAACGCACCGGAAGTCACTTCTCCGAACACCACTTCCTCTGCTGCCCTGCCTCCCAGGGCGGCACAGATCCGGTCTTCAAATTGAGCGGCAGAATAAAGCGACCGCTCCTGCGGCAAGTACCAGGCTGCACCCAGCGACTTGCCGCGCGGCACGATGGACACTTTCAACAGCTTGCTCGCATGCGTCAAATACCAGCTCACCGTGGCATGGCCTGCCTCGTGGTAGGCCACTATCTTTTTTTCGTCTTTTGAAATGATCTTGCTCTTCTTTTCAAGCCCCGCCACTATCCTGTCGATGGCGTCTGAAAAGTCCTGCATATGCACCGATTCATTCCCTTTTCGGGCAGCGATCAGCGCCGCTTCGTTGCAGACATTGGCGATGTCGGCTCCAGAAAAGCCCGGCGTCTGCCCGGCCATTGTTTCGAGGTCAAAATCTTCGGCCAGTTTGAGCGGCTTGGTATGCACCCTGAAAATGGCTTTCCTTTCCAACAAGGTCGGCATGTCGAGGAATATCTGCCGGTCAAAACGGCCGGGGCGCATCAATGCCCGGTCGAGGACTTCGCTGCGGTTGGTCGCTGCCAGTACGATCACCCCCGCATTCACGCCAAAGCCGTCCATTTCGGTCAGCAATTGGTTGAGGGTGTTCTCCCTTTCATCGTTCGATTGGAAAGAAGCCGCCCTTCCCCTGCTACGCCCGATGGCATCTATTTCATCAATAAAAATGATGCTCGGTGCGCTCTGCTTGGCTTTGCGGAAAAGGTCCCTGACCCGCGATGCACCTACCCCCACGAACATCTCCACAAACTCAGAACCCGACATGGAAAAGAAAGGGACTTCTGCCTCGCCGGCCACTGCTTTGGCAAGCAATGTTTTCCCGGTACCGGGAGGGCCGACCAACAAAACGCCTTTTGGGATCTTTGCTCCCAGCTTGGTGTATTTTTCGGGGCTTTTCAAAAACTCGACCACTTCCCTTACCTCTACTTTTACTTCGTCCAAACCTGCAATGTCGTCGAAGGTGGTACTGCTGGTGTCCTTTTTATAAGCCGTTGCCGAAGACTTTCCAAAATCAAAAGGGTTCATGCCCCCTGCGCCGCCCGGCCTCATGCGGTTGAGGAAAAACATCCAGATGCCAACGATGAGCAGCAGGGGCAGCATCCAAGAAAGGAGGTTGCCCACCCAGTCCGTCCGCTCTTCGTACTCTATGTCAAAGAGGCTGTCAGAACCAGCATCCTTTTGTGCGCTGGTTATCACATTTTCAAAGTTCTCCAACGAACCGATGGTCACGCGGAGGTGGGGGCCTTCTGTACCTTTTTTGATGTCTGAATAAGGGCCTTGCCCCAAGCGGTCCGGCTTTAGGAAAACTTCGGCTACTTTATTGTTTACAACAATTATTTTGTTGATGTCCCCATTTTTCAAAACTTCTCTCTTGAATTTTGAAAGAGGCATCTCCTTAGGCTGTGGCTGCATGAAATAGAACAGGGCTTGAAAAAGAAGGATGCCGATGAAGAGAAAATAGACCCAAGAAAAACCTTTGCCTCCCATGAAATTCTTCCCGTTGGGTTTGTCCTGTGGATTATTGGACGGTTGTTTATTTGCCATTTAAATAAATTGGTTTGTCGTTTGGCCGCCTGCGGTTTGAGATGGTTTTTTAAATTCAACCGGAAAGCCTAAGACCAAACAAACTGTGAAGTTCGTAAATAACAATTCGGTTTTCAAAATGTTAGTGGCCTAAACTGCCATTTCATCTCTTTTCTCTGCATTTAAGTCGAATATCGGGGAAACGAGGCGAGAAGAAAGCCTCTTCTTTTCGAAAATAGCAACCATCTCCTCATTTGATAGGCATGCCACAAAGCCCATGTTTTATGAAAGATAAATTGACGGGCAGCATTTCTTTGAGGCAGCCATTCATCAAATTTGGAAATGCTTACAGGTCGGTAACCGTATAGACCACGGTGGTCGTATAAGCCTTGGCAGGGAGCAAAACAGAAACGCCGGAGATGCGGTATTGAACGGGGATGTCGAGCCTCGACCTGTTGCCGCTGAAGAAAGATTGGTTGGCATTGCTCACTTGCTGATAGGTAGTGCCGCCATTCACATTTCCACTAAAAAACAATGGGCTGCCATTGCCCGTCCGCCTGGCAGATAGCACCAAATTGGGATGCCAGTCAATATCGCTTTTACGGATATCCACCCGCCAATTATAGTTGAAAAACAGGTCGAAAAAAAAATTCCGCTGCCTCACATCTATCAAAACTTGGTTGGAAGCGCTGCTATAAGTACCCTGAAAATCGTTTCCCGCTTCCGTAATGTCATTGACGGAAACAGAATAGTTCCACTCCCCGGTCACATTGATAAATATCTGCGCGTCGGCACGGCCTGCCAACAGCAGGTACAAAACGGGAATTAATATGTATTTAAAAAACTGCACTAATCAGTAATCGTAAAAGTGATTTCGAGCAAAACGCTTTCATCAAAATCGAGCTGCCCGTGGTCGGTAATTTGCAAAGAATAAGTGAGCCGGTGCCCATTGCCGCTGCCGTCGCCCGTATATGCCCCGCCGATGCCCGTTATCAAAGAAGCCGCTGCATTGCTGACATTGACCGGCCCAACTGGAATGCCCAAACTGCCCGCTCCGCTGCCCGAATTTGGCGAAGCCGAAATCATTAAATTCAAACCGCCCGGCACCATGCCGTTGGTCACCTGCACACTGACCGACCTCGCCGCTGCGCCAAAAGCAATGGCGGAGGAATAGTTGAGCCATTTGGAATTATTGCTGCTACTGGCCGAGGTAGTGACGGGTTCGCCTGCCTCGGTCGGTGCATCTAAACTCAAAGTGAAAGTGGAAATATTTGGCTCAATGTCGAGCAGGGCGATCTCGGGAATGGTCAAAGTGCAGTCGTGGTCATCCGTTGCCACTTGCGCAGCGGCAAAATGGGCAGTCATTAAAAACAGCAATATGAGCAGTGGTGGCTTTCTCATTTGAGCCTGTGTTGTTTATTGGTAGCACAGCGTTCACGCTGTCCCGTCCCCAGGCGTTTACGTCTGTGCATGGGCAAGTTTACAACGACGTAAACGTCGTTTGCCGGGACAGCGTGAACGCTGTGCTACCAATACCCAGTCATTTCTTGAACTAATCCCCCGAACTCGTCAGCGATAGCTGATCTTGAAATCTTATTTTACGTTTCTTTCGCAAGAGATTGATTTTCAACTCTTTGCTTTCATCTGGCAAAAGTTCCAGTTCCCACTCTGTCCGCTCAAAATAAAGCCCCCTGTAACCATCATCGTTCAAAATTCGCAAAGTCCATTTGCCGGGGCGCAGGTCGGTAAATTCAAATTGGTTGCCCTTTCCGGAAATGCGGCGGTAGGTTTCCTTCCCGTTGGTCATTTCAAACATGAACATCATCTGCCCGCCTTTTTTATTGCTCAGTCCCGTCTTCTTTTTTTCTGGTTCAAGCTCTATTTTCCCCGTCAAATTGGCACTCCGGGTCAGGCCAAAAGAAACCGTTTTGTCCATCGCCGCTTCGACAACTACCTCCATCGGGATCGGCACATCGGCTATGTCGTGGAGGTTGATAGTGGTCGGGTCGAGCATCAAAAAGTACCTGCCGGGCGGCACGTTTTCAAAAGAAAAACTGCCATTGCTGTCCGTCATTGCCTGCCTGCCGTTGAGGTGGAGCAAAATCCCTTCCACCGTTTTGGCGCCCTTGTTCAATATCTGTCCGTAAACGCCCTGGCTCGCTTTTTTGCCCTGCGTGCGCAGCCCAAAATTCCAGGAATAATTGGTCTGCAATGAAAAATCGGTCTGTTCTTGGGTGCGCTGCAACAGCGTATAATTGCAGGAGAAAGAAAACTCGTGGTTTTTCCTTTTTCCAAATTGATGGCTGAAATCCAAGTCCAGCAAACTGCGGTTGCGGTAATATTCTTCCTGCAGATAATTGTTTTGAAATGAAAAATGCAGGCGGGTAAAAGGGGTCAGCATACTGTTCACTCCCCCGCCAAAAATCCATTGTCGGTCTTTCCTCTCCGAAAAGCGGTTGTACCAATAATATTGCGCCATCGCATTGACCGAAAGCCGCTGCGAGATGCGGTAATTTATATTGAAAAATGCCCGGTTTGTCTTTGCAAAACGTTGTGGCGGGGGCTTCAGCAGGTTTTCCCTTTTGCCCGTCTCCCCTGTCAGCGACAGCCGGAAGCCGTTCCAGTTTTTTACCAATTGCAGGCGCAGCAGGTCTTCTTTGAAATGGAATTTTTTGCCCGGCATCCGGTCTTTCAGTTCATTGTGGCGGAGATAGCCCCGCAGGGAGGTCGTTCCGTCGAGCTTGTAGCCGGCACCAAACTGATAAAGCCTCGACCACGGCGCCAGCCCAAAAAGGGTATCGCGCGCCGCGTTCCGCTCATCCTGATTGAGGTGCAACTGCAGGCTCAACCTCTTTGAAAGCTGGTAACTTGCCTGCGCATAAAAGCTGATGGAATTGGTGAAATAACCGGGGTAAAATTTATCGGCATAAATAAAATTGGTGGCCAAATGCAGCTTGTTCAAGGGCCTTGAATCACCCCGCAAAAGGAAGGCGCTGCCCCACGATGTGCGCGAATGCCCCCGCGAAATTTCTCCTTCCAAAGAGGTGTGGCCCCAGGGCTGATAAGTGCCGTGCAGGCTCATCAGCACCGCATCTCCCCTGCCCTCGCTGTATTTTTTGTGCATCGCATTGAAGCCCACCTGCTGCCCCTGCGCATAATGAAAACGGATATAGCCCGCCGTCTCTTCTTCCACTCCGGGAAAGAAACGCGGACGTTGGTAATAGCCGCCAAATTCATAGCCGCCGCCGTCGGTGATGCTCGCCTCAATGCCCCTCCCAAAACGGGAAAATTCCGTCAGCGGGGTCAAAGTGTAAGTCTTGTCGCCGAGGTGGGCATATACTTTTTCATTTTCAAAAGAAGCATAATACTCGTCGTAGCGGCCAAGCTGCGAGAGCTCGAATTGGTTGGGCCCGCGCAGCAGCAGTTCGACTTGGTTTTTGCCCGCTTCGTCCAAGCTGCCCTGCGCATACAGCTCCCCCTGAAAACCAGAAACGGACTGCCCGTTTTTCCAGCGGCGCAACAAATGGCTGAGGGTCGCCCTGACGGGCAAATGCTGCATTTCGGTCATCTCTTGCCCCGCCTGCGGCAACACCCTGACCACCCGCGAAGCATATGCTTTGGCGTCGGGGTCGGAGGTTATGTTCGCATGGATTTTCATAAAAACGCGGCTGCTGTGGCGGAGGGTCGGCATGGTGGCTGCCCGTACTTTCAAAACCTTTGTTTCGTTGGCTTCGAGGTAAATTTGTTCGTTTTCTTCGAGCAGGCAGTTTTTGGGAACGAGGTTGATGTGGTGCCCTTTGTTGCTGAGGTTTTGCAAAACAAAATCGGCAGAAACTTCCTCTCCTGCCACCACAAATTCGGGTGCTTGCGCAACCATCAAATTCAGCTTTTTTATCTCTTTTACTTTTATTTGAAAAGAGGCCGTGCCCGAAAAGGCCAGGTCGGTCAAATGGGAAACCCGGTACTGCAACGGAAAGCTCGCCGCCTTTGCTTGCTGCGCAATGTGAACGCTGAAAAGCTGTAAAATGGAAGTCTTGGCAGGAAGGGAAAAGGGCTGGCCGCTGGAAATGGCCTGCCAACCATCGGGCAGTTGCCAACTTGGGACTGCTTTCATATCCTCGCCCGTCTCGTTTTCGACCCGGAGGACAACAGTGACCACCTCTCCCGGTTCGCCCGAAACAAGGCCTGCCGATGCTTGCTCGACGAGTATCCCGTTGCCGAAGGCAAATGGCAAATAGCAGCAGAGGAAGAAGGATATGCAGCCAATTTTAGTCATCCGTTATTTCGAGCGGGAGGTTGATACCAAAGACATCTTCGTCCCCGCAATCGGCCAAAACGAGGACTTGGTAATTGCCTGTGCCGATGCCTTCTATTTCCATTAAAAAACGGGCGGAAGTTTCAGGGTATATCTTTTTTTTGACGGCAGTGAAAACGCCCAGCGATTGGCCTTCTCCGTTAAAAATTTCAACAGAAACATCGGGGCGGAACAGGAAGTCGCCCTTGTTTTCAATGTCAACGGCGAGGTAAGTTTGGCCATCTTCCTTGACCACGGCCACATCGTAAAAGGTCAAATTGCGGTTGCCTTCTTTGTTAAAAGTAGTAGCCACTTGGACGGCATACCTGATCTGGGTGCGCACGTTCAGCCCTTTTTTCAAATCATTTTCACTGATAGGCGCTACCCCCTCCACCATGATAACGCTCCAAAAAGTGCCGTTCAGTTCAGCATCATCCGGCACTTTGATTTCATAAGAAACACTCCTTTTTTCTTTTGCTTTTAAAACAAAATAGGTGGGGCTGATGTCAATCCACGCTGCATTGGAGCGATCTTGGCTGCCCGGTTCTTCGTAAAATGCCTCGCCCGTATATCGGAAAAAATAGTCGCGCTGATAGAGCTTGACCGTTTGCTCGCCGTCCTTGGTATTTTGAATTTCTATGACCCCGCGGTAGGTTTCGCCGGGCACTACGTCGTGGAGGTGGGTGAGGCCGTTCAGTACCACAATGCTGGCCCTCGACATAACGGGAGCGAGCAAAAGAAGAAGGATGGGAAGAACGGAATAGTTGAAAATGTTTTTATGAGCCATTGGGAATATGATGTTGGGTTGCTTAGAAATATTTGGCCTTTCTCTGAAATTCAAGCCAAGCCTACTTTGCCATTTGCTCCATAGGAGTCCTTTGGACCGAAGGCGAAAAAAAAGAAAAATGGGTAGAGGGACGCCTGCTTTTTATCAAAAACTGTTCGGCAGGCGCTTTGAGGCGATGCCTTTGCGATGGGCAAGCGGGTGGAAAGGCGTTGACTCAG
>DROJ01000627.1 GCA_011321935.1 Bacteroidota bacterium | reverse complement strand
GATTAGTAAAGTAGTGATTAGTAAAGTAGTGATTAGTAAAGTAGTGATTAGTGATTAGTGATTAGTCATCGAAGCCAATATTTTATCAAAATGAACCGATTTGGTCAATCACTGCTCCACTAATCACTAATCACTAATCACTGCTCTACTAATCTACTAATCACTAATCATTGATTTTAAAAAGGTCATCGCCGATCCCGGCGTTTACCTCCAGCGCCGTAGTTTTCAGGACAAGGGGGATGGGCATGGCACCGTTCACAGTGATAGAGTGGGGGAACTGGATGCCATCCACTTCTTGGTAATCACCGATTTCATTGGTAATAAGGGCCTCGCCTTTGTGTTCTATTTCTTTAACTTTCAGGCTGCTTTCCATGTCAAAATAATTGGTCTTCTTTGTGCCCGACGGATAAACTATTTCGATGCGGTAGGCTTTCTTTCCATTCACCAGTTCGATGCCTTTGAGTTCTGTTTTTACGCCCAAATCTTTGTAAAACCTTTCGGGAAAAAGATGCCCGTCAATTTTCATGTTTTCCAGGTCTTTCCCTTTCATGGGTTCAGATTGGCCCATTGCGATGCTCACCCCTTTGGTACCGTCAAAAGTAGATTGCTGCACGATGTTGCCCATCATTTTGGTCAGGGTGGAGAGCTTGTTGGGGGCCATGTGGTAGAGGGTAGATTCGATTTTCATGCCCTGCACTTCTGCCTCCATGACGATCACCACATTTTCGATTTTGTTGAGTTTGTCCATTCCGCCGACGGCGTTGAGGTAGTCAGAAAGAACCGTTTCGGCGGTCACGCCGGAAGGCACCGGCATACTGACTTCTTCGATGATATTGCCGAAGGCATCGTAATAATTGATGCGGCCCTGTTTTGAAAACGGCAATAGTTTTTTGGCTACCTCGTCTTTGTTGCCGACCACCACGATGTAGGCTTGGTCGGTGGTGAGGTACTTGCGGGCCATCTGTTGCACGTCCTTTGCGGTCACCTTGCTCAATTTTTCGAGATAGGTGGCGTAGTAATCTTTTGGCAGGCCAAAGCGGGCGGTGTTGAGGGTAAACCTGGCAACAGTGGCGGGGTTTTCCAATGCCCTTGCGAAGCTGCCTGTCATGTAATTTTTCACTCTCGTCAGTTCCTCTTCCGACACTTCTTCATTGCGCAGCTTGTTTATTTCTTTCAAAAATTCAACGATGGAGCTGTCCGTGACCTCGTTCCTTACCGATGCAAACGCAGTGAAAGAGCCGATTACGGGGTCGTTGTTCAGCGAGGAACGAGCGCCATAAGTATAGCCCTTGTCCTCCCTGATGTTCATGTTGAGGCGGCTGCCGGAGTACCTGCCGAGCAAGGTGTTCATGACGTTGGCCTTGATGTTGTCGGGCGAATTGGGTTTTAGGTCAACGGGGTAGGTGATGTTGATAACGGACTGCACTGCGCCGGGTTTGTCGGCAAAGGCGACGGTAGTGGCTTCGGGCTTTTCGGGGGTGTCGTAGGTCACCAGTTTGATGGGCGTGTTTTCCCATTTTGAAAAATATTTGGAGGCGAGGTCAAAGGCTTCCTGTTTTTGCACGTCGCCCGTTATGATGAGGTAGGAAATGCCCGGTTGGAAGTAGGTTTTGTAAAAGTTTTTGCATTCCTCCAACTTGATGTTGCTGATGGTTTCCTCCGTTTCGACCTCGCCGTAAGGGTGGTTTTTCCCGTTCCTCACTCTCTTCGAGACGTTGGCCGCCATGGCGTTGGGGTCGTCTTTTGCTTGGGCGAGGCCGGAGAGGTTTTGTTTTTTCAATTTCTCGAATTCTTCCTCTGGGAAGGTGGGGTTGAAGAGCACGTCGGCCATGATGTCCAGCAGTTTTTCTTTGTGCTTGGACAGGCAGCGGCCCCTCACGCCGTTGGCCGAAGTGGAAAGGGAGGCGCCGATAAAATCAACGGCCTCGTCAATATCTGCTTTGCTGCGCGTGGTGGTGCCTTTGCTCAACATCTCGCCAGCCATGCTGACGTAACCGGCCGATGGCCCCTCCAGGATGGGCGGTATGTCCACGAACATCTGCATAGATACGACGGGCAGCTTGTGGTTCTCCACCACGATGACTTTCAGGCCGCTGGCAAAAGTGATTTGGTTGGCTTGGCCAAGTTCTATTTTTGGCGCAGGGCCGGGCGCAGGGGCTGTTTTCCTGAAATCTTCCTGCGAAGTGGCGGCAAATGGCAGTGCCAAAATGGCTATAAAAAGGAAAAGGATTTTATTTTTCATTTTGAAAATTTTAATGGAAGTAGTGCAGTGATTAGTAATTAGTTGACTAGTGATTAGTCCTCCAAACCCCTGATAATGTGGCATTTAACCAAAAACTAAATGGTTAGTTAATTACGATTTGTACCAGTAGTTTGAAAAACAAGGCTGTTTTGGTTTTTCCCGAAGTGAATTCGGGACAAGCTATTTTGATTTTCAAGGTTTCGTCGGTTTCATGGAATCCGACAAATAATCAAGCACCACGCGGTTGTTTTTGCTGAAATATTTTTTTGCCGCCTGCCGGATGTCCTCGCGGGTCACTTTGAGGTAGCGGTCTATCTCCGTGTTTATGAGGTTGGCGTCGCCAAAATAGGTGTGGTAGTTGGCGAGGCTTTCGGCAATGCCGACCACCCTTGAATTGGCGGAGACAAAATCGTTTTCCACTTGGTTGCGGAGTTTTTGGAACTCCTTTTCGGAGATCAGTTCTGTTTGCACTTTTTCGATTTCGGCATCCATGCTGGCCTCCAGGTCTGCCGGGTCAACTCCTGCATTGCAGATGCCGTAAGCGATGGCAACGCCGGGGTCTTCCATTGGCAGCGGGAAGTTGCCGACGGCGATGGCCTTCTGCTGCTCGTCCACCAATGCCTTGTAGAACCTCGAACTTTCACCTTGCGAAAGCAACTGCCCCACCATGCTCACGGCGTAAAAATCTTTCGTTCCCTGTGCCGGGATGCGGTAGGTCTGTATGACGGCCGGGAGCTGTATTTTATCGTAAACAGTGTCCCGTACCTCGGCGGTCATCGGTGGTTCAACGGCATCTGGCCGGTAGGGATCTTTGCCTTTCGGAATGGTGCTGAAGTACTTGCTGATCAACTCTTTAGCCTGCTCTTTGTCAATGTCTCCTGCAATGGACAGGGTGGCATTGTTGGGGATGTAAAAGTCAGCGTAAAACTGTTTGTAATCCTGCTCCTCGGCAGCGTCCAAATGCTCCATCGAACCGATGACGGGCCATTTGTAAGGGTGGACTTTGAAGGCCCGTTTCATGGACTCTTCGATGACGGTGCCATAGGGGCGGTTGTCTATCCGTTGGCGCCTTTCCTCTTTTACCACCTGCCGTTGGGTTTCGATGCCTTTGTCTTCCACTTTGGCGTGGAGCATCCTTTCGGACTCCAGCCACAGGCCGAGGGCGAGTTGGTTGGAAGGCAGCACTTCGTAATAAAAGGTGCGGTCTTGGGTGGTATTGGCATTCAAGACGCCGCCTGCACCTTGCACGTATTTGTCAAAATCGCCGCGCTTGAGGTTGTCAGACCCCTCGAACAAAAGATGCTCGAAAAAGTGGGCAAAACCGGTGCGGTCGGCCTTTTCGTTTTTTGAACCTACGTGGTACAAAACAGTGACGGCAACAATCGGGGTAGAGTGGTCTTCATGCAAAATGACATGCAGGCCGTTGTCCAGATCGTATTCTTCAAATTTGATTTCGTTGATTTGGGCGCACAGGAAAGTACTGCCCGCCAAGAACAGGAAAAACGTTGAAAAGAGATATTTCATATTGAAAATTTGATTGTTAATGAACAGGGTGCGAAAGTCTGAATTTTTGTTGTCAATCGGAGGGGCTTGCGCTGAAATTGGTATTTTAATAGACAAAAGCCGTTCGTGGAAGGTTGTAGCTTTGATTTAAAACTGCCCGAATAGTTTGTCCTGAAAATTAGGAGTTGTTTGATGCGGGGTTTGCACAGGGAATAGATACTTTTGTAGCCTTGCGTAGCCACCCTCCCGAAATGCTTCGGGATTGGGTAGGCTGAAAAAAAATGGCAGTGTGTCAAATGTAATGCTTTTTTTTCGAGGGATTCACATCCCTCGCTAAGATATGCCGTCCCTGCGGGACTAGGTGGAAAGCCTGTCTATCATAGTCCCGCAGGGACGGCAGATCTTAGCGAGTGTCGTGAGACCCTCGAAAAAAAGAAAAAAAGCATTACATCTGATACACCGCCAAAAAAATATCTGAATAAACGTCCCGACGGGACGTTCATACAAATTTAGCGAGCCTACCCAATCCCGAAGCATTTCGGGAGGGTGGCTACGATCATGAACCACGACCACTACATGTCCCGCTGTTTCGACCTCGCCCGCTTGGGCGCCGGCAGGGTGTCGCCCAACCCCATGGTCGGCGCTGTTTTGGTGCATCAAGGCCGCATCATCGGAGAGGGTTGGCACATGAAATACGGAGAGGCGCACGCAGAGGTGAACGCCCTGAAAAACGTCTTCCCGGAAGACCGCCACTTGATCGAAAAATCAACGCTTTACGTCTCCCTCGAACCCTGCTGCATCCACGGCAAAACGCCTCCCTGCACCAACCTGATTTTAGAGAACAAAATCAAAAAAGTGGTCATTTCCTGCATTGACCAAACGCCGGGGGTCAAGGGGGGGGGAGTGGCTGTTTTGCAGCGGGCAGGGGTTGAAGTGATACATGGGGTGATGGAAGATAAAGGCAAGGAAATCAGTGCTTTCAGGAATACGTTTACTGCAAAAAAAAGACCCTTTGTCCAGTTGAAATTTGCCCAAACGAAAAATGGTTTCATGGGGCAACGGGGCAGGCAGGTATGGATCAGCAACCTGTTCACCAAGCGCCTCGCCCACCAACTCCGCTCGGAATCCGATGCCATTTTGATCGGTAAAAACACGGCCCTTGCCGACGGGCCAAAATTGACCAACCGGCTCTGGTTCGGCCACTCCCCGCTGCGCATTGTTTTGGACAAAAATCTGGATATCCCTGCGGGAAACCCCGTTTTTGGAGAGGGGGCAAGGACGTGGGTCGTTACTGAAAAAACTCCGCCTGCCGGCCTGCCTCCAAACTGTATTTTTCAAAAAATAAAATTTGATGAAAACCTGCTGCCAAATTTGCTGGCAAAGCTGTTTGAAAACAAGGTCACTTCCTTGATAGTGGAGGGGGGGGCATATACTTTGCAGCAGTTTGTCGGGCAAGGTTTGTGGGACGAAGCGCTGGTTTTCACGGGCAACAAAACTTTGGAAAGCGGAATTGCCGCCCCCAAAATCCCCGGGCAAATTATCAAAGAGTGGCCGGTGGCGGGCGATCTTGTCAGCCTTTACAGGAGGCGGCCTTTTTGATTCGTTAAACTTCCATTAAAGTAGGTGGGAGAGGCCATATTTTTCTTGCTGGTTGTGTTCCCCAAGTGCTATTTTTGCAGTCGTAAACAATAAAACTCGAAATGAAAAAGCTATTCATTGTTTTACCGGTCCTCCTTATCGGCGCCGCTGTTTTTTCTTTTAAAAATGCCGTACCCAAAACCTCGGCGACAACCAAAGCCGAAGGCCAAATACATTGGCTCACTTGGGAAGAGGCACTCGCCAAATCAGAAGTTGAACAAAAAAAAATGCTGGTGGATGTCTATACGGACTGGTGCCACTGGTGCAAGCGCATGGACAAGGGCACCTTCCAGCAAGCCCATATCGCCAAGTACGTGAACGAACATTTTTACCCCATCAAGTTCAATGCAGAGCAAAAAGAAAATATTGTTTTCAAGGGCAAGACCTATAAGTATGTCAGCAGTGGCAGGCGCGGTTACCACGAATTGGCGGCAGAGATATTGAGAGGCCGCCTGAGCTATCCGACCGTCGTTTTTTTGGATGAAAACATGCGGGTCATACAGCCTGTGCCCGGCTACAAAGACCCCGCACAGTTCGAGCAGATCATCACCTATTTTGGCCGCAACGAATACCTGAAAACCCCCTGGGCCAGCTACCAAAAATCCTATCAGCCGCTTGCAAAAGAATGAAAGGACAATGGTTTTAGACTTTGGACGCACAGGGAAACCTTCTGCCTCAAGGATCAGGCAGAGAGTTCGCCCATACTGTCCGATATAATTTTTTGACCGTTATGTTTTCGGGGCTGGTTTTGGCTTCTTTGTGTTCTTTTTGACCACTTTG
>DROJ01000626.1 GCA_011321935.1 Bacteroidota bacterium | reverse complement strand
GTAATCTGTTTAAAAAAAATATTTGCAAAAATAATAAAAGTGTTGCAAAAAATTGAAGCGATAGAGACTCCAGCTAGACTGTGGCCAATGGGGCTCTCAACCTGTTAGTGCTTCCAGCCCTAAAAGCTATTTCCGAAATTCGATAAAAGCTTCGGTATTATACAGCTTTTTAAAGCTGCCCCTTACCTTGTGTATTATCAGTATCCCGCCCGGCAACCCAAAAAATTCTAAACGAAATTGCTACTTCAACCGTACCTTTGCGCAGAAATATTGTTGACATATGAAAAACCACGCCCACTCGCCCTGCTGCTGCTTTGTCTTTTTCATCGGCAGACACATTTGAACGAACCTGTTTTTCAAAATAAACACAAACAAATGAACCGTTTTACAATCCCCTTTTTTCTTCTGTGCCTTTTGTCTTTTGGAAATGTAACTGGGCAAACGGCCGTGGTTGACAGCTTGAAGGCCGAACTGGAAAAAGACCCGCCGATTGATGAAAAAATAGACCTATTGGTCAACCTATCATTGGAGTACCTGAACATAGACATACCGGAAGCCATAAAATATACCGACCTTATTCTTCTTGAAATTCCAAATATCCAGTCACCAGAGCTTGTGATGAAATCGTATTATTATATGGCACGGGTAAGAATGCAAGGAACGATGGAATTGGACAAAGCAGAAGGATATATAAAAAAGGGTGCAGAAATAGCCGATAAGGAAAACAGCCATAAATGGCGCTTACAGTTCATGCGGCTCCTCGCCCCTCTATATTCTTTTACCAACAGGCCAAACGAAGCATTGGAACTTAACCTTGAAGTGGTGAAAATAGTGTCGGAGCAAAAAGACTCAATTGCTTTGGGGGGCACTTACTCCAATATAGGCTCTTTGTACGAAACCATTTTAAACCAGGAAAAAGCCAACGAGTATTACAAAAAAGCCATTGATGTTCTCGAAAAAATAAATTACCAACCTTATCTGGTAATGGCATATGGAGGTTATGCCAAAACACATGAAAATTTAGACAGTGCAATTGTGTACCATAAAAAAGCAATAAATGTTGCCAATGAGTTATATGCTTCTGAAAGCATGAACGTTATACCCTACCGGGGAATTGGCGAAGCATATTTCAAAAAGGAAGAATATCGGAAATCTTTGAAATGGTTCAGGAAAGCCATTCTTGTTTCCGAGAGAACGAAAGATGAGGCCAACCTCAACCAGGCATATATTTATATGGGCATGGCATTCAATAAATTGAACATGGCCGACAGCGTAATACATTATTTAAACCCGGCTTATGATTTTTTTAAAAAGGAAAATTTTACGCAAGAAATGCCAACTATTGCCGAAATATTAGGGCCGGTATTGGCTGAAAAAGGCAGGCATAAAAAAGCTTTTGAAGTGATGAAATCTGGCTTTGTCGCAAGGGACAGCTTGATTACAAAAGAAAAAACAGCGGCAATTGCAGAAACAACCGCCAAATATGAAACCGCCGAAAAAGAAGCAAAAATCGCCCGCCAGCAACTGGAAATCGCCCACCAAAAAACAATTCAAAACAGGACTGTTTTTGGCGGCATAATCGCATTGATGCTGGCATCTGGGATTTATTTTTGGTACTACCAAAACCAGCGCCGGAAAAAACAAGCCGCCGAAGCTGCCCTCGAACTCGAACAGGCCAAGGCCGCTAACCTGCTCGAACTCGACTCCCTCAAATCCAAGTTCTTCACCAATATATCCCACGAACTCCGCACCCCGCTCACGCTGATTACCGGCCCGCTCGAAAATGCAATGGAAAAGGCCAAAACCCCGCGCGTGAAAAAAGACATACAGCTCGCCCATTCCAACAGCAAAAAACTGCTCACCCTCGTCAACGAAATCCTCGACCTGTCAAAACTCGAATCGGGCAAATTGCAGCTCAATGAATCGGTGGCCAACCTCGACCAATTATTGCGGCGCATATTTTTTTCCTTTAAATCGCTTACGGAAATACAGGGCATTAAACTGGTTTTTGAAAGTAATATAAAAAAGGATTTGTTTATTAAAACCGATATTGAAAAACTTGAAAAAATCGGGAACAATTTAATTGCCAATGCCATAAAATATACGCCGGCCGGCGGGTCGGTAACATTGTCGGCCGATATTATGGACGGGCGGTTAAAAATGGACATCAGCGACACGGGCAAAGGCATCCATCCCGATGATTTGCCAAAAGTGTTCGACCGCTTTTACCAGTCGGGGCAAAAGGACGAGCCCATGCAGGGCGGCACCGGAATCGGGCTGGCACTGGCGCGCGAACTGGCGCGTTTGTTCGGTGGCGATTTGACGGTTTCGAGCGGACTGGGGAAGGGAAGCATATTTAATTTAAATATGCCGATAAAAGAAGCGGAAGGCAATATGCAGGCCATTGAAATGGAAAAAACGGAAAAGGCAAAAACAAGTCCCGTCAATTATGTCCCCATATTGTTCGGCGATGAAAAACCCAAATTGCTCATTATCGAGGACAACCCGGAAATGAGCGATTATCTGGTAAATATACTTTCGCCCGCTTATAATTGTTCCACGGCCAGAAATGGAAAACAAGGTTTGGATATTTTACAGAAAAAAAATTTCGACCTCATTACCTGCGACGTGATGATGCCGGAAATGGACGGCTTTGAACTGCGGCAAAAAATCAACGAAAACAAAGACCTCCGGCATACGCCATTTATTTTCCTCACCGCCCGCGCTTTGGAAGATGATAAAATAAAAGGGCTGCAACTTGGCGTGGATGATTATATTACGAAGCCGTTCAGCAAAACCGAATTATTGGTGCGCATCCATAACCTCTTGAAAAACAAATCGGAGCGGGATATTTGGCAAAAAGAAAACAGGCGCGAAAAAGAAGATGTGCCCGAATCTGCCGAGGAACAATTGCTCCGGCAGGCCGAGCACATAGTTTTGGAAAACCTCGAAAACGGACAGTTCAAAGTCAGCGACCTCGCCAAAAACATCGGATATAGCCAACGGTCGCTCGGCCGCATCATCAAAAAAGCGACGGGGCTTTCGAGCGTTAATTTCATCCTCGAAATACGTTTGCAAAAAGCCCGGCAACTGCTCGAAAAGCGCCGCTTCCTCACGGTGGCCGAAGTCCGGTATGAAGTGGGCATCGAAAGCCCTTCTTATTTTACCACTAAATTCACGGAACGCTTCGGGAAAAACCCGAAAGAGTATTTGGAAAATACGGTGGCCGGGGATTAGGTTTTGCCCAAAATATAAATTCACAATTTAATCACGTTTACGTTTTTACGTTTACTAAACTTTTAAAGTTTAGTAAACGTGGACGGCCCCTTACCCCATTATCAATATTTACCTTTATAGTCAGTCCCCGAATTTCTCCGAACTCAAATTTATAAGGTTTAAGGCCGGAAGAAATCCAGGAGACATGATAAAACAAATTCGACAGAAGTTAATGGCCCGGCATTAAGTGCCTAACTGCCAAATTGCCAAAAATCATTGTGGAGCAAATAAACTGTTGAATTGTTTTCATTTGGCTTTGCTTTTATTCAATCATCAATTTTTCCACAAACCTGCCCTGCCCCGTCAGCCATTCCACCATATATATGCCTTGCGGCAAATGGGGGAGCCGGACATTTAAATCCAGTTGTCCTTCATTGACAGCGCGGTGATAAACCCGCTGTCCCGTAAAACTGAAAACATTGAGGGTGCCCTCGTTCTCATGGTCAAACCGGACGCTCAGTTTGCCGCCGTTGCCGACCGGGTTGGGCAACAATGAAAAGCCGTTTTCATTTCCATGAAAAGAAATGGATATTGTTTTGGAAAACTTATGGGCACCATCGAAATCCATTTGCCGGAGGCGGTAATAATTGATGCCTGCCTGTGGTGCGAGGTGTCGGTAGGAATAATCCTGCTCTTTGTCCGTAGTGCCGCGGCCATCAATAAATTGGAGGTTTTTCCAGTCCCTTCCATTGGTGGAGTGCTGTATTTGGAACCCGGCATTATTGGTTTCGGAAGAGGTCTGCCAAGTGAGCAGGGTGTTTTGCCCCATATTTTTTGCCCCGAAATAGGTAAGCTCGACGGGCAGCAGCGAGCCCAGCGTCAAGCTTACATTGTCGTGGTAGCCATCGTTGTCACTTCCGGCCTGTCGGAGACTAATCAACCTCACCCGAATGACCCGCGTGCCGACCGGGGCCGTCCGTGTGTCTGTGATGTTCTGCCAACTTGCAGACTGCGCATAAGGGCCTGAGTCATAGGTACTGAGCACAGTGCCATCGGCCTTTCTGTACTCCACAATGACCTGCGACTGGTCGTTTCCAGAATAATCCCGGACGTAGCTGCTGAAGACATACTCTTGGTTTCCGCTGTCAATGTTGGTGGCATTGCCACTCACATCCACATCTTGGCGCAATTCGGCCGGAGTGGATGTACCCGCAAAAAAAAGATAACTGCCATCTTGCGCTGGCGGAAAAACCCCTGACCCTGCCTGACATGTCCACCCGCCCGATACTTCCACCCAATTGCTGCCGGGCGGGGTGCTGCCGGATTCACAACTTTGGTTGGACAATAGGTTTTGGGCGTAAAAAAGGAGGGGGCAACTAAGGATAAAAAGGGCCGTTGCCAGCCATTGGAGTACGGTTGAATTTTTCATGTTCTGTCGAATTTTGATAAAGTGAAAAAATTGAGTTCCTGAAGCCTGTATTTTCATTTGGTTTTGAAAATGGCATGGCCATGCCCGTTCCCGCCCGGCAGCTTCATCCGGAGGAAACACTTGATAAACTATAATTGGATTTATGCTTGATTGCCTTGTGAGTGGCTTCCACAAAGGTGGGGCAAAAGGGGGCGGCCGGACGTTCTCATTTTCGCCAAATGTTTTCTCATTTTTGCAGATGTGCTGAAAATCAAGGACTTAGGAGCGGATGGCAAGCAGGAAAATTGTAACTATT
>DROJ01000625.1 GCA_011321935.1 Bacteroidota bacterium | reverse complement strand
TATGTGAATTTCGATGTGGAAAAGGCCAAAGAATATGCCCGGCGGGTGAGCCATATCACGGAATTTATCGAACTATCGGCGACCACCGGGGAGGGGATGGAGAAGTGGTATGATTGGCTGAGGGAAAAAGGGGCCTTTGGGAAGAGGTAAGATTGGGCGCTGTTTTAGTTGAATTTGGCTGTAACTCTAAAAAAAATAGGGTTACAGCCAAATACTCGCTACTTTGTGGCTGTAACCTTGTTTTTTTGGCAGATTCCGCCAAATTGCCGGATAGAGGCGATGCCTTTGGGTGTGGGGTGCGGGGGGAAAGGCGTTGCCTCTTTCGGGTCGAGGCAACGCCTTTCCACCCACACTCCACACCCAAAGGCATCGCCTCTTTACTCCCGGAAATGAACTTGGTGGATTAAGAGTTCCGTCCCATGCACCACATTATTATTTGGTTTTCCGCAGGTGGCACAGGCGAATTTATAATTTTCGATAATTGAATTTTTTCCGCAGTCGCCGCAATGTATTTCGATGGGAACGGTCTCGATATTTAATTTTACATTTTGGAATTTTTCCTCTGCCGTGGTCACCGCTGCAAAAGCATTTTGCATTAATAAGGGCTCTATATTCGACAATAATCCGACCTTTAAATCTATGGCTTCCAGGCCTTCCAAATCTTCTTTTGAAAATTCATCTTCGAGGGAATTGAATATGCTGCGGACGAGGGATATTTCGTGCATTTAATTATTATTTGTTTTTATTGGTTCAACAAGACCAAATGCTGAAAAAATACAAAAACCAGACAATTGTAAAAAATTTATATCCTGCTCAATGTGCCAAAAAACAGTAGATTGAGCGAGATAAAAATTGTGGAAAATCAAGTCACCGCTTGCTTTAAATCATTCAACAAGGCCAAATGTTTTTCCGCTTCTGCAATCATGTCTTTTTCATTGACCAAGGTTTTCACTTCCTCGGCTTTTTCGACCATATCCAAATATCGTTCTTCATTAAAATCACCGGAGCCGTTACTTACGTTCCAGCTCGCTTCCAAAAAATTTAGCAAAGTAATGGCGCGCTCATACGGATAGGCCGCCGTCCGGATATTCAAAGATTCCTGATAATAAAAAAGTGCCTTTTCGAAATTATCGGAAAGGACAGCTTTTGGGAATTTTGTAAAAGCATTTCCATAATTATTGCAGATCATGGCATACTCGTAAGGGTATTTTTCTTTGGTATAAAATTCCAGCGCTTCGTTAAAAGACGATACGGCCACGCCTGCCCATAGCCCTTTTTTCTTTGTATCGGTCGGCATGTCGGTAAATATAACGGCAAGGTGGTGCTGTATATCTGCGAAGACATTTGGGGCGCTTTCTTTGGTGAATATTTTTAATGCTTTCTGGTAACTTTCAACCGCAGGTTTAAAAAATTGGGGGTTGCCGTTTTGTGCCCAAGTATATAAAAGTGTCCCTTTTCGCAAATGGGCATTCCCCGCCAATTCCTCCAATCCTTCTTCTTCAAATATATTGATGGCCCTGGTCGCATAGCCCAATGACTCGCTAAAACTTTCGGATATGTTGGCAATATGTGCAGCGTCCAATAATAATAAACCTGCTTCTGCATTCCGGTTGGCCTGCTCATAAAACTGCAAAACTTCCCAAAGTGTGTTTTTGAGTTTTTTTAATAAACCGGTATCATATGGCACCGTCAATTGCTGCATCCATGCTTGGCTGACCGCTTGCTTGATTTCATTTTTTGCTTCTTTTGAAAGGTCGGGACTATGGAGGGATTCCAATACCCGAACGGCTTTTTGCGCCTGTTGCAAATCAATAAAAAGCAGGGCCAATTGGCGGGACGTATATGCGCGGTATTCTTCATTGGGTGCGCACTTGACTGCTTCTTCGTAAAAATATACAGTCTTGTCGGCATCAAAGTTTTCGGGCGTTGCGGTATAATGCCGCAAAATAGCTTGGTTGTGCATCAGCCGGTATTCTTCAAAGGGGGAATAATGCGAAGCAAGTTCGTCGGTGCCGATTGGGATTCCCTGTTGCAAACGGTTGATGAAATCGAGTTCTTTAAATAGCGACGGGTTTTGTTTTTTTAAATAAAAATATGCCTTTTCAAAATTATTGAGTTTTGAAAAAACAATGCCGAGCAGGTTGGCCTCGTTCAGCTCTATCTCTTCCGGCAATATAAAGGGGGGCTGCATATTGTACCAATCAATCGGAAAAGCGATTTCCCCTTTTTTTATTAAAATACTGTTTGCACTTGGGACCGGGCGTTTTTCTAAAATATCAATAATATTTACCAGTTCGTCCAAGCGGTCTTCTTTTCCGATAATTTGTTTGAGCTGTTTGTGGTATTCAGTTGTCGCAAAAATTGAAAGCATTTCTATTAGTTTGTAAAGTACCCCTTTTAGAGCATGTTGGGGATTTATATTCCGGCGAAAAAGCATCCCCCGATGTAAAATCGGGGCAGGCTCTTTTTTGATGATACTTTGTTGAAAAATCGGTCACGTAGCCCCACTATGTTTCCAATTTTTTGCCTCGTCTCATCAAAAAAATGACACCTTTTCACTCGAAATATAAATCCCCAACATGCTCTTATCTTTCCGGATACTTCGTTGTAAAATATTGGCGAATGTGGTTGCTTTTTTTCAGAATTGTAAACGTCTATTTTTCTGCAAATAAAATTTAACGGGTTTTCGATGGAAATATAAATCATCGTCAAATGCCATTGGCTTTTCTTTTCCCGAAGCAAATATTTTACCTCGGTATCCATCAGCCATTTATCCTCTTTCAATAATTTCAAATCCCCTTTTTCTCCGGGAGTATCGGGAGTTGAATAAAAAGGAATATTTGGAGAAATAAGAGCTTGTTGGGGATTTATATTTCGAGTGAAAAAGTGTCAATTTTTTGATGAGACGAGGCGAAAAATTGGAAGCATAGCCGAGTTACGTGACCGATTTTTCAACAAAGTATCATCAAAAAAGAGCCTGCCCCGATTTTACATCGGGGGATGCTTTTTCACCGGAATATAAATCCCCAACAAGCTCTAAACATAATTCTGTCGGTGGACTTTTGGTCTATAATTTTATATTTAAGATACCCAATCCTGGTTGCAGTTCATACTCTAAATCCCGGTCGGTTTCGTCTATTTGGTTGTCAATAATTATTTCGTGCAGGGCGATGGTTTTGTCCCCTTTCAAGTTGCGGTCTTTGAGCATGTGCTGGCTCGCTTTGTGCAGTTTTTTAAAAAACACATTGCTCACCGGCGAAACCATCAATGATTTTTTTTCGGGATAATAAACGACAAACACATTGAGGTCTTTGCCAAATACTTCTGCGGCTATTTCCTTGTCTATATGTATGTGCGATGATTTTAAACGAACCTCGCTCCCTATATTTAAATCCGATTCAAAATTGTCTTTTAATCTGTTGGGCGGTATAAACATAGCTTTTATTTTTTGGTAGATCACTAATCACTAATCACTAATCACTAATCACTAATCACTAATCACTAATCACTAATCTACTAATCACTGATCTACTAATTTCTAAATTCTTCTACCAATATTTTTATGATTTTGTCCCCTCCTTCCCTTGCTTGGTCTGTCATTCCTACATTGAATTTTGTGCTATCGATGGCAATTAAATAAACGGTTATATCTTCGGGGTAATCGTCGCCCAGCATTTTTTTTGCATAAGAAAGGGCTTGGCTCCATTTCAGGCTGTGGAGGAAAACATGCGGGTCGTCTTGCACCTGTTCTTCTACTTCCGAAGCCGGTAGTTTATAGACCGTTCCGACGGGTTCGCCCGTATTGATAACGGCATCTACCAAGATGATCCGTTCATGTCCTTTTAAGCTGAACAATACTTCAAAAGCAGAAGTCCCCATATCGAAGATACTGAGGTCTTCCGATACTCCTAAATGTTTTTTTAATTGTTCGATCACATAAATGCCCACGCCGTCGTCGGCACGGACGGGGTTTCCAAAGCCCATTATTGCTGTTTTTTTTGTCATTTTATCGGTTGTGCTGTCCATGCTGGAAAGTACTGAAAATTTTAGGGATGCCAATTCCTGTTGATTTAAAAAAAAGTATACTGAACCATAATAGGTTTTGTGCATCGAGGGCAGGTACTCCCCTTTTGGGGCCGGGGGCTGGCGGCGGCAAATGCACAAAACCTATTATGGTTCAGTATAACTGCTTGCCCCCACTCGAAATCCCGGAGGGATTTCGAGTGGGAGTTGGCGGTAAGCGGGGGTTAGTGAAAATATAAAGTGCCAAAGTAGAATTAAGGGTGCTGTTCGACAATATTAGGGAAGCGGCCAATTTTGGGGCTGTCTCATAAGTCAATTTTTTTTAAAAAAATTAAGTATCATTTTAATAAGGCAGGGTAAGTACACAAAAATTCCCGCCTCCGCAACCGGCATTCGGCCCCGCTGTTTTTGTTCCCGATTTTCGGGACAAGCTATCCGCTTTAGCGGAACTGCTACGTCAAGAGGGAAGCCTCGCATACCAGACATTGCAGTTCCGCTGAAGCGGATAGCTTGTCCCGAAAATCGGGAACAAAAACAGCGGAGCCGAGTGAGCATTTTGTGCATTTACCTCGGCTGATTAAAAAGATACAAAATTAAATTTATTTTTTTTGTAAAGCGCTCATTTTGAACTAAAAACAGATTTGCTGAATTTTTAAAATTTAGCAAATCTCGACTACTTATGAGACAGCCTCAATAATGAGACGGCCTAACATTGTCGAACAGCACCGAATTAAGGAATTATAAAAAAAGAAACCCGCCAAGTTTTTATTGACGGGTTTCTATGGATCACATGAATTTTCGATTTTACAATTTGAACTGCGCCAGTTTTTTCCCCGTCTTGTTGTCGTGGGCATGAACGGTGCATACCAGACAAGAATCAAAAGAACGGGCAACTAGGCCCACTTCCACCGGGTCGTGCGGATCTTCGATTTCGGTACCTTCCAGCGCCGATTCGATTGGCCCGGAATTGCCCTTGTCGTCGTTCGGCCCGACGTTCCAAGTGGTTGGTGCGATGATTTGATAATTTTCTATCACGCCGTTTTTGATCTTGATCCAATGCGCCAAAGCACCGCGGGCAGCTTCTGTTGCGCCCCAACCTATACCGTCTCTTTCGGTTGGTTTGATATAAAACTCATCGTCCAGACGGACCTGCGACAGCCATTCATTTATCATGGTATATAGCCGGGGCGCTTCGTGCATGCGGGACAGTACCCTTGTGAAAACGGAAGGCCCCATTTTGGCCATGATGTCGCCAAACAATGGGTCTTGGATTTGGTGGGATGCGTTGGCCGGGTTGGCGTTCATGATGACCCTTGCCAATGGGCCGGTTTCGGCCGCATGGCCCATGAAACGAGGGGCTTTTGCCCAACTGTATTTATTGTTGAAATCGGAATTTTCCAGGTTCCGGGAGTCCGTCGAGGGGGTGGGGATCGGCTCGTCGAATGGGTGGAGCGCCCCTTCCTGATTGGTGTACCAAGCATGCTTGACATGCTCTGCCACTTGTTTTTGGTCGGCTTCGTAATATTTTTTGCCATCCCAAAAACCTGAGGGCGTAATGGTCGCAGCGTTCCTGCTTTCAATGGTCGGCTTGTTGTATTTGTCTTTGTGGAGGTAAGTGCCCCAAGCGAGGAATTTACCGACGCCTTGGCCAAATTTATCCAAACCAAATTCGATGCCCGCGCGGAGGAACAGGCCCAGGTCGCTGTTGCGGTGCGATTCGTTTTCGTTCAGCCATTCCATCATGTCGTCCCATGATTTGATGCGCATGTACCGCTCGATAGAGCAGCCCAGCCAAATCGGCTCCAGCCAGTCATTCCGGAACTGGTTCATGATGGCATGGGCGCGGGTAATGTCTTTCAAAGTAGGTGCGCACATCACCCCGCCGGGCACCATATAACTAGAGTGCGGCCACTGCCCACCGAACAGGGCATAGACCTCGACAGGGCGGCCTGATGCCGTGACCCCTGCCTGAAAAGAAGTGCCGACATAAGCGGCCCAGCGTTTTACCACTTCATCATAAAGCGGCTTGTTGGCAAATTTCTTGTTCGCCATGTCGGTCGCAAAAATGGCATAAAACCAACGCGGGATACTCTGTATTGTTTCGGTTGCCTGGCCGATGGCCCTCAGCAAAAGTGCGTTCGGCGGCAGGGATGTTTTCCATGCAACGTCCAGGGCGGAAGAGGCGCAATATAGGTGCGAACCACCGCAGATGCCACAGGCACGGGGCGTAACGATCAGCCCCGACTGCGGGTCTTTTCCCTGCAATATTTTTTCAAAACCACGGAACATGGCCGCTTGCGTATGGGCGCGGGTGACCACGCCGTTCTCCATATAAACCTTTACGTCAAGATCGCCTTCGACCCGGCCCACAGGAGATATGTTGAGTTCTTTTTTTACTGACATTTTATTTTGATTTAAAACCCGCCAAAGGCGGTTGATTGCTTGTTTGTGAAATTATTTAGAATTGCCGTAATCCTTGGCGGAGTCCGGCGAGCCGAGGACTTTGCCCACTCCAGCTTTGAAATAGTAAAACAGTTTAGGCTCTCCCGGAGGTGTTTCTTTCGGAAGGAAGCCCAAATATTTCATTGTCTTGAAAACAGAACCTTTCTTCAGGTCATGGTGGGGGAAGCCCGGTTCGGTACAGCCGAGGCAGGGGTGGTTGGCCCTCGTCTTGCTGTTTACCCGGTTCCACAATACCCGGTTGCAACTTGCACGGGTCATTGGCCCGCGGCAGCCTACTTCGTAAAAGAGGCAGCCGCCCCTTTTTCCAAAATGGCCATCTACTTTTTCGCTGAAGGCGACCGCATTGGTACAGCCGTTTTGCACAAAATCGGTGAAGAAGGTCTTTGGCCGGTGGTATTCGTCAACCAGCACATCGCCGATCCTGCCCGTTGATATTGCCACCAAAATCTGGGTGATCCAGTCGGGGTGTGCCGGGCAGCCCGGTATGTTGATGACCGGCAGGCCTCCTTTGGATACAAAACCTGCTCCCATGAACCCGCCTTTTTTCTTTTTGTGAAATTGCATGCCCGTTGACTCGCTTGGGTTTGGAGGAACGGCAGGGATGCCCCCCCAAGTGGCGCAGTCACCTATCGCTACCACAAATTGGGCGGCTTTCGACAAGTCCCTGACCCAGTCCTGCATGGGCCTGTCGGCGAAAAAATTCATTTTGCCCGTCCCGTTAGGCCCTTGCACAACAGAGCCTTCAAAGACAAAAATATCCAATTGGGTTTTGCCGGAGATGCAGTCGTTCATCAAGTCGCTTACCTGGTGGCCGATCTCCAGGCCAATGGTCGGGTGCCAAAGGATGTTGATGCCAAAGTCAACGATGAGTTCGACTACCGTTGGTTCTTGTGCGTTGAGGAAAGACATGGTGTTGCCACTGCATGCCCCTCCTTGTAACCATAAAACATTTGCCATAATTTGAAGGAAGTTTATCGTTAGTTTGAAAAATTTCGTGTTGCTGAAAACAACAAAATCCTATTTCATTTTTGAATAGAATTGCCAAATATAGCAACAAGCCCCTTATTAGAAAGCGTTTTCTAATTTTTTTTAGAAAAAAATGCCTAATTTTTAGAAAATAAAGCCTAAGCAGTGTTTTGTGAAGCGCTTTGGATGGGAAAATGGGTGTCGTTTACGAGTCAAATAACCCCATTTCAACAAGGCAGGGAAAAGCTATTTTGACAGCTTCCTTTTGTCTGGATGCAACTATTCAGCACAGGTCGTTCATAGCCGCGAATTGCGCTAATTTTCACGAATGAATCCACAAATGGTTATGAATGATTCGAGACAATTAGCGCAATTCGCGGCAAGCTGAATAGTTACGTCTGGATTGGAAAGGGCTTTGTTGATGCCCGTTTTGAAATAGAAATTGGAATCCATCCCGTTTTTTCAGCCCGCCGGAGGCGGGGCGGCCATGTTATTGTGCGTTCATTGACAAACATAAGCGCCCCGCTGGGGCTATATATAATGGGTGATTGTTCTCGCCCGGTTCTTTTCTGCCGCAATGGTGGGTTTTGATAAATGCCTTTCTAAGCAACCTGTCTGATACCTTCTAAATTAATCGTTCCATCCTTAATGGTTTTGCCTTTGATTTCGACTTTTTTTGTCCAAAAGGATTTGACGATTTCTATGATGTTCTCTTTTGTTGCACTTATACCATAATATTGTCGGCCATCCCGCCCAAGCACTTTCAACGTCCTATTGGGCAAATCGGCACCGATTAATGTTCCCGTGATTTTGGTCATGGAATTGGCCGTTCCGTTTTTCAATTCTTTTTGGGCCTTTTTCTGTACTTCTTTTAATTCAGGAACAATGGCCGGATGCGTGCCTGCCCGCAATGCCGATTGAACCATTTGTATCGCTTCATCAAAATACCCGCTGTTCAATGCAAGGGTGGCGGCACTTCTGAATATAATAGAACGGGTCAGTTCATATTTTTTGTCCTTGGGAATTTTAAATGCATATTCTTTTTCAATGGCATATGCTTTTTGATAAAACAGTTTGGCCATCATAAAGTCACCTTTTTTATAAGCCAATTCTGCCTCATGGACAAATTCCATGGCGATTTCGTGCATTAAAACTATATCATTTTTCATTTTTAGATATTTTTGATTTTGGGCTGGCAAATTCCACCACAACAATATAGTAGGGTATATTTTTATGGGCCATTTTTTCCAAACGCTTTATCCTGTTGTTTATTCGCGCGTTAATACGGTTATCGGATGTTTCCTTTTTCATTCCTGATACTTCCAATAATGCCATATAATTTACAAAACCTTTTTCGTCGGTTTCTCCAATCCAGAAATCGGCTCCTGTTCCTTTTGCGGAACGTTGGAATTCTTTATATTCCGTGAATTTTTCGATTAATAGAAGCGCTATCGCTTTTGCTCCATATTCTACCAGTTCATCTTCATCCTGCCAACTTTTGGAAGCGTCTTCTTCCATTTTTCCTTCCCATATAATTTCAACAATGTTTCCAATATCTCCGAAAACTTCGCATTGAACACCACTATTATGTCCACAAATATGCAAGGAATAAACTGCAGTAACCGTTTACTGGCGTGTAGTCCAAAAGGCCGAGCGTCCACAAATATGCAAGGAATAAACTGCAGCCTCAAAATAAAATTGTCCGACTTTGAAGGTGATGCCTGATAGCCCTTCTATCTTGTCCAAGTTGATGTTTCTCATGCCAAATGTTTTGAGGATTAAATATAGAAAAATTTGCAGACATGCGTCGGCTATATTTACTTCGACCCCTCATTGCCCCCCCCTCCCGACAGCGCCTTGTTCATTCCCGTTTTGAAATAATACCTCAATTTACTTTCCCCTTCGGGCACTTCTTTTGGTAAAAAACCCAAATATTTCATGGTCTTGAAAATGCTGCCTTTTTTCAAGTCATGGTGGGGGAAGCCCGGTTCGGTACAGCCGAGGCAGGGGTGGTTGGCCCTGGTTTTACTGGAGGTGCGGTTCCACAAAATGCGGTTGCAGCCGGCATGGGTCATCGGTCCCCGGCAGCCGACTTCATAAAAAAGGCAGCCGCCCCGCTTTCCAAAGCCGCCTTTTATTTTGTCAAAAAAAGAAGGGGCATTGGTACAGCCCGTTTGCACAAAATCGGTAAAAAATGTTTTCGGGCGCTGGAGGTCGTCCAAGGCTACTTCGTCCATTCTTCCGACAGCAATTGCAACCAATATTTGTGTGATCCAGTCGGGGTGCGCCGGGCAGCCCGGGATGTTGATGATCGGCAGGCCGCTCTTGCTGATGAAAGTTTTTCCCAGAAAGCCCCCTTTTTCTTTTTTGTGAAATTGCATCCCCGTGGATTCGGTGGGGTTGGGCGGCACGGCGATGATGCCGCCCCAAGTTGCGCAGTCGCCGATGGCCACCACATATTTGGCCGTTGCTGCCAAGTCTGTCACCCAATCTTTCATGGGGCGGCCAGCAAAGTAGTTCATGTTGCCCTTGCCGTTGGAGCCTTGGACGACAGCGCCTTCAAAAACAAAAATATCGAGTGGAATGCGGCCGGAAAGGGCCTCGTTCAGAACTTCATTGACCTGCTCGCCTATTTCCATGGCGATGGTAGGGTGGTACAGAATTCGGATCCCAAAATCTGCGACGAGTTCAATGACGGTGGGCTGTTCCGCACTGAGAAAGGACATAGTGTTGCCGCCACATGCCCCGCCTTTTAGCCATATCAGATTTGTCATGCCCATAGTATTGGTTGGTGCCAGCGGGATGTTCCATCTTGGTTTTCAGGGAATTTATTACCAATTCCCTTTTTTGCACAATCAGGAATATTCTTCCAATAAAGGCAGTATCAGTTGCCTGTATTCGGCGATCCCTTTTTTTGTAAAATAAGGGTAGACCTGTGCCCAGACCATTTTTTTGAACTGCCTTGTGCCAGCGGTTATTTTTTTCCCCCTGATGAGGTTCTGCGGTGCCCAAAAAGTTATCAAGACCCAGATTGCATTGGCGGCACTATCGTAAATGCCGGGGCTGGGTTCAGCTTTGATGAGCCCCCGCTGCTGGTTGAAATCAAAGCGCTTGCGGATCTGGTTTATCATTTTTTCAATATGGAACTGGCGTTTCGAGCATAGTTCGGGGTAGTGCCTTTCTATCTCCAAAATATCCAAAAAATAGAAAGGGTTCTTTTGGATAAAAGAAAGGTATTTGCTGAGCTGGTTGTCGAAGTCCATCAGGTTTGGGAAAATACGGTAGGTGGAAAGTATCTCCGTCACCTCCTCGTACAGGTCTTCGCAGATCACTTCGATGATCGCTTCTTTGTTCCGAAAATGGTAGGCCAGGTTGCCGGGGCTGATGCCTATTTCGTTGGCAATTTGCTGGAGCCGTACATTTGCCATCCCATTTGTGTTGAATAAATGGATGGCTGCGTTCAGTATTTTTTGTTTGGTATTTAAGTCCGCCATTTTGATATGTTTTCCAGTGGAGTTTAATTTTTGGCGGTATATCAAATGTAATGCTTTTTTTTCTTTTTTTTTCGAGGGGTTCACATCCCTCGCTAGGATATGCCGTCCCTGCGGGACTATGATATGATGCCATCCATCCTAGTCCCGCAGGGACGGCAGGTCTTTGCGAGTGTCGTGAGACCCTCGAAAAAAAAGCATTACATCTGATACACTGCCTAATTTTTTTTGAGAAGCTGTTTTCGTTTATCCCTAGCTTGAACAAAGCCTGAAATCATCCAGGTTGACTTTTAGTGTCCCTCTTTGGTCTTTTGCTGCGAGGCGTTTCATGTACCAGGCATTCAGTTTTGCTTTGTTTTTGCAGGGGTGCCGGGAGATGATC
>DROJ01000624.1 GCA_011321935.1 Bacteroidota bacterium | reverse complement strand
GTCATGCCTCGGAGTGATGCGTTTTTTCTTGCCCGTTTTTTTATTTATCCTGAAATAAAAACCAAATTGGAAGCCCCCATAAATAGTGTTGTTGTCGCGGGTGTCAACCGCCGTCTGCATACCGTCGCCCCCGGCAAAAGACCGGTATGGATAATGCCCGGTCGCATGCCAACGGGTGCTCGCTTTAAAGGTGTGCGGGCCATACCAGGAGCCGTTGTCCTGCAGGCCTCCGTAAACATTGTAGGGCTGCTCCATGTCCACTGCGATATGATAAAATTGGCCCACCGACGGGGTGTTGCATTTCACCCAGTTTTCGCCGCCGTCGTAACTGATATTGATGCCGCCGTCGTTGCCCAAAATGAGGTGGCCATTTCGGGCAGGGTCAACCCAAAGGGCATGGTGGTCGGAGTGTACGTTGGGGCTGTTGATGGTCTGCCAATTTTTGCCGCCGTCCTCGGAGACCAATATCGGCACACCAAAAATATAGAGCTTCTCCGGCTGCTGCTTTGCCACTCTTATTTGTCCAAAATAATAGCCGTAAGAATAATAAACATCGTCGAGGTAGCCCTCATGCGTTTTGGCCCAGGTCAGTCCCCCATCGTCGGACGAATAAACCTCTGCGCCCACCACCGGGGTATCAAAAAGCTGCGCATTTGCATTGTCGAGGTACTCGGCCAGGGCGGCGGGTTTGATCTCGTGTTTGCGCACCATTTTTTTCACCTTTTTAGGGGTGTATTTTTTGGGGAAATTATTGTCTTTCAAATATTTTTCAATATCCTTTTCTTCCAATTTCAAAAATGCCTCGGCGCTCATATCCCGCAGGGCATCCTTGGTCAGCCCCTTTTCTTTTTTGTCTTCTTTTGGCCGCCTGTTCTGATTGTCAATGACTGCTACCAAAATTGTTTTTCCGTTTTTTACCGCAGCATCCAAGCCTATCCTCCCCGCTCCTTTTCCAGTTGGAAAACCACTTTCCGAAGTTGAAAGTAATGTCCAATTATTGCCGCCGTCTATGCTTTTGTAAATGCCCGATCCTTCGCCTGATTCGACAAAGTCCCAAGCCCTTCTTTCCCTGTGCCAAGTGGCTGCGTACAAAATATTTGGGTTTTGTGGATCAATGACCAAATCAATGGCACCAGTATTTTCATCTACAAAAAGCACCCTGTTCCAAGTCTCCCCGCCGTCGGTGGTTTTATAAATTCCCCGCTCCTCGTTCGGCGAATATAGATGCCCCAAAACCGCTACCCAAACAGTGTTCGGATCGGAGGGATGGACAAGCACCCGCCCGATGTGGTGGCTCTCCGGCAGGCCCTTGTGCTGCCATGTTTCACCACCGTCCGTACTCTTGAACATGCCCACGCCCGAATAGCTCGAACGGCTCGAATTGACCTCGCCCGTACCTACCCAAACACTATTGTTCGGCCAATCAACGGCTATGTCGCCGATGCTCATAACCGCCTCATTGTCAAAGAGCGGCGTAAAGGATTGGCCATTGTTTTCAGTTTTCCAAAGGCCGCCGGAGGCATAGGCCACATAAAAAAAAGTGGGGTTTTCCGGCCTGACATCCACATCAGCCACGCGGCCACTGAACACCGATGGGCCGATGGACTTAAAAGGGACATTTTTCACGAGGGACTGCTCCAGCATGGCCTTCCTTTTATCGGAATTTTGCAGCCGTTCCGGGGCAGGTGTATATGCCGGGTTTATTTGTTGTGAAAAAAGAAATAAAGGCAAAAAAAGGAGGGTGGTAATAATGGCCGTCTTGTTCATTGATGTTGGGTTTTAGGTTTGCAAATATTATTTTTCGGAAAATTTTTAAATAAATATTTGCTGCTTATTCCCTGCAAAGTTATCAAAGTTTTAATTGATGGCCATATTCCTAAAATATATCAAAAATGGTGTTTCTATAAAATCAAAAATGTTTTTGAGTAGTGTTAGTTTTAACGTGGTTTTCAAGCACATAAACCAACCCTCCGGCTCCGTTGTTTTTGTCATCCTGTAGGGATATGTTCACGTTAGAAGTGCAGCCAATAGCAGCTACCCTAACGTGAACAGATCCTTACAGGATGACAAAAAACAGCGGAGCCGAGTGAGCATTTTGTGCATATACCGCAGCTGATTAAAAAGATATAGTAATAACTTCCCTTTTTATAATAAATAAATAACGCACAACAGCCCCACGCCTCCCAATACAATGGCATACGGAAAAGCCATTTTCACCATTTTGCCATATGACAGGTTAATCAATGGTGCCAACGACGAGGTCAATAAAAACAAAAATGCCGCTTGCCCGTTCGGTGTTGCTACGCTCGGCAAATTAGTTCCCGCATTAATTGCGATAGCCAATTTTTCATATTCCACCCGCGACAATTCTCCGGCATTAAATGCAGCTTGGACTTCGTTTATATATACCGTCGCCACAAAAACATTATCGCTGATGGCCGATAATAGGCCGTTTGCAACATAGAACATGGCGGGCTGCACAGCCGCTTCTTTTGACAGTGCCCACTCGATAATTGGTTTGAATAAATGCTGGTCGTGGATCATGGCAACAATCACAAAGAACACAACCAATAAGCCCGTAAATGGCAATGCTTCTTCAAAGGCATGGCCTAATTGATGTTCCTCAGTAATGCCCATAAATGCAGTCAGGAAAATTATTAGCGCTAAACCAATAAACCCAACGGGAGCCAAATGCAATGCCAAACCAATGATCAATAAAAACATGGATATAGCCTGAACTATAAGTCTGTATTTTTCTTTTGCTGTTCTTTTTTCATCCTCTTTTAACGTATAGTTCTCTATTATTTCACGGGCAATACCTGGCAGCTTTGCCCCAAAACCAAATAGCTTGAATTTTTCAAGAATTATAGTTGTCAGCAACCCTGCAAAAAAAACAGGAATGGTAATCACATCCATTTGTTTAAAAAACTCAATAAAGTCCCAGCCCATTTTTTCGCCGATCAATAAATTTTGTGGCTCGCCCACCAAGGTCATCACACCTCCGAGCGCTGTCCCCACCACGCCGTGCATGATGAGGCTCCGCAAAAAACCACGGAACTGTTCGAGGGTTTCACCGCTCAATTGTTTTCGGTCAAAAGTTCCGTCGTGGTCTAAATCAAGATCGCTTGAATGTATTTTGTGATATACGCCATAAAACCCGACGCCCACACTTATCAATACCGCAGTGACTGTCAGTGCATCCAAAAATGCGGAAAGGGCTGCCGCAAGGATTACAAATAAAAGCGACAAAGCCAGTTTTGATTTTACTTTGGTAAATACTTTGCTGAATATAAACATCAGCAATGGTTTCATAAAATAAATAGCTGCCACCATGAACATCAAAAGCAAAATGACTTCGAGGTTTTGCTCTACTTCATGGTAAGCATTTTTTGGAGTGGTAAGGTTTAAAAGCAGCACTTGGATGGCCAACAGTCCGCCCGAAACCAATGGGTAACATTTAAGCGCCATTGCGAGGGTAAATATAAATTCGGCAATAAATATCCACGCGGTTATTGTTGGCCCCAATGTAAAAAAGGAAAGTATATTAAAAACCAGAAAACCTATTATTGTATATTTATACCAATTGGCGCTGTTTCCTAAAAAGTGTTTTAGCATTTTTTTATTTTTAAAAATTAAGTAACTACTCAGATGGTTCGAAATTTATTTTTCACTAACCCCCGGTTTTAACCGGGGGGCCAGGCAACACACACACTGGGTTTTAACCCAAAAAATATTTATGCTTGTTTTGGGTTAAAACCCAGATTCTGACGTTGCGCTCCCCGAGCTCTCAGGGTTGTGAAACCATAGGCAACTACCTGAGTAGTTACTTAATTAATTATTTTTTTTCCTGAAATCAGGATTGAATATTAAAGCAAATTGAAAATACCATTTCCCAAAATCATTGACCCGTTGGTGAAGCATTCCCATCTGTGCGCTTGCAGTATCATGAAACTGAAACCCAAATGCCCCATACATTCTATTTCGGTCGAAAAATACACTTTTTGTATTCATAAATATTTCATCATATAGCCCAATAAATAT
>DROJ01000623.1 GCA_011321935.1 Bacteroidota bacterium | reverse complement strand
GACGCTCTTCCGATCTATCACGACTTTACTTATAACTCCGTGTTTTCAGTTCGATGGCTTCAAAAGTAAGTTCTTCTTTGTGCAGGATGGGCGGGTTCGATACATTTTCCCATTCCCATGCGGCCACATATTTAAAGTGTTCGTCGTCCCGTTTGGCCTCGCCTTCGGGGGTTTTTGATTCTTCGCGGAAATGGCCGCCGCAGCTTTCCGACCTGTTCAGGGCATCAACGCAGAGCAGTTCGCCCAGTTCCATGAAATCGGCCACCCTTGCGGCCTTTTCCAGTTCGGGGTTGAACTCGTCAATCGTTCCTGGCACAAACACATCTTCGTGGTATTCTTTCCTCAGTTCTTGTATCATGCCGATAGCTTTTTTCAGGCCTTGTTCGTTTCTCGACATGCCGCAGTATTCCCATAAAATCTTTCCGAGGCGTCGGTGGAAACTGTCCACGGTCTGGTTGCCCTTGTTGTCCAACAGTTTTTGCAGCCTTGCCCTCACCCCTTCTTCCGCTTCCGCAAATTCGGGCGTATCGGTGCTGAACTTTGGCGTCCGAATTTCTTTAGAAAGGAATGGGCCAACCGTATAAGGGGCCACAAAATAGCCATCGGCCAAGCCCTGCATGAGCGCCGATGCGCCCAATCGGTTGGCGCCGTGGTCGCTGAAGTTGCACTCGCCGAGGGCAAACAGGCCGGGGATGTTTGTCTCAAGGTTATAGTCCACCCACAGGCCGCCCATGGTATAGTGGACAGCCGGGTAGATTTTCATCGGCGTTTCGTATGGGTTCTCCCCGGTTATCTTTTCGTACATCTCGAAAAGGTTGCCGTATTTTTCTTCCACAACGGCCTGTCCGAGTTTCCTGATTTCCTCTTTGGAAGGGTTGTGCAGGTTCATGGAATGGGCCTTTGATTTGCCGTAGCGCTCAAAAGCCGACTCAAAATCAAGGAAGACGCCCAGACCTGTCGGCACGATGCCGTTGCCTGCGTCGCAGGCAACTTTGGCCGCGCGCGAGGCCACATCGCGGGGCACCAAATTTCCAAATGCGGGGTAGCGCCTTTCCAGATAATAGTCCCTTTGGTCTTCCGATAGGTCTTTGGCTTTTTTCCTGCCCTCCCTGATGGCCTTTGCATCTTCTTTGCTTTTGGGCACCCACACCCTGCCGTCGTTCCGAAGGCTTTCCGACATCAGGGTCAGTTTGGATTGGTACTCGCCCGACTGCGGGATGCAGGTCGGATGGATCTGGGTATAACATGGATTGGCCATCAGCGCGCCTTTTTTTACCACCTTCCAAGCAGCGGTCACGTTGCAGTTCATGGCGTTGGTGGAGAGGTAAAAAACGTTGCCGTAGCCGCCCGTGGCAAGCACCACGCAATGGGCCGCGTACCTTTCCAGTTTGCCCGTGATCAAGTTCCGGGCGATGATCCCCCTGGCCTTGCCATCTATCATTACGAGGTCGAGCATTTCATGGCGGTTGTGCATTTCGACCGTTCCCAGTGAAATCTGCCGGCTCAATGCTTGGTAGGCGCCGAGCAATAATTGCTGCCCCGTTTGCCCCCGCGCATAAAAAGTCCTTTTGACCTGTACCCCGCCAAAGGAGCGGTTGTCCAAAGTGCCGCCGTACTCACGGGCAAAGGGGACGCCCTGCGCCACCGCCTGGTCAATGATGTTGACGCTCACCTCGGCGAGGCGGTGGACATTGGCTTCGCGGCTGCGGTAGTCTCCTCCTTTTACGGTGTCGTAAAACAGGCGGTAAACACTGTCGCCGTCGTTTTGATAATTTTTGGCGGCATTGATCCCACCTTGCGCAGCAATGGAGTGCGCCCGCCGGGGGCTATCATGAAAGGTGAAGCATTTCACTTTGTACCCCAGCTCGCCAAAGGATGCAGCCGCAGATGCCCCTGCCAATCCAGTGCCTACCACAATGATCTCCAATCTCCTTTTGTTGTCGGGAGAAACGAGCGGCATTTTGCTTTTGTATTCGACCCATTTTTCGTCCATCGGGCCAGGAGGTACTTTGCTATCGAGTTTCATATTTTTTAGAATTGTTAGTTGGCTGAATGGTAAAAGGCTAAATGGTTGGATGGTTGGATGGTTTGAATGGTTGGTAAAAAATCCGATGACCATGAGTCCCGCGAATATTTTATCAACCATTCAAACCATTCAACCATTTAGCCATTCAACCATTTTGCAAATAAAAAATGACGGGGATGATCGCAAGTCCGAACGGGATCAGGATTGCGTAAGCCTTGCCCAAAAAATGAATGGCAGGGGTATATTTTTGATGGTTCAGGCCCAGTGTCTGGAATGCAGATTGGAAGCCATGCCAGAGGTGGAAGGCCAGTACCATCATGCAGGCCACGTAAAAAACCACGAAGCCGATGTTGGTATAGGTAGCTGCAACAAGCCCGTAAAGGTTGCCCATTTGCTCGCCGTCGTGGGTTACCGTCGGCAAATTGCCAAATTTGCTCTGAAACCAAAATTGGTACAAATGGATGATGATAAATATCAGTAAAACAGTACCCAGCACGGCCATGTTTTTGGCGAAGCCGGCATTCGTATTTACTGCCCGAACCTTTTGCACGGCATATTTTTGGCTGCCCCTTGCCGCCCTGTTTTTCGCCCAGAGCATCAGCCCCACAATTGCGTGGAGCGCAATGAAAAAGAAGTTGCCTTTTGAAACAAATTGAATAAAGGGGTTGTGCCCCATGAACTCGGCATAGGCATTAAAAGCAAGCCCGCCGTCGTCGTGCAGCAGTTGCAGGTTGCCCATCAAATGTACCGTCAAAAAAAGGAGGAGGAAAATACCGGTCAGCGCCATTATCAATTTCTGCCCGATGGAGGATGTTAAAAATTTGCCTAACCAGCCCATTGTAGATAAAGGTTTGTTTTACAAGTTGGTGAAGCCCTGTCGGAGGGTTTTTGGTTCACCCAAAGACAAGACGGTCGCAAATGTATTACCTGTGATGCTATTATCAAAACAGACTTGAAATGAGTGGGGAAAAGTCATTGAATTTCATGGTGTATAGGTGTATAGGTGTATAGGTGTATAGGTGTATAGGTGTATAGGTGTATAGGTGTATAGGTGTATAGGTGTATAGGTGTATAGGTATAACGGCTGCCCAGTCCCCGGCATCCGTTACACCTATACACCTATATACCTATATACCTTTACACCTATTAACCATTTATCACCCTTTCACATATTTTACGGGGGTGTTGGTATTGTAAAAGAAGAAAGAGTAGAGGTCGGAATATTCATCTATTATTTTTGAAATGGGCTTTCCTGCGCCGTGGCCGGCATCCGTTTCTATCCTTATCAAAACGGGTTTTTTGCCTTTTTGCGCTTTTTGCAGCGCTGCCGCAAATTTGAAAGAATGGGCAGGCACTACCCGGTCGTCGTGGTCGGCGGTGGTAATCATGGTTGCGGGGTACTCTGCGGGTTTCAGGTTGTGTACGGGCGAGTAGGCATAAAGGTACTCGAACATTTCCTTGCTCTGCTCGGAGGAGCCATATTCGGGTATCCATCCTTTTCCGACGGTGAATTTGTGGTAACGCAACATGTCCATCACGCCGACAGCAGGGAGGGCGACGGCAAATAGGCCAGGGCGTTGGGTCATGACGGCGCCCACGAGGAGGCCACCGTTGGAGCCGCCCTGAATGCCCAGTTTTTCTTTTTTGGTGTAGCCTTCGGCAATCAGGTATTCGGCGGCGGCAATAAAGTCGTCGAACACGTTTTGTTTTTTCAACAACATGCCCGCCTGGTGCCACTCCTCGCCGTACTCGCCGCCGCCGCGCAGGTTGGGCATGGCATAGACGCCGCCATTTTCGAGCAACATGATGCGGGAGGTGCTGAAGGAAGGCGAGAGGCTGATGTTGAAGCCGCCGTAGGCATAGAGCAGGCAGGGGTTGTTGCCGTCTTTTTTGAGGCCTTTTTTATGCACCAAAAACATGGAAACGGGCGTGCCGTCCTTGCTTTTATAGGTCACTTGCCGCTCCACGAAATCTTTTGGGTCGAACTTCAAAACCGATTTTTGGAACAAAGAAGAGCCGCCCGTTTTTACGTCAAATTTGAAAACAGAAGGCGGGTAGAGGAAGGAGGTGAAAGAGTAGAAAAGGGTTTTGTGTTCTTCCCTTCCGCTCGGCAGGCCTGCGCTGCCGACGCCGGGCAGTTTTATCTCCGTTTTGTTGCTGCCGTCGTAGTCCATTTGGTAAATACGGTCGGTCGCTTTTTCGAGGTAATTGGCAAAGAGTTTTCCGCCGCCCGTGCTGCAGCCCTGCAGCAGGTTTTCTGTTTCGGGGATGATGTCTTTCCAGTTTTCAGGTGCGGGCTTGTTTATATCAACTTCGATGAGGCGGTAGTTGGGTGCGCCGATGTCGGTCTGCACCAAAAACTTGCTGCCGATGTTGTGGACTACCGATGATTTGTTTTTGTAGCCATCAAACAAGGTGACAAAAGGGCCGTCTTTTTCGAGGTCTTTGTACAAAGTTTTGAAGCCGTCGGTGCCCGGCTGTTGGAACAAAATAAAATAATGCCCGTCCTCGGTCACATAGCCGAAGTGGTAGTAATCGGGGTTCTTTTTGTCCTCAAAAATGAGTTGGTCCTTGCTCTGCGGGTCGCCGATTTTATGGTAATAAACGGAGTGGAACTTATTGTCGCCTTTTAGTTCGTCGCCCTCTTTTGGCTCAGGGTAGCGGGAGTAGAAAAAGCCGTCTTTCCAAAAAGAGGCGCCGCTAAATTTAACCCATTCGAGTTCGTCCGCCATTTTTTTCATGGTGGCCACTTCGTAAACGAACAGTTTCTGCCAATCAGAACCTGCATCGTTGCGGCTTACGGCGAGGTACTTGTTGTCGTCAGACACCCCGGCAATGCCGATGGAGGTGGTGCCGTCCTCCGATATTTTGTTCGGGTCAATAAATACCTCCGGCTTGCCCTTCAAACCTTTTTGGCGGTAAATGACCGACTGGTTTTGCAGGCCGTCGTTTTTATTGAAAAAATAGTATTCGCCCACCTGGAAAGGGGCAGAAATGCGGGGGTAGTTGATGAGTTCTTCCAAGCGGTCGCGAACGGCTTTGCGGAAAGGTATCTTTTCGAGGTAGCCGAAGGTGGCGGCGTTTTGTTCTTTCACCCATTCTTTGGTGTCGGCTGCATTGTCGTCTTCGAGCCACCTGTACGGGTCGGCGACTTCGGTGCCGAAATAGTCGTCTTTGACGTCAACGGTTTTTGTTTCGGGGTAGGAAACCTCGATGGGAGGGTAGTTCATATTTGTGCCGGGAGTTTGGGTGCCTTCGTTGTTGCAGGCCATGAAGCAGCAGGCAATGAGGCAGGAGGTTAGTACTTTTTTCATGTAAAAGGTGGTTTTGTTTTTTATGAAGTGCAAAGGTAGATTTCTTTGGGAACGTTCAAATAACAAATTCTGGGTTTATGTTCAGGTGTGCTGCTGCGGGAGGGGGTATTTCAAAACTTCGGTCTTTTCTCCGCTTGGCCTCTCCGTCCCCAGTCCCGTACCGAAATTTTGGAATACCCCCCTTTGGGGCTGCCGAGCATGTTTTGGGCCTTGGTATATTTCACTGCTTGTTCGATACAAAATACATTGCTACTTCTCCTTTTCCTTTTGCTTGTATTTTGCCCCTGAATACAAAAGTGAACTGTGGGTCATCTTTGATCAGTTCATAGGTATATTGCGAGATATTCACTTTGCCGGCTTTTCCGGTGCTTTCCATCCTTGAAGCAATGTTTACGGTGTCCCCCCAAATGTCGTACTGAAATTTTTTGACACCCACAATTCCCGCCACCACCGGACCCGTATGAACGCCCAGCCGCATTTCGAAATAATTTTTGTTTTTAGCATTTTGTTGCACCTTTCTGTCGGCGATAAACGACTGCATTTCTAAAGCCGCTAAAACGGTATTTTTTATAGAACCGTCTGATGGGACGGGCAATCCACCTGCTGCCATATAGGCATCGCCGATGGTCTTTATTTTTTCCACGGCATATTTTTCACAGATATTGTCAAAGGCCATAAAGCAGTGGTTGATTTCAGCTATCAGCTCTTTGGCACTTAGCTTTTCAGCGGTTTGGGTAAAGCCTACAAAATCGGAAAATAAAATGGAAACCATGTCAAAGTCCCTGGCCTCTGCACTTCCTTTTTCTTTGAGCTCTTCGGCAATTTCTGCGGGCAATATATTGAGCAATAAATTTTCGGACCGTTCTTTTTCTTTTTGGATGATGGCTTTCGATTTTGTCACATATCGCCACCGGCTATAAAAGCCTCCGGCAAGTATTAGAAAGAAGGCCCCAAACCCAATGGCTATATTCCTGTTGTTTTCCTTTTTACGGACTTCATCCTTATGCAACATATCTGTTCTTAAATCTTTTTCCACTTGGGCCAGGCTATCCGACAACCTGATTTTGGCAAATTCCATGCTTTGGATTTTTTTGACAGTTTCTTCTGTTTTTAGACTATCAGTAAGCAACAACATCCGTTCAAGTTGCACTAAAGCCTTATTGCTTTTGCCAACAGCTTTATAGGCTTTGTAAAGGCAGTCACATGAAAATACTTGACCGTCCAAATCGCCCAACCTTTCCGCCAAGTCCTGGCCCTTTTTACAATACTCGATAGATTTAAAATGTTTTCCCTTAATTGCATATATGTCGCCTATTCCCAACAGGTTGGAAACGCTCCCTTGTGCGTCGTCTATCTGTTCGCTAATATTTAAACTCCTCTGCAAATATGCTAATGCCTTTTTGTAATTGCCCTGCTCGATGTAGAGGTCTCCAATGCCGCCGAGCGCACTGGCAATCCCTAATTTATCTCCGTTTTTTTTATAAATAGCCAGCCCTTTTTGAAAATAATCAAAGGCCTGTGTATAATCTTTTTGCTCAAGGTAAACACTGCCAATATTTAGGTAAATAGCTGAGTTGTCATTTTCAGAATCAAGTTGATTATTGATAGCTATAACCTTTTGATAATAATCCAATGCCTTGGCATATTCTTCTTCCCTCAGATAGATGCTGCCAAATTCATTATATACGGAACCGATCCCATCTAAATCGTTGATTTCTTCAGATATTTTCAGGCATTTTTGATAATATTTTAAAGCCATTATTATATCTTCATTGTCGTGGTAAATATATCCAGTCCTTAACAATAAAATCGAAATCCCTTCTTTGTCGTTTATTTTTTCGGCAATAGCCAATCCCCTTTCATATGACTCCAGTGCCTTTGGGTAGTTTCCCATTCTAAAATAGGCATAGCCCAATGTAGATAAGGCATCTACCATTCCTCTTTTGTAACCGGCCTTTTCAGAAAATTGATATAATTGATTGGTCAGCACAATAGCGCTGTCTGCTTGGGAGTAGAAGAACCCTTCAGAAATATATTGTTTAAATGCAATGGCACGGGTGGAGTCCGGTTTGCTGCTGTCTTCCCAAACACTGTATAAATGGCCAAGGCTGTCTTGGGCAATGGTTTTGTTAAAAATGAAAATCAGGAATAATATGAAATATCTTTTTTTCATAAAGTATGGTTGAATCAAGCTATTGGTACAAGGTGGGTTTCTTGAATAAACAGTCAGAGCAACCAAGTTAGACTAAATTTTTGAACAAATGCTTTTTGGCTTTGGTCAATTGGGCATATTGATAAATATTCCAGAATTTGATGTTCTATTTTTTTTCTTTTTAATGCTGACTATCGTTCATAATTCGTTGATTATCGGCATCTATATTTTTCTTTTTATTTCTTTCCCGTTGTCGCAAGTGTTAAGCGAGCTTTAGCGAGCGTCACTCGCGACCGTCCTACTTGGCTGGTCGCGAGTGACGCTCGCTAAGCTCGCTTAACACTTGCGACAACGGATTAAAATAACAATACCGTTTTTTTAAAAAAAAATCTCTATTATTATTTTTATAAAATTGTCCATCGTTTTTATTCAACTTCAAATTTGTTGATTGTTGTTCCAATACTATAAACGATATTTTTTGAAGGTGAATGGTTTATACCGATAAAATTGCACTCTTTGTCAATTTCAGTTTTTTCCCAATTCATGCCGCCATCTATTGTTTGGAATACTTCAAATGATTTTAGTACTGGCCTTGATTCGCCCCCGCCCGAAATTAATTCGTATATTGAATTTATGACAAAACCTTCCTCGGTGTTTTTAAAATGAATAAAGGAAGATATGTTCATCGGGCTTTCGGTTTTTGCCCATGAACCCCCGCTGTCTTTGGTTTGGTAGGTCAATTGCCCGCACATCATATAACCAACTTCATCGTCAATAAAATAGGCCCGGTTACAGACAACAGGAGGAGTGCTTTTGAATTCCCAGTCAATGCCGTTATTGTTTGAGGAGATTAAATTAGTACTGTTGTACCTGTCAATAGCAAGGATCATTACATAAGATGGGGTCAAAATAAAATTGCTTGATTGTATATTTATAAAAGGGAAGTCCACCTCCTCCCAGTTCTCGCCGCCATCATTTGTTGATACTAATTTTATCTGCCTGCTATTGTTTTCGTTTTTTATGGTGAACAGCCCCAAGCCGTTTTCTTGGTCGAAAAAAACCAGGTCATTTATTTTTTCTACATCGTCCAAATATTTTTTTTTCCAGCTATCTCCTCCGTTCACAGTAGATAAAAAGACTGCTCCTGTTCGGGTATTGTTTATGTGAGAAATTTCTCCTTCCCCTCCTGCAAAACCATCCATTTTGTCAATAAAGTGAACCGTAAGCAATCTTGCTTTTGTTAACGCATTTTGATTTATTCCACTTCCTGAAGAATAGTATTGTTCAAGAATTTCCCAATTGGATCCACCATTTGAAGTTTTCATAATAGTCCCCGTATTACCAACGGAATATCCAATTTCATTTGTTGGGAAAAATATATCATTTTGGTTTTGCACATCGGGATATTCGACAGAAGTAATTTTCCATCCATCCAATATGTCGTTACAATTTTTATTGGATAATTCTTTTTCTTTTTTGCAGGAAAATTGGATGATAATAAATGCGGTCAATAAGAAGAATAAGCTGTGTTTTTTCATGATTTATTTTTTTGATTTAGACACCTCTTTATTTTATTTTGGTTGGGTTTTGTTTTTATATATAATCGGGCATAAAACGCCGGTTGTTTATGTCCACCTATAATATGATCGTTATTTAACTTTTCCCGCAAACCCCACAAAAAAAACCAAGCTCTCCGGTTTTCTCATCGAGTCCTTATTAGCAGCTTTTTCCACTGCCTTTCCCATCAAGATTTTTTTCACGGGCACCTCCAGTTTTTTTCCGCCAAAAGTATTGTTGGGACAATCCGACACCGCATTCAAAAACTATATTTTTAACTGGCCCAAATGGCGCCAGCTTACAACATTAACATTTCCTCCTTGCCTTATCTGGTCCTCGTCGCCTCCATAAACCAAGTTCAGTTCATGCGGCTGTTCGCCGAGGGCTACGGACATCTTTTGCAGGTTCTTAAAACTCCGTGGCATCAAAGTCCGGGATGCTTTTATTTCCAGTAGTTTTAATGCGGGCAGTTCTTCCCACAGCAAGTCTATTTCATTGCGGTTGCTGTCTTGCCAGAAGTAAAAGTTTGGGCGTTGGTTGCGGTGGTAGGCCTGCTTGAATAGCTCGGCGACGACCATGTTTTCAAACAGCGCTCCTTTTTGATAATAAACATCCACATCTGCGGCACTGCGCATTTGCAGGAGATGACAGGCCAGCCCGGTGTCATAAAAATAGAGTTTGGGGGTTTTGACGATCCTTTTATTGAAATTACGGAAATAAGGGCTGAGCTGAAAAATGATGTAACTCTGTTCGAGTATGGAGAGCCAATTTTTTGCCGTGGGAAGGGAGACGCCCACCTTGTTGGCCAGCGAATTATAGTTCACCAACTGCCCGACATGCCCGGCGCACAGCCGTAAAAAACGTTGGAACTGCCCCATGTTTTTTGGAGTGATCAGAGAGCTGACATCCCGTTGCAGATAGGTTTCGATATAATTGGGGTAATAGAGGGCGGGGGGGATTCCCGTATCAAAAAGCGCAGGGTAAAAACCGCGGTAAATTGTCTCTTCCATGCTGACGGGAGGCACCTCGCTCCTGACCAGTTCCTGATAGCTGAAAGGGAAAAGCCGAACCATGCCCACCCTGCCGGCCAAACTTTGGGTGATGTTTTTGCGCAGCAAAAAATTTTGCGAACCAGAAAGGATGAACTGTCCTTTCTGCCCGGACATATCTACTTTTGTTTGCAGGTAGGAGAACAGGTCGGGTACCCGTTGGGCTTCGTCAAAAATCACTTTTTCAGCATATTTCTCCAAAAAAGAATTTGGGTCTTGCTGCGCAAATGCGCGGTCGTCCGGGTTCTCTAAAGAAACGTATTTATAGTCGGGAAAAAGAAAGCGGAGCAAGGTGGTTTTCCCCGCTTGCCGAGGCCCCGTCAAGCTGACTATGGGGAAATACCGGATCAGTTCCTGAATATGCGGTGATAAAGTTCTTGATAGCAACATTATGCAATGTTAAAGTAACAGTTTGTTATTTCATAATAAAATTGCAATTATTTACGTGTTTTTATGTAAATATAAAATTGGTGATGGCTCATAAATTCGCATAAGCACTGGCAACGACTTGGGGTATCTTTCTTTATGACATTGAATGGGAATACTTGACACAACGGGTCTTAATTTTGGTATTCAGTTTTTTTCCAATTGAAATTTAATGCTCCACACTTTGGACATTTTAAATATTCTCCATTAAGTTTGTCGAAATTGCAACGATTACATTTGCCATAAACAGAATTAATGTGAGTAACAATATATTTTGCATCTCTATGACTAAGCTTATTGTCATCCATTAAAGATTTTATAGCTTGAAGCGGTGACTTTAATTTCAGCTTCCACAACTTCAATTTCTCAGATGGAGTAAAATCTGGAATTTCTATTCCTTCTTCTAGGAGACAATTTTTACACTGAACTTTCATTAATCTTCAATTGGGTACAACGTCTCTTGCATTCGATGTGCGAGGTTTAGGAGCATGGCCGTATGCATTTTGTTGCAGGTAGTCTTTTATTGTTTTTCCATTAAGCCAACCACTTTGTTAAAATCTTCTATATATTTTTCATGTTTGCCTTTTAAGTAAGCAATCTGAATTATTTTAAACCTATAGTCTTCGTAAAAAATTACTTGCCTTACTATAGTTTTTCTATTCGCCGCAAAATCTGCTTCTGCTTCTAGTATAATCATATTTTTCGATCTTATCAGGAGAGGCTGCTTCAAGTTTAAATTTTTAACTATATTACTTAGGTCTTTATTTGGACTGATATCTTTTAATGAAACACTTATTCCGTTTACTTGGTTTTCTAATAATTCTAAGCTGGGAACTTTGGCTTTCGTTTTTTTATCAACTACCATTATAAATGGGAAATTTATAATCGGATTTTCTTCTTTAGTGTATATACCAACAACTTCCCACGGGTTGATAACTTCCGTTTTATTCTTTAGTATCTGGTTTGTAAACCTAAGAGCATCTTCCTTTTTTTGTTTATGCCACTTTTTTTGTCCAATCAATTTGTTTATCTCGTCATCTAGGGCGACTTTTGTTTCATGGGATTTATCAGTAATGTGCTCATGTTCCTTTCTTTTATCATAAGATTTGATTTCTTCATTCAAGATAATTTCATAGACGATGTCATCTTTCAAGACTATTCTTTCTCTAAGACCATAATACATAGTCTTCTTGGAGTAGTCATCTTTTTCTCTTCTTTCTCTTTCTGGAGATCCAAGTAGTTTTAATACTTCCTCCCTTTGCATACCTATTGCTATACTTGTAAAGTCTCGATTAATTTTTTG
>DROJ01000622.1 GCA_011321935.1 Bacteroidota bacterium | reverse complement strand
GGTAGTGGTACAAATCGTAATTAGCTAACCATTTAGCTTTTGGTTAAATGCCACATTATCAGGGATTTGGCGGACTAATCACTAGTCAACTAATTACTAATCACTGCAGTAGGGAGATGGAATAAACAGAGGATGCCCTTCATGCCGCAAGCAAGGCCCCTAACAACAAAGCAACCTCATTTTATCAAAGTGGCGTAGCCCCGCAGTTCTACCAATTTGCCCCGTGGTTCGCGGTAGCTCACCACGACCACATATACCCCTTGTGCGGCCAATTTGCCATCGTTGTTTTTGCGGCCGTTCCAAGCCTTTTTCGGGTCATCTGTTTCAAAAAGCATTTCGCCGTAGCGGTTCCAGATGCTCAGGCTGAAATTGGTGGCACCGTCCAGCACGCCATTTCCACGGAAGCCGTCGTTGAAGCCGTCGCCGTTAGGGCTAAAGGCATTGGGCAGGAAATACCGGACTTCAGGTATCACGTCCAAATATTGGATCATCGTGTCGGTGCAGCCGCTTTCGTGAAATACGACCAGTTGGATGGTTTGCATGCCCGTATCCGGAAAGGTGAAAACCGGGTTTTGTTGAGTGGATGCGCCTACGTCGCCAAAAGTCCACCTCCATGCCGATGGCTCGAACGACTCGTCGGTAAAGGTAACTTCCGGCAGCAGGTTGCTCGGTTGTTCTGGCGCAAAACTAAAACCTGCAACCGGGCTTGGCAATATCGTGATCAGGTTGTTCCAAGTCGTATCATTGGCACAGCCCAAAGGAGATACGATGTCCAGCGAAACGGTAAAAACGCCGAGGTCTTCATAAAGGTGGGTGGGGCTGATATTGGTGCTTGAGCCACCATCCCCGAAATCCCATAAAATATCGTACTCCTCGTTTATCGGAAAGGAAAGGTTGTCAAAAAAGATGCTGGCGGGCTGGCAGCCGATAAACTCGCTCGGGGCAACGATCAACTCTTCTGGCACCGGAAAATAGCGGACTATTTTCGTCACGTCGTCTTCGCAGCCATTAAAATCGCGGACCCGCAGCCGGGCGGGCAGCTCTCCCGGCACCATATAGGTATGCACGGGGTCTGGGGCATTGGAAGTGTTCCCGTCGCCAAAGCTCCAATCCCAGCTCGTGATTGCGTTAGCACCTGCATCCGATACGGACAGGTCGGTAAAAGTGACCGGCCCAGCTACGCAGGTATCATAATCAAAAGTAAAATCTGCGTTGATGCCCGGATATACGTTCACTTCGATATAGGCCGTATCGGCGCATTCGCTGGAGCCGATTCCGGGGTTCAGCAACAAGCGCCCGAAGTAGGTGTCCGGCCCAGGGAAATCAAAGGTAGGGCTCCATTGGGTAGAGGTTTCCGTTGTCCCATTTATATCGAATTCCCAAAGCACGCTGTTTATGTTTGACTGCTTGGTGCTTTGGTTTACAAAATCAACCGAATTGATGCCGCAGGCAGTCACCACAAAATACTGTTGCCCTTGCAGGGTGACCGTATCGTCTTCCATAATGTCTGCCCGTACATTGAACTCGCACTGCTCCACATTGAACTGGAAATCGCGGAAGGTCTGGCTCAACAGTTGGCCGCCGCGGTACTCTTTCACACAAACGCCGACCACAAACTGGCCGGCAACATTCGGCACGCCCGTAAGGAAACCGGTATTGGGGTCAATGGACAAAGCGGGGTTGGCACTGAGCGGGTTGGTGAACGAATATGGCGGGCTGACAAAAGAAACAGGGGTGTAAGGTGGCGGCAGGTCAGGGTTTGGGGCAACGCCATTTGGGGCTTCGGGAGTGTTTTGGTCTGTGCCGCCCCCGGTAAGCGAGCGGCAGAGTTCGTATTCCAAGTGGTCGCCGTTGGGGTCGGTCGCTGAATGGTCGAAATCAATCGGTTCTCCAGCGCAAATGACGATGGGCGGGAAGTTGTCAAAAACCGGGCTAGAGTTGCAGACCTGTTGGGCGGCCGGGGTGAGCTGCACATAATAGGTAGCCCCTGTCCCTCCTGGGCTGTTGATGTTGGTGATCGTCCCGTTGCGGCAACAACGCTGGTAAACAATATGGTAGCTTTCAGAAATAACGGGCAGGTCAACGATGAATTTATAAACCCCTTCTTCTACGCAAACGTCATTTGGAGGATCAAGGCAGGGGTTGCTCAGGTTTGGCGGAATGTTGGTGATGACGGGGGCGGCAAGCGAGATGTGGTTCAGGCCGTTGAAGTTCATCGGGATGGTGGAGTTCCCTTGATAAATGGAGACCGTGCCGGGAAAAGGCGCACTGGGGGCAGAGTCGAAAGGCGCCCCGCCGCCAAAACAGTCGCGGTATAGTTTCATGGTAAATTCGTACTTCCCTGTACCAAGGCACCGGTAGGTAATCTCGCCTCCGACTATGTGTGCTGCATTGGTCGGTACAGAGAAAAGCATCGCCACCATAAATATTGAAACTATCAGGGATAGTTTATTCGAACCTGTCATAATTGAATTTTTGAGCGGCCGGAAAGCTGCCATTATTTTTTTTAAAGAAACAATAGTATCAAAAAAAAATCAGTTATTTCACCTGACCAATTGCGCTGCGAAGATAAGCCCCTTTCAGTTCTTGCTGGAATTCATACAAAACCTAACACACCAGCGCTCAAAGTTACCGAAAACGCATTCCCTAAAAGTGCAAGGTAGCTAACAAATCATGGCTTCATTGAAAACGCGGTAATTGTCGGAAAACCCTTTTTTAAACAGACAAACAATTGCTTTGAACCTGTTTTTTATTAGGTTGCTTCCAGCCATGAAACAATGAGGCCGTAAAACCATTTAAAACACCTAATGCAAATTTTTACACAAATGGACGCCCATATGGTCCAACATTACGATTTAGAACCGACTTTATCATGCCTTGCGGACGGAGGCCTCATCCTTTACCCCACCGATACGGTTTGGGGCATTGGCTGCGACGCCACCAATGAAGAAGCCGTCGAAAAGGTTTTTGAACTCAAAAAAAGGGATCGTTCCAAGCCTTTTGTACTCCTTGCATCTTCCATTGCCATGCTCAAAAAATACGTGAAACGGGTGCATCCTCGCATAGAAACACTTTTGCTCTACCATAGCCGGCCCCTCACTATTATTTATGAAAAAGGGGTTGACCTTGCTAAGAACGCCACCGCAGCAGATGGTAGTGTAGCGATCCGCATCCCAAACGATGTTTTTTGTCGGGAATTGATCGAAAGATTTGGAAAGCCTCTTGTCGCGACCAGTGCCAATATCAGCGGCACTCCTTTCCCCGTTCATTTTGGGCAAATCAGTTCATCCGTCATTATGGGGGTTGACAAGGTTGTAAAGCACCGCCAATTGGATAAAGAAATGCGGGAACCTTCTGTCATTGCCCGGTTGGACAGAGAAGGGGAACTGGTGTTTTTGCGGGAGTAAAATTTTCCACTGCCAAACCTACACTGGTTCAGTAGGCCTTGTTCGGATTTGCGCGCACCAGCACACAAACCGCCCAAATCCATTGCTTTTGAAAAGGCTTCGCACAAAATTTTTTAGGATAGTATATGACTGGGTTGAGGAGTGTTTTTCCCCCGTTCGGCATTCTTCTTTTGTTACGGTCCTGATATCCTTTTAATTTTGAATGTAAGGTCAAGTAGTGCAGTGATTCGTAATTAGTTGATTAGTGATTAGTTCGCCAAATCCTTGACAATGTGGTATTTACC
>DROJ01000621.1 GCA_011321935.1 Bacteroidota bacterium | reverse complement strand
AAGGACAGGGTGGACGACCTCTCTGTCTTCCAATTGGGGCTGCAGGGGCTGCTTTACTACATCAAGCACGGCTTAAGGGTTTCTTTCCAATTTTCAAAGAACTTTCCTGATTTTCAACTTGAATAAAAGTGTACGGTAATGAAAAAAGAAAAAAGCCGTTTGTTTTTAGAAAAACAAGTTGCCCCCCAGGCGCACCGCAAAATCATTGCCCTGCGTCGGGTTGAGGAGGTCTATGAGGTTGTCTGAAACGGCAAACAACTGGAATGCCTTGCCGTGGATCACAAGGCTCATGCCCAAGTTGTCGAAAGTACCGTTTTTGGCCGAGTAGGTCAGTCCGGCGTTGAGCCATTTGGCCACATCAAAACTGCCGTGCAGGCCAAAAGAGCTGCGCTCCACGCCCCGGAAATATTCGCTGAAAAAGACAGCGCCGATATTTATCTTTTCATGAACTTGGTACATGCCGCTCAGGTAGATTTTTCTGGGCACAGTGTTGCTGTACGCATTTTGGCCCCTCACCGGGTCGAATATCTGTTCAAGAGTATCGAGCGTATTCCCAAAATCAGGTGCGTCGCCGCCCGTAATCGCATCGGAAAAATCAAGCCCCTCGTATTCATAGTCATCCTGCACGGTGTAATTGGTCACCCTCGTTTTCCAGTTTATCTTGCCGCCGAGGTCAATCACGCTGGCTGCCAAATCCAGTTTATCTTTTTTATAATGAACACCGAGGTCGAAGGCCCAGCCCGTATTGCCGTCAAAAAACTTGTCGGCGGTGAAGGTGCCGAAGTTGAGGTCGAAGTCGAAATCGTTGTAGGCGCGGTAGTCCAAAGAGTTGGAAGAATTCAAAATATAATCGCCCGCAAGCGTTATTTGGTAAATATCGGGATCAGTGTAAAGCGACACCTTGTCGTGCTGCGGATCGGTCGAAACGTCCACAAAGCCGCTCATGAACTTGGCTTTTGCGCCGATGGTCAAATTCTCCTTTTTATAGGCAAGGCCGAGGTCAACAGAGTGGTAGCCAGAAAGCTGCATTTCGTTCCCGATATTGACCTCTTCGCCGATGAACTGGGCGTTGCCCTGATAAATGACCTGCGCCAATGTCTTTGGGTATTTAAAAAAGGCATTGTACTTTATCGAATGTCCAAAGCTCACGAAAAAATCTTTTTTTACAGAAAAGCCAAAACCGATGGTCTGCAAAGAAAAGTCGTTGCGGATCACGTTTTCATCGCCCAAATAATCAATGACGGCGTTCAGGTCAATCACTGGCTGGCCGTTTTCTTTGGTCACCAATTGGCTGTAATTTGGCCCGTCGAAGGCCAGGCCGTTAAAGACGCCGGGCAGGCGATAGACGCCTCCTTTTGCGGGGACGAATGCCGGGTTGGTCTCGTTGCTGTGCCAGTTGCTGCGCATGAAATGCAGGCCGAGCTCCTGTTGTGCAAAAATCGGAACAACGAAGGTGAGCAGTGAGAAGGAGAACAGTAATTTTTTGAACATCTTTTTATTGGTTGATGGTTGCGGGCTGCCGATTGTTGAAGACAATCAATCAACAACCAATTTCAAACCCATCCTGATTTCAGCCTCTTGCCCCGCCATTGCCCGGACAGACTGCTGCCCGTTGTTAAAAGTAGAAAAGAAGGACTGGAGGGAAATTTTTTCGGCATGGCGGATATTCTCAAACCTGTCGGCATCAAAAGCAGCGAAGGTCGTTTGGGTCGTTGCAGCGGTCACGTTCCCGTCATTGTCAACTTCTGCGGCACCGATAATCCTTGCCTTTCCTGTGTCGAACAAAGAGTCAAGAATAGCGCCAGTTCCATCAAGGAAATAGGCCTGCCCGTCTATGTCGAAGGGCATCCCGTTGTCGGCCACCAATTTGAATTCTGCCTCTTTCACCTTGTCATAGCTGCTAAAATCAACTGCCAATTCCTCCGTGACGCCAAAGCCAGAAGCCCTGCCGTGCATCGGCAGATCCACCTCCACCTGTATTTTGTAAAAACTCTCATCAGAGATAAAACCCCTCACTGCGACATTGTTCTCGGGGTTCAGCCGGGCGTCCACTTTATAGTCAAGGGCAATGGGGCGGGCGCCCAAAACGGTATCAATGTTTGAATTCGTTTTGTCAAAAACAAAATCCAGGGAGGCCACTTCGCCGTAAACGAGGGGATAGGGAAAATCAATGCCTTCGACGGTATCTATAAATTCGCTCCGCAGGGGGATGCGCAGCCCATCAACGGTCAAGATGTCGAATATCTCGATGACCGAACGGGTGGGCATCCCAAAAGAATTTTCTATTTTGATCGTGATTTCCGGGTCTTCAAAAAACACGTCGCCCTGCGTCCAGTTATTAAAAAAGTCAATTTGGATAGTGTCTTGCCCGCCGTTAAAAACTTCATCCCCTAAAAAGCCTTCAAAAAAGGAAAAACTTACATTGGTGCTCAATATTGAGACGGCATCCAGGGTGATGGTATCGCCGTTTCCATTGTCGGTAACGGCAGCGTACTGTACGTTGATGTCCCCATTTTCAGGTATCAATTCATAACCGGCAACGTCTTGGGAAATGCCCGGCAACTCTGCACCGATGACAGGCAGTGGCCCCGTAAAAGGAGATTCAAAAGTAGCCTCGAAGCTAAGCGGCACCCCTGCTTTTTGCACTTGCGGCAACACAACGGTCAATTGGACGGTGCCGATATGTTCCAGTGAATTGACAGCCACGCTGACGTTCCCGCTTTTATAGACGGCCCTGTCAACCTCCAACACTTCTGGCGACGAAAATGGCAAAACCATAAAATTGGTGTCCAGCATCGGGATAATGGGGGGGATGCTTTCCGAAACATCTTGAAAAAACTCGGAAGCATATTGGGTCAGCACATCCCCTTGATAGCGCACGTGGACAACATTGTCGGGCGCTATTTCTACGGAAGTAAGTTCATCAAAATTTTCCAGCAAATCCTCGACGGAGGTGCTGACTTTTCCCAAAGGGATCGCAAATTCAGCCTCGCCAGAAACGATGTCAGCATTGGACAGCTCATCTGCTTTACAGCCGACAGTCAATATAATACCGGCAAGAAATAAATACAACAAAGTCCATTTCATAAGGATTGATTGAGTCGCTGCCTCCGGCAGCAATGTTTGAGGCTATTCAAAAGTGTTTGGTAAATGAATAACGATATTTGGCCGCAGGCCTGATTAAAACAACAAATGGGGGCTCTCGTTCTGATGGTGCTTTAAAGGTGATTCCACAAAATTAGTCCATTCTATCCTTCCATTTTGCCCGAAGGGCGCCTAAAAGAGAGAGTTTGAGAGTTTGAGAGAATGAGAGTTTGAGAAATTGAGAGTTTGAGAGTTTGAGAGCAGTATTGAGAAGGGACTCTTTGGTTTGAGGGAATGAGAGTTTGAGAGAATGAGAGAATGAGAGTTTGAGAAATTGAGAGTTTGAGAGCAGTATTGAGAAGGGACTCTTTGGTATTCGTTCGAGAGGCCAAAGAGTTCCTTCTCTATACTGCTCTCAAACTCTCAATTTCTCAAACTCTCATTCTCTCATTCTCTCATTCTCTCTCTCATTGTACGACATGTACTTCATGTGCTTGGAGTACCTCTTTGTTCTCTCCGGCCAAATTAACAAAAGCGACGATGCTGCAATCGTTTTCTTTCCATTCGGCAGGAAGGGTGTAGTTAAATGATTTGGATATTTCCGCCCCAGCGGTCAATGCTTCCGAAATAATATCGCCGTCAAAACTGGTGGCCATGTCCCTCAGCACATGTTTGTGCTTGTAATCAGCTTGCGTGCCGGGGCTGCTGTCGGGGGTCAGTTGGTGGTCAATGATATTGGTTTCGGTAAGCATCACGCTGAGGCGCACGTCGGGTTCGGTGATGGTTTCCTCGACAAAGAGGGTCACGTTTATTTCCACCTCGCGGCTGCCTGCGTCGAAGGCCGGTTGGATGTCTATTTTGACTTTTGGCGGGAGCGATTTTTCTTCTGCAATATGCCCCGCCCATTCAGTCCTTCCAAGTTGCAGGCCAAATACGCCGGGGAATTCCTTGCGGTCTATCACTGCCGAAGGGTAGCCAAAAGGCTGCCCCACAAAGTTGATGATTGAAGTGCCGACATCTGTGCGGAAGTCGTAAAGGCTTTGGGGGAATGGTGGCGAAAACTCGCCAGCATGGATGGACACTGCAATCAATTGCTCCCCATTGGCGGCCAAAAGGTCTTCAATGACAAGGCTTCCCGTGGGGCAGTTCACGCAGCGCACGCCTGTAAATTCTTCGATCAGAACTTGCCGCTGCTGGTTCTCTACGGTTGTGTTGCCGCCGCCGTTGCCGCCGCCCATCGAACCCGTCACCACGGGCGGCACTTCTTCGCAGGCATAAAAAGAGAAAACAATGAAAAGCAGGAAAAATATTTGACGTTGCATGGCTTTATTTTTTTTTGTAGCTACGCAGGATGCGGCGTGTCGGTAGCACAGCGTTCACGCTGTCCCGGTAAACGACGTTTACGTCGTTTT
>DROJ01000620.1 GCA_011321935.1 Bacteroidota bacterium | reverse complement strand
GCTGCCATCCAAAAGAAAACGGCTTCATTTCCTATTTTGAAAAACGGGGACGAAGCCGAAATTTTCATCCGCCAAACAGGGGGGCAAATCCAATTGCTGACCTCCGACAATTACCTTTTGGAAAGCAGCTCCGCCGATTTGCCGCCAGGCGTATGTGCCGACCGGCTGGTCAAAAAAATGATCCAGTTCGGGCAGGCAAAATTCCTGCGCAACTTGGAAGTTTCAAGCTATCAATTGCCGCTGGAATTTGAGTTTGTGCCCGTAAAAATAGACCCGGAAACTTTTCAGGTTACGGAGGAATTGCCGCTCGAAACAAAAGTTGACGGCAGCGGTAACCTGCATTTCCAAGCAGGCGATGTTTTCAAAATCAAAGTCACCAACAATGGCGAAAAATCGGCCTATTTTACTTTGATGGACATCCAGCCCGACAACCAGTTGAACATACTGATACCGGGCGAAAAGGAAGAACCCGCCGACTTCCGCATCGGCGCGGGCGACAGCGTGCTTGTCCCGAACCTGTTCCAGATCGGCCCGCCCGAGGGAACGGAGGTTTTTAAATTGGTGGCCACCAGTCAGCCTATTGATTTGCGCCCCATTGCACAGAACAGGGGGCAGACAAGGAGTGCCTCCGCCAACCCTTTCGAGCGGCTGTTTGCCGAAACCCAATTTAATGAAGAAGTGATGACCCGGAGGGGCAGGACGCTGAGTATCGGTTCGTCCAAAGTGAATGTTTTTTCGCGGGTTTTTATTATTGATTAGAAGAGCACGTTTAGGGTTTTCATCCACTAATTCTTGTAATGACAAATGCCAAAAAATATATCGAACAATTCAATTTCAAAACAAATAACAATGAAGCCATTCCTCCATCCATTTTTGACTTTGCTTTTTGCGGGCATTGCCGCTGCGCCCCTCCCCGCACAGGAAACCCACATTTATTACAACCTCCACAATGACGAGGTGAAATATAAAAAAGAGGGAAAAACCCTCGCCCGTCCGGCCATCAAACAAGGCGACGAAATAGTGCTGCACCTGACCGAATTCAATAATTACCTCTACCGGGTTGAACTGGAAATCAACCAAGAAAATTTTACCCAAAAGAGTGCCGTCGGAACGGATGCCTCGCTCATGTCTGGCTTGATGCCGGGGCTGCCGACGCCCGGTTTTTCTGGCCTGCTGGGAGACGGGGGCGACAGTACGGATGGCGGCGGGCTTGGCTTGTTGAACATACCGCTGCTCTCCTTAAACGGCAACCCTATTTCGCTTTCCAGTATTTTTGGTGGGTCGAGGGGATCGGCGCAAATGCTGGAACAATTGGCTGCTACCACCGCTGAAATTTCCAGTTTGGTGGTAGAAATAGACGGCATCACTTCGCAGGTAAAAGACCTGCGGAAAACGGCTTTCGCAAGCCAAATGGCGATGGGATACATGGAGGTGCTAAAGACCCACCCGAACCTCAAACCAAGTTTTGTCAAAAATATGTGCAAAGATTATTACGGGGCCATTTTCAGGAAAAACCCGGACGAAGATTTTGCGCTCAACGACATTTTGAAATTGCAGGACGATGCCCTTAAATACAATCATTTATTGGCCCAATTGCAAACGCTCAATTCAACATTGTCCAAAAAAACAGGCATGCTCGATGCGCTTTCCAGACAATTTAAAGGGATGGAACTGGACGACGCCGACTACCTAAAATACGCTTCTTCGCTCACTGGTTTTCTTAAAAAATCAAAAGCCCTCAACCTGCAAATGGAGGCCGCATTAAAGGACAGCCCCTCTCTCGGAAAATATACCTCCGCCACCGAACTCGCCAACCTGCAATTAAAATTGGTGGAAATAATAGACAATGATTTCACCCATCATTCCCGTTTCCAAGTAACGGACGACCAAATCGGAATCACCATAAAAGTGCTTAAAAAAGAAGAGGAAATAAACGGCGAACCCGAAATCATGAAAACCCGCCAACTGCATTATATAGCCAAAGGTGGCCTAAAAATAACTGGGAGCGTTGGTTTGAATTTCAGCCAATATTTCGAGCCCGCGCAAAGCTACTCTGTCAGCAAGGGCCTGATCGTCGGCGAGGACGAGGGGGCTTTTACGCCGACGGTCACCTCCTTTATCCATTTTTATACTTACTCCGGGAAGAAGACTTCTTTGGGCGGTTCTTTCGGCATCGGCTTCCCGCTGACGGGAACGGGCGACAGCCAATCGCTCCAGTTTTTTGCCGGCCCGAGTTTGATATTCGGCTCGTCGCAGCGCATCGTTTTAAATGCCGGCCTGACGGGCGGGCGGGTGGCAAGGCTTGCCCGGGGCTTTCAGGTGGGCGATGAATTTGATGTGACGGTGGGCGATATTCCGACCAAAAGTCCTTATGAACTGGGGGTGTATGTTGGGGCTTCGTTTAATTTGGGCGGGAATTGATACATCGGTTTTGGGCAATAAAGAATTGGTTCGTTAATTACCAATTGAATTAAACAGACCAATAATTAAATCCGGTTCGGAAGAATTAAAAATATAGAGAATTGATGCGGCGGTATTTTCCAAAAAAGAATAGAGGTTGAACATTAAGTGCCACGAGCCAATTAATTCAAATCACCCCTTCCCCTTCTTTTTCTTTTTATAAGATTTTGGCGGAGGTTCGGCCACTATTTCAATGGTGGCTTCGGGTGCTTTGTATGATTTTATTGGGCGGGAAAAATGCTCATTGAGGGACATGCGGAGTTTTTCTCCATATGGCTCAAAATCGCCTTTTTCGTAATAGGCATCCGGTTTTGGCAAATTTTTTTCCGAAAGATTATTTAATTCAACTTTTATTACTCTTTTCCAATCTATGTTATTATCAATATCAATAAAATGGACAAATTGATCTGGTGTTTTTAAAATTAATTGCCGAGCCCCTATCTGCTTATTAAAAAACCGGTGCAATAATTCATGGTTTGTTTTATACAGCATCCATCTGTTCACTTCATTGTCATGGTCGCACCACTTCATAATATAGTCCTCCTTCTTGTTGCTGATGAAATGTGAAACCAATGGCCCTTCATAAAACAGGAATTCCCCCAACTTTTTCAAATCATTTTGAACAAGGTCACTTTTTACTCCTTTAATAGGTTCCAATTTCTTGATTTTT
>DROJ01000619.1 GCA_011321935.1 Bacteroidota bacterium | reverse complement strand
AGGATTAAAATGATACGCCTAAAGTAAAAATTTGGTAACTACTTACCAAATTTGATGAAAAACAAAGGTATAGTTCATGGTTGGAGCAATTTCGATTTCACTTCTTGCCAAGAGTAAGTTTTGGCAGTACCATTGAGGTAAGAAGCAGTCCGGCGGTCAAGTTCTTTTTTCCATTCTTCGCTCAATTCAAATTCACCCGCTTCTTCCCGGAGAGTATCGAGTATATATTGCACAAAAAGGGTGCGTTCTATGGTGCTGAGTTTGCGGACTTCTTTTTTTTATGATAAGGTGGTCATCTTTGATTATTTTTTTCAAAGCTATAAAATTAAAAGCGGTCGATCACTTTTGGAATAGTTCAATCCCCTCACGCCGCCACTTTCAAAAACTCCCGCTTATAAGGCGCTTGAAATTCCAGCACGATATCCGATGCCGGAATACCTTTATTAACGAGTTCAGAAGCGATGTCGAGGTTGGTGCCGTCATGTTGCACCCACACTTTGCCATCGGGTTTCACTTGCAGGTGGAGGTAGCAGCCGTAATTTCTGTGGTTGTTGTGCCACCCGCTGTTATAAAGCAGGTAATGCCCGTGTTCTTGGTCTATGATGATCTGGGTCTCAACGCCCTCGAAAGGAGTGGACCCGAACTGGGCAATTTCTTTGACCACCTTGGTCACAATGATTTTATGTTTTTCCATCTTTCCCATTGTAATATTTTTTTATTGATCGGATCAAAAACGACAAATTTGACTTTGAAATGCTCCAACACTTCGTAAAAGAAATAGTCGTCGAGGAATTCTTCAAATGTGTCCTCTGGGATGGACAAAAATACCTCCCGCTCTGCTTCGTATTTTAAAAGCGCAAAACGGTACAGCAGGTATTGGCCCAACGCATTGTGGAAATCTTCAACCTCCGAAGACCCTGCAAAAGTTTTGACCTCAACGGCAATTTTTTCACCGCTTTTTACCGCCCCGAGCACCACGTCTTCTTCAGCTGCAAGGTCTATGAATATTCTCCGCTTTCCAATCGGTATGACATATGGGTCGTGGGTAATCCGCCATCCGTCTTTTTCCAATGACTCCCTGAAAACAGTGTGTAGATGATCTCTTGCCGGCATTTTGTTTTTTGCAAATTTACAAAAAGGGGCATTAACGCGAAAGAACGCATTGATAAAAACAAAGCGCCATACTGTCACCCGTTTTCCAACAATTTGTGTCAAAACGTCAGGCCAAAAACCATCCCGAGCATTCGGGACAGGCTCCTCCCGCCATTCTTTCCTGAAAAAAGGCATGGCACACAGCTTGATCTCTCTCCTCCGTTATCCATTTATAAAATAAAAAAAGCATGGGGTAGCGGGTGCAAATACCCAATACCTCAATATCAAATACCCTTATTAAAATGAACTTAAAAAATCTAACCATAAAATCTCAGGAAGCCATCCAGCGGGCACAGCAGCTCGCCATGGAACACGGCAACCAACAAATAGAGCCCGGCCACTTGCTCAAAGCCATCATGGAAGTGGACGAGAGCGTTACGCCATTTGTCATCAAAAAACTGGGCGTCAATTACGACGTGCTGAAAAGGGCGGTGGACAGCGTGGTGCAGGGCTACCCAAAAATAAGCGGCGGCGAGAGCGGCCAGTATTTTTCGCGGGAGACCAACGCCGTCCTCCAAAAGGCCAACACTTACCTCAAAACCTTTGGCGACGAATACGTTTCCCTCGAACACCTGTTGCTCGGGCTGCTCTCCAACGGCGGCAACGTGTCGCAGATGCTCAAAGACAGCGGCATCACAGAGAAGGGCTTGAAAGACGCCATCAACGACCTGCGCAAGGGCAGCAAAGTGACCTCTGCCAGCGCCGAGGACAGCTATAATGCCCTCAACAAATACGCCGTCAACCTCAATGAGCGCGCCCGCAACGGCAAGCTCGACCCCGTCATCGGGCGCGACGAAGAGATCCGCCGGCTGCTGCACATCCTCGCCCGCCGCACCAAGAACAACCCCATCTTGGTAGGTGAGCCGGGCGTCGGTAAAACGGCCATCGCCGAGGGGCTTGCCCACCGCATCGTCAGCGGCGACGTGCCCGAAGACCTGCGCGACAAAGAGGTATATGCCCTCGACATGGGCGCTCTCATTGCTGGCGCAAAATACAAAGGCGAGTTTGAGGAGCGCCTCAAATCGGTGGTCAAGGAAGTGACCGGAAGCGAGGGGCATATTTACCTTTTTATTGATGAAATCCACACCCTCGTCGGGGCGGGCAAATCGGAGGGGGCCATGGACGCCGCCAACATCCTCAAACCGGCACTTGCCCGGGGCGAGCTGCGGGCCATCGGCGCCACTACTTTGGCCGAGTACCAAAAGTATTTCGAGAGCGACAAGGCCCTTGAGCGCCGCTTCCAGATGGTGATGGTGGACGAGCCGAGCGAGGAAGATGCCATCTCCATTTTGCGGGGACTGAAAGAGCGATACGAGACGCACCACCGCATCAACATCAAGGACGAGGCCATCGTCGCTGCGGTGCAGCTCTCCACCCGCTACATCACCGACCGGCAACTGCCCGACAAGGCCATTGACCTCATTGATGAGGCTGCCGCCAAACTGCGGCTGGAGATGAACTCCATGCCCGAAGAACTCGACGAAGTGGAACGCAAGATACGCCAGTTGGAGATAGAGCGCGAGGCCATGAAGCGGGAGAAGGAAAAGGCCAAGATCAAAAAGATCAACGAAGACCTCGCCAACCTCGAAGAACGCCGCAACGCCCTCAAAGCAAAATGGGAAAGCGAGCGCGAAGTGGTCAACGGAATACAAAAGGCTAAAGAGGAAATAGAACAATTGAAACAGGAAGCCAGCCGGATGGAACGAGAGGGCAAGTTTAGCGAAGTGGCCGAAATCCGTTATGGCCGCATCCCTGAACTGGAAAAGCAGCTTGCCCATTTTAACGATAAGCTCAAACAGATGCAGGAGAGCGGCAAGCTCCTCGTGAAAGAGGAAGTAGATGCCGAGGACATCGCCGAGATAGTGGCACGTTGGACGGGCATCCCCGTTACCCGCATGTTGCAGAGCGAACGCGAAAAACTGCTCCACCTCGAAGAGCACCTCCACCAAAGGGTGGTCGGTCAGAACGAGGCAGTCGAGGCCGTCTCCGATGCCATTCGGCGCAGCCGTACAGGGCTTGGCAACGACAAGCGGCCCATCGGTTCGTTCCTCTTCCTCGGTACGACCGGGGTGGGCAAGACCGAACTGGCCAAAGCCCTTGCCGAGTACCTCTTCGACGACGAAAACCTGATTACCCGCATTGACATGAGCGAGTACCAGGAGCGGCATTCTGTGAGCCGTTTGGTGGGAGCGCCCCCGGGCTATGTGGGCTACGACGAGGGCGGCCAATTGACCGAAGCGGTGCGCCGCAAGCCTTACTCTGTCGTCCTCTTGGACGAGATCGAAAAGGCGCACCCCGACGTGTTCAACATCCTGCTGCAAGTGCTGGAAGACGGCCGCCTGACGGACAACAAAGGCCGCGTGGCGAACTTTAAAAACACCATCGTCATCATGACCTCCAACCTCGGCAGCCACCTCATCCGCGACAATTTTGAGCGGATTGAAAAAGGCAACCGCGAGGAGGTGATCGAAAACACCAAAACGCAGCTTTTTGACCTGTTGAAAAAATCAATGCGGCCGGAGTTCCTCAACCGGATTGACGAGGTGATTATGTTCCAGCCCTTGTCTGCCAAAGACATCCGGGCCATCGTTGACCTGCAGCTCAAACAGGTGGTCGAACTGGCCAAAGCACAGGGCATCGAACTGACGTTTACCCCGCAGTTTGCCGAGTACATCACCGACGAGGGCTTCAACCCTGAATTTGGCGCAAGGCCGGTGAAACGGGTGATACAGAAAAAAGTGCTGAACGAACTGTCGAAACAGATGCTGCTGAACAAGGTGGTGACGGGCGGAAGTTATATGTTGGATGTGTTTGACAACAAAGTTGTATTCAGAATTCCTCGGAAAGAAGAAAAAGCCGCTATTGAAAACTAACCGATGTGTTTGGTGGGAAGAGCTTGTCCCGATTTTACATCGGGATGGTTTTCCGGACGCCGAAAGGGGCGGAAGAAGCGGTGGTTGTTGAAGAATAAGCCTTTTTTATAGATATGTTCCCCGACGTGGTTCGGGGTAAATTATGCAGCCGGGCGGCTTTGGCCGTCCGGCTGTTTTTTTTTTGAAATGAACGATGCCAATAACTCAACGGTTATTCCTAACTTTACCCTGAATATCAATACTTTATAAAATACCCGGATGATTAAATCAATTAAAATAGAAAACTTTAAATCGGTGCAATCGCTGGAACTGGAACTGGGGCGGCTGAATATTTTTATTGGGGCAAATGGGAGCGGGAAATCGAATATTTTGGAGGCGGTTGCGATGGGGAGCGCGGCGATGGAGGATAAGTTGGATGATGAGTTTTTGGCACATAGGGGAATTAGAGTTACAGAATTCAAATTTATGGAATCAGGGTTTAATTTTCAAGATTTAGGGTTTGGAAAAATCAAAAAAAAATCACCTATCTCTGTATATTTATCAAATAATAAAACAACAATTGGAGTTGCAATTAATTCTGTTAATGAAAATTATAACAAATGGGAAACAAATTATCTTGAAGTTGATAACGAAAAATATAGAAAATCTTTGAAAGCTAAACTGAAAGACGTAAAAACCCCGCCTCCTGTGTCAGTACAAAAATCAAATTCTGATAAATCAAAAAAATATTTTTCATCCGCTTTAAAAAATATAGACTTTGATGACCCTTTAGAGCTAATGAAATTCATCACACTCTCTCGTGGTCAGTTTCAAAAAGAATTAATTGAATCTATTAATATTGATGAATTTTTCAACTTCGCCATCTACGCTCCTGAAAACCATTTTCTCCGCCGCTTTGAAGAAGAAGGTTCTTTGAAACCTCTCGGCATAAAAGGAGAGGGTTTATTCAAACTAATAACTATTATTTCACAAGAATATCCAGACCAATTTAATAAAATAAAAAAGCATTTAAAATTAATAGATTGGTTCGAGGATTTTGAAATTCCCAATGATTTAAAATTTACCGAAAGGAGAATAAAAATAAAAGACCAATTCCTTGACGACGACTTAAATTATTTTGACCAACGCAGCGCCAATGAAGGCTTTTTATATTTACTATTTTATTTAACGCTTTTTATAAGCAATGAAACGCCGCATTTTTTCGCCATTGACAATATTGACAATTCATTAAATCCAAAACTGGGAAGCGAATTGATCAAAGTATTGGCGCAGCTTTCCAAAGACCATAATAAACAGGCGCTCCTTACCACCCACAATCCTGTTGTATTGGACGGCCTTGATTTGAATGATGATGACCAGCGCTTGTTTGTCGTTTATCGAAATGCGGACGGGCATACCAAAGCACGGCGTATAATGCCACGAAAACCAATGAACGGCATTGAACCTGTACGTTTGTCAGAAGCATTTATACGGGGCTATATCGGTGGGCTTCCAGACAATTTTTAACCTATGCCAACATTCGGACTTATCACAGAAGGACCAACAGACCAAGTTGTTATCAAGCACATTTTGTTCGGGGTATTCAACGACCCTGACCTGCCGATAAATCAACTTCAACCGAAAAACAATGAACCGGGCAATTGGGTCAAAGTCCTTGATTATTGTTGCTCCGGCGATTTTAAACCTGCACTCATTGACAATGATTACCTGATAGTACAAATTGATACGGACGTACTGATAAGTGAAAAGTTACCTGAAAAATATAAAGTAGATTTGCCTTCCAATCTTTCTGTGGAGGAAATAATAGGCCGAGTTGCAGAAATGCTTATTTCATTAATTGATGATGAAAATAATTTTTGGGAACAATATGGAAAACATATAATTTTTGCAATTTCTGTTCACCAGCTTGAATGTTGGCTGTTGCCTATATATTTTACAAATAAAAAAACTAAAGCTGCTAAAATAACTGGTTGCATTGACACCCTCAATGAAGTTTTGCCACAGCAGGAAAAGGGGCTTTATATCCACGGAAAAGACCTTGGCTATTATAAAAAAATGTCAAAACAATTCAGAAAGAAAATCCACAAAATATACCACCTCAATCCGAGTTTAAAAATATTTGTCGAACAGGTTTTAGTGATAAATGAGGTAGTGGTAAAAAGTACGTGATGTATAAATTTTTAGGTAACTGTTTAGCCCAACAGAAAACCTGTTGAATTCACTAACCCCCGACTTCCCGCCTACCGGCAGGCGGGCAGTCGGGGGTAACAGAGCACGAATCTGGGTTTTAACCCAAAATTTATGTATATATTTTGGGTTAAAACCCGATAATGTTTGGTGCTTGCCCCCGACTGCCTGCCTGCCGGTAGGCGGGAAGTCGGGGGTTAGTGAATTTTACAAGTTAACCAAGGCTGGTCATCACGTACTTTTTACCACTACCATAAATGATAATAATGATGAGTAGCTTATACTCCATCCCAACTCCTGATAATATACTCCGTCCTCACCTGCCCTTCCTCCCCGCCATATATCAGCGTTTTGGCACTGATGATTTTGACGTGTTTTTTCATTGCGCCCCCTTGCGCCCCTTGCATCCTTGCGTTGAAAACATACCGGTCAAAATTTTCCACTACCACGTTTTTTTTATGATAAGCCAAAAACAGGGCGAGCGAGATATTCAGGAAAAAACTGAAAACGAGCGGGCACGCCTCCGGCGGTTTTTCCTACTTTTACAAAAAAAATCAACAAAGAACATGCTGCACGACGACTTACTGCCTTATCGGCAAAACCTTGCCTTCAAAAAAGAATTTGAGCTGCTCGGCCTCGACCTTGCCGAAGTCTTCGAGTTTACGCCACTCGACCTGGATTTGGAAAACAGCCGCTTGGAACACCTGTTGGACTTTGTGAAAAAATACCAACAATATGGCAGCCAAGAAGTGATGGAACTGGTGGAAGGGCGCTTTTGCTTTCCGCCCATTTTTCCGGGCATATCACCAGAAAGCGACTGGCACCGCTTCAAACTTTGGTTGAACGGCGAGGTGACCCGCAAAACGATCGAAGAGCAGTTGCCGACGGCTTTTGAAGTGAAAGACCCTTCCATTGTGCCTGACGAAGAATTGGAAACCGAGCTGGAACGCTTGCTGGACGCGGTGTTCTCGGCCGGCTACGGCATCGCCCTCAACGAGGGCATCCCGCCCCGCATCGTTTACGGTCAGGTACTGGAATGGATCGGGCATACCGTCGAGCTTTCCAGCCCCGATGGCGGTGGCTGGACATTTGATGGCTGTACCGGCTACTGCCCCGGCTGTTTTCAGCGGCCCTGGTGCGAAACGGGCCACAGTTCTTGCTGGCCAGAGGACGAAAAAGCAGGCAAGATGCAACTGCCCGGCGAACTGAAAGACTATGTTTCTGCCAGCCCACAATCACTCGACATTTTGCGGGAGCTGCAGGCGAAAGAAGATGCCGAGATGAAGAAATTCGATGAGGAAAGAGGCCCGCAAGAAGATGGCACCGAGGAATGGAAGTTTAGGTTGAACTGATGCCGCGCGCACCACGGGCATTACATCCCCCGCTAAAAGGTAGGGCCCCCGTAATCTAATTTGAAAAATCCAAAATCGCTTTTTAGCCCGTGTAAAGAATATCCTAGTGCTTTAAATGTATAAGAACTTATAATTTGAAGCACTATTTTTTATTTCGACTATTTCAACGCAAGGCCGCAAGGCCGCAAGGCCGCGAGGAAACGCAAGGCGAAGCGAGGCTTTTAATAGTGCCTTCGGCACTAGCTTTTATTTCAACGCAAGGCCGCAAGGCCGCGAGGAAACGCAAGGCGAGGCGAGGCTTTTAGCCCTTGCGTTTCCTTGCGGCCTTGCGGCCTTGCGATAAAATAAAAGCTAGTGCCGAAGGCACTATAAAAAGCTTCGCCTTGCGATAAAATAAAAGCTAGTGCCGAAGGCACTATAAAAAGCCTCGCCTTGCGTTATTCGGGATGTGACCAAATCCCTCCTTCCTTGTCCTCTATGCAGACGCCTGTGGGCGGCTGCATTTTCCATTATTATTTTTCTGCCTTCGGCAAAAATTCTCACACCAAGCTGTCGCAACGGCCCTGCATTTGCGGCAGCAAAAAAACAAACGGACTATGAATGAAATTACCAATTGGTCAGAAGTGTTCCTGCACAGTTTCCAAACCTTCGGGCAAAAATTATTGAGCGCCGTATCCGGCCTGCTCGGTGCCCTTTTCATCCTTTTGCTGGGTTGGCTCATCGCCAAGTTTGCGGCCAAAGGCGTCACCCGCCTGCTCCAGCTCGTCAAGTTCGACGTGGCCGCCAAAAAGCTGCGCGCCGACGAACTCCTCCAAAAAGCCAACATCAAGCACAGCGCCAGCAAGCTGATGGGTCTCTTTGTTTATTGGCTGCTGTTGTTGCTCGTCATCATCTCGGCCAGCGACGCCCTCGGCTGGATGGTCGTTTCGCAAGAAGTCTCCAAGCTCCTCGGCCTCCTGCCCAACGTGCTGGTCGGCATCATCCTTTTTGTGGTCGGTTTCCGCATTGCCAGTTTTGTGCGCGACTTCATTCATGGGGCCGCTACTTCCATGAACATCGGCACGGGCAAGGTCATTGGCGCCATCGTCTTTTACCTCCTGCTCATCCTCATCACCCTCACCGCCCTCAACCAGGCAGGGGTTGACACCGGCATCATCACCAACAACCTCATGCTCATCCTCGGGGCAGTGCTGGCCGCTGCCGCCATCAGTTATGGCTTCGCCTCGAAAGACGTGCTGGCCAACATCCTCGCCGGCTTTTACAGCCGCCGGACTTTCCATGCCGGGCAGGTCATCGAGGTGGACGGGGTGCGCGGCAAAATCGTTGCCGAAGGCAATATCTCTGTCACCTTGGAATCTGAAAACGGCGAGTTCATCGTCGTGCCGGCGCACAAGCTCATTACCCACAAAGTGAAAATCGCTCCCGGAGAACTACTTGTAAACGATTGATTGTCAATTTTTTAAAAACTTAATACCATCGTTCACCGCTTTGAGGTGATGCCCCGAACTGTCTGGGCATCACCTCAAGGGCCTGCTTAACAGCATGGCCGTCATGCAACTGATAAAGTACGCATCATTTGGCTCGACAAAAAATTAAAGCCACAGTCCGATAGCCGCCAATGCGCTGATAATAGGGCAGAATCGTCCGGAAAAATCAGCGCATTAGCGGCTACCGCACTATCAAAAAAACAGACCATGAAAAAATTTATTTTGCTCACCACTGCCTTCCTTTTTTTCGCTGTCGCTAAATTGGCAGCACAGGTGGAGGGCATCGGTTATACCCTTTCTCCAACCGTTGAACATACCTGGTGGGACGATCACGCCGGGCTGGCCGACGGCTATGGCTGGGGCGGCAAACTGGGCTTCGCCTTCGGCGAAAACCTCGAACTGCGCGGCACCTACTTCCGCAGCACAGACCTCAAAACGGACTTCTCCAACTTTGGCCTCCCCAACTTTTCCGACTCCCTCTACACCCCCCGCTCCGTTGACCTCACAAGGTGGGGCGGCGAGATAAAAGCCAACATCGGGCGGGGGACATTCCGTCCCTTCCTCACCACGGGGGCGGGCGTGCAGTCCATCGAGGGCAAGGACATTTCCATCAACAAGAACATCTTTGCCAGCTTTGGGGCAGGGCTGAAATTCAGCCCCAGCGAGCGCTTCACCTTTACCGTGGAGGCCAAGAACACCCACTACAATTCGGATGCTGGCCGCCACTTGCTCACCACCGCCGAAAGGGAAACCTTGGGCCTGCCCGACAGCGACCTGAAGGCGCGCAACCTCTCCAACTGGTCGGCAGCGGCTTCCCTGCAGTTTTACCTCGGGGGCCGCAAGCCCGGCCAATATTCGGCCCTCGACGAAGCCTACTACCACGCCTTTGCCGACGGGCTGCAGGGCTTGCGCATCCCCATCGAACCGACCTTGGCCCGCCTCGACTTCGACGGCAAACTGCCCTACCGCGACACTTGGATGGGCGGCGCTTATGCTGGTGTTGACTTTGGCCCCTTCGTCGGGCTGAGGGGCTTTTACCTCCGTGCCATGCAGCAGGACGAAATCAGCCTCGATTTTGATGAACTCAGCATGTACGGCGGCGAACTCCGAATGCGCACCAACCTTTCGCAGGGGCTTACCCCGACGATCATACTCGGCGGCGGCTACCTCAACGTGGGCGACAAGTACACCGGGCGCGACAGCCTGATTGCGGAAAGCCAGGCCTTTGCCCTCGGCGGCCTCGGCCTCGCCCTGCCCCTCTCGCCCCGCATCAACCTCTTTGGCAGCGCAAAGGCCATGCTCACTTCCAGCACCGACGCCACCGACCTGCAGGCCACCGACCAGATACAGACAAGCTGGATGTACTCGGCAGGGCTGAAACTGGTATTGGGCAAAAAAGCCGAAAAGCCGGAAGCTGTTTTTGCCAGCGAATTTGAGAAGGCCATCAGCCAGCAAAAAGCCGAGACCGAGGCCAGAACGGAACAGTTGCACGCCCAACAGCAACAGCTAAAAGCGGACTACGAGGCCAAGATAGTGGCGCTCGAAGAGCAGTTGAACCAAGCATACAGCGAGGGCAACGTTGACTCCGCTGCTACCCTCCTGCAGCAAAAACAGACCGCCGAGGAGGTGCTCGCAGAACTGGAAAAACGCGAGACTGAATATTTGGCGAAAGCCGAAAAAAAAGAAATGCCAGCAGCACCGAAGGTGGTGGCGCAGCAGAGCCGCATTTCATTGACGCCCGCCGAGTTTGAAAGCCTGCTGGAAGAGATCATGGAGAACAGGGCGCCGGCCACTTCCGGCACGGACGTGCAACAAGCCCTCCAACAGCAAGAAAACGAGCGCCGCTTGGCGGAAATGGAAAAGCTGCTCATCCAACTGAATGCCCAACAGGCCGCCTCCGGCGAAATACAGCAGCAGGCCGCCAGCACCGAAACCACCCGCGCCATCACCCAGCAGTCGGCAATGCTGCTGGCCGAAATACGCCGCCTCAACGACCGCATCGCCAACTTGGAAAAGGGCGCTGCCGATGGCAAAAAGGCCAAAGAAAAAGACGGGAAAACGGGCATCCCCCCCCTTGCCGTTTACCCCACAGTGACGGAGGGCAACGTGCTGGGCGTTAAGACTGGGGGCGACCTCATCCAGCGGGACACTGGCTTTTTCTCCACTTTTGTTTACGAGGGCATGTCGGGTTTTGGGGGCTTCAACGTGGGCGGCCAACTGACGGCCAACCTCGGCTTCCGCTGGCATTACGGCATCGGCGAGAGCCAGTTCGAGTTTATGCCGGAGGCCTTTTTTGGCTTTGCCTCCCCGGCTTCCTTCGGCATCATGGCCAATGTGGTGATGCCGGTGCCCATCGAAAAGATACAGCCCGTCACGCCTTATGTCGGCACGGGCATCGGCTTTATGCAGATCGCTAAAAACGGCGACGAAAAGCTGCGGCTGAACTATAATTTTATCGTCGGGAGCTATTTGAGATTGGGCAGGGGCAGGGCTTATGTGGACCTGACGGCACGGAACCTTTTTAAGTACAACCAGTTGATTATTGGGTATCGGTTTCCGTTTTAAAAGGGAGAGGGATTTGGTTTTTTTGGGAGCGGACTTGGGTCCGCTTTTTTTTTGCGGACTTGGGTCTGCTTTGGGGAACGGACTTCCGTCCGTTTTACGTCAGGGGGCGCGGACTTGCGTCCGCTTTGGGGAACGGACTTCCGTCCGTTTTACCTGGCGTTTTTTGTTCTGCCGGTGTTTTTCTACATTTACCTTTCGATATATCATCGTCATTAACATCCTAGAGAAGACCCATATGAACTTCATCTCCAACCCCCAGATCGAACTCGCTTTCGATTACGTCCGCAACACGGACAAAAATATTTTCCTCACCGGCAAGGCTGGCACCGGCAAGACCACCTTTTTGCACCAGATCAAGGCGGAGGCCATCAAGCGCATGGCCGTCGTGGCGCCGACGGGCGTGGCAGCCATCAACGCGGGCGGCATGACCATCCACTCTCTGTTCCAGTTGCCATTTGGGCCGCTGCCGCCGGGCAGGCTGAAAGAACAGACCCGGAACCGCAAGTTCGGCAAAAGAAAAATCAACCTCATCAAGTCCCTCGACCTGCTCGTGATTGACGAAATAAGCATGGTGCGCGCCGATGTGCTGGACGCCATTGACGAGGTGCTGCGCCGCTACCGCGATTTTACCAAACCCTTCGGAGGGGTACAGTTGTTGATGATCGGCGACCTCCACCAACTGCCGCCCGTGGTGAAACGGGAGGAGGAAGAACTGCTGCGGCAGCATTACCGAACGGCCTATTTTTTCGGCAGTATCGCCCTGCGGAACAGCCCCCCGGTGGTCATCGAACTGAAGCATATCTACCGCCAATCGGACGGCGTTTTCATCAAGCTGCTGAACAAGGTGCGCGACAACCAAATAGACCGGGAAGTGCTGGAAACGCTGAATTCCCGCTACCGCGAAAATTTCCGGCCAAAGGACGAGGAGGGCTATATCACGCTGACCTCGCACAATGCGGCGGCGCAGCGCATCAATGCCCAAAAACTGGAAAGCATCGAGGCGCCGGTGTTTATTTTCAAGGCCGAAATAAAGGATGACTTCCCGCCCCATGCCTACCCCACGCAGGAGGTTTTGGAACTGAAAACAGGGGCGCAGGTGATGTTCGTGAAAAACGATATTTCGCCCGAAAAACTGTACTACAACGGCAAGATCGGACAGATCACAAAGATTGACGACGGCGATGTTTACGTGAAATGCCCGGGCGACGACTCGGCCATCATCGTCAACCCGGTGGTGTGGGACAACGTGAAATTCAAGCTCGACGAAAAGACCAAAGAGGTCAACGAGGAGATTGCGGGGTCGTTCCGGCAGTACCCGCTGAAACTGGCCTGGGCCATCACCATCCACAAGAGCCAGGGGCTTACCTTCGAGCGGGCCATCATTGATGCGCAGGCCGCTTTTGCGCACGGGCAGGTATATGTGGCGCTGAGCCGCTGCAAGAGTTTTGAGGGCATCGTGCTGCGTTCCAAGATCATCCATTCGAGCGTGAGGACGGACGTGGTGGTGAAAAATTACTCCGAAGAAGCAGAGCGCAACGCACCCACCGAGGCCGACCTCGAACAGTCGAAAAGCGAGTACCAACAGGCGCTCATCACGGAGCTTTTTGATTTTAAAAAAATAAAAACCTGCTTCGACAAGCTGCACCGCGTTTTTTTGGAACACGAAAACTCCCTGCAGGGCGGTGTTTTGGACAAATTGCGGCAACTGGTGGCGCAGGCGAACAGCCTTGTTTTCAAGGTGGCCAATAATTTTCGGCACCAACTTTCGGGCTTTTTCCAGCAGCCGGGTTTGCCTAGCGAAAACGGGAAATTGCAGGAGCGCATCAAAAAAGCAGCCGCCTATTTTTCTGAAAAAATAAACAAAGAACTTTTGCCGGAGGCAAAAAAAATCCAGATCGTTACCGATAATAAATCGGTGGGCAAAACGGCCAAAGAACGGCTGGAAGATTTGCAAAAAGAAATGTTTGTCAAAAATGCCTGCCTCGCTACTTGCCTCGAAAACGGGGAGGGCTTTTCTGTCCAAAAATACATCCGCACCAAGGCCAACGCTGAACTCGATTTTCAAAATGTAAAAAAACCGGCCCCCGTTTCTGGGGCATCTTCTTGGCTTGCCAGCAATGCCACCCACCCCGACCTGTATGTACTGCTTTCCAAATGGCGCAGGGACCTGGCCGAAGACATGGACCTGGAAAATTACCGCATCCTGCCCACCAAATCATTGCTCGAACTGGTGCAGTACCTTCCGACCACGACCGAAGCACTGAAAAGGATAAAAGGTATCGGCGATTATAAAATCAAATCGTTTGGCGCGGACATTATCGGCATTATCGAAAAATATTGCAGCGAAAACAATATCACGCCCAACCAATTGTCCATCCTTGATGCTGCACCTCGGAAATTGCCCAAAACAGATACCAAAATGCTTACGCTCAACCTTTTTAAATCGGGCAAAAACATAGATGAAATCGCAGCGGAAAGGGGCTTGGTCAGGGGGACCATCGAGGGCCATTTGGGGCATTTTATCAGCACAGGCGAGGTGGATATTTTTAAAATATTGGAACGGGAAAAAGTGGACGAACTGGAGGCCTATTTTAAGGAAAACAATACGACCGGACTGGGGGAGGTGAAAGCGCATTTCGGGGAGAAGTATTCTTATGGGGAGATCAAAATGGTGCTGGAGCATTTGAAGTTGTCGTAACGGAGATAGCTCACCCATTTATTGGCAGGCTCGCAAAACAATGGTACATGGGGCTGTTTTCAGAACAATAGTGCAGTGATTAGTAATTAGTTGACTAGTGATTAGTCCACCAAATCCCTGATAATGTGGCATTTAACCAAAAACTAAATGGTTAGCTAATTACGATTTGTACCAATAGTTATAAACATAGAAAAACGAACATGTCAACATTAAATAATAAAATAGGCAAAGGCTATATAATAGCCAGCACGGCAATAAGCGCAACTACCGCATTGCTCATTGTCATTGTATTATTATTAAATAGTTGGGATGCCATTTCCGATATTGGCTGGCAATTGTTTTCCTTAAAATGGCATCCGCCTGCCCGGCAATTTGGCATATTGCCCATGTTGTTCGGAACCATGTCTGTCACGCTTATTGCATTGTTTTTGGCCGTCCCTTTGGGCATTGCCACCGCTATATTTACTTCTGAAATTTTGCCCGGGAAATACCGCTTTATATTAAAATCATTATTGGAATTATTGGCCGGTATCCCCTCCATTATATATGGCCTCATCGGAATTGCGTTTTTCAGTATTTGGATACAAAAACTGTATGGCCTGCAATCGGGCAGGACAATATTTACGGCCGGTATATTGCTTGCCATAATGATTCTCCCCACCATCATCACCCTCGTTGACGATGCCCTGCACCATGTTCCCAAAAAATATAGGGAAGCGGCAAAAGGTTTGGGGCTGTATAAATATGAAGTCGTGAAAAACATGCTGCTGCCCATTGCCAAACCGGATATATTAGGAGCCGTATTATTGGCACTCGGCAGGGCATTGGGCGAAACGATGGCCGTCATGTTGGTCATCGGGAGCATAGACAAAATACCAAAACCGTTTTTTAATTGGCTCTCGCCCGGACAAACAATTACCTCTAAATTGGGTAGGGAAATAGCGGAGTCTTCATTTGGTTCGGTGCATTTTAGTGCAATGATATTTATGGGCTTGATATTGCTTTTAATTGTTTTATCGCTCACTATCGCTGCGCAATTGAGAGCTTGTTGGGAGTTTGGATTTCGAGGGAAAAAGTGTCTATTTTTTGATGAGACGAGGCGGAAAATTAGAAGCATAGTGGGGCTACGTGACTAATTTTCCAACAAAGTATCATCAAAAAAGAGACATTTTTTCACCGGAAGCCAAACTCCCAACAAGCTCTGATTTACAAACAAAAAAAGCGGCTATATGAATAGGAAATTAAAAAACCGGATATTTGGAGGGATTGCCTATGCCGCAGTTTTGTTTTGCGCAGCAATATTGTTTTTTTTATTTGGGGTGATTATTTGGAAAGGTATTTCGGCAATGAGCTTCGATTTTATTTTTATCCCCGCAAAAAACTTTGGTGCAGAAGGGGGCATACTTTATCAAATACTCGGAAGTATATTATTGGTAATTACGGCAGCGGCCATAAGTTTTCCCATTGCCATTGGCACGGCCATTTTTAAAAGCGAATATATCAAAAGCGGAAAATGGCAAAATATCAGTAACATCTTTATATATGGCCTCAACGGCATCCCCTCCATTATTTTTGGCATTTTTGGACTTATATTTTTTGTAAATTTTTTGGGCACCGGTATTTCTTGGTTTGTCGGCGCTATTATATTGGCGATGACTATATTGCCAACAATTACCATGTCCGCATATCAGTCCATTAATAGTGTCCCCATAAGTTATAGAGAAAGCTCGGCCGCATTGGGCCTCGACAAATGGCAGGTAATAATTAAAGTATTATTGCCGCAGGGATTTAGCGGAGCTATTACCGGGCTATTAATTGGCTTGGCAAGGGCAGTGGGGGAGACCGCTCCCATCATGTTTATTGCCACGGCATTTTCGGGGGCTGGAGTGCCGGGTTCGTTATTGGAGCCCGTTTCCGCATTGCCGACCCATATTTTGGCATTGGCACAGCAGGCGACCAATCCGGCTGCGCTGCAAAATGCCTGGGGCGCAAGTTTCGTTCTGGTAATATTGGTCATATTGTTCAGTACCTCGGCCTTGATGGTCAGGGTCAAATACAAAAATATTGCACAAAGATGAACAAGCAAGAAATATTAAAAATGGGACTGTCCACAAACGGAAAAGAAAAAAACAGCGCAATCGCCATTTCCGGTTTTAATGTGTGGATAAATGACGTGCATATATTGAACAATATCAATTTGCATATTCCAAATAAAAAAATAACCTGCATAATCGGCCCTTCCGGCGGCGGCAAATCCACCCTCATCAGGAGCATCAACCGCATCAACGACGAGGTGCCCGATATGACCATTAAAGGCAATATCCAATTCAATGGAAAACCAATTTATGCCCCCTCGATAGATGTCGCCAATTTAAGGACACAAATAGGCATGGTATTTCAAAAACCCTGTGTTTTCCCAAAATCAATAAAAGAAAACGTTCTCTTCGGCGTGCAGCATTTAAAAAAAATAGACAAACATGAAAGGCTGCAATTAACGGAAGAAAACCTAAAAGCGGCCTCACTTTGGAAGGAGGTTGCCCACCGCCTCAACGACAAAGCAAGCTCGCTTTCCCTCGGCCAACAACAGCGCCTCTGCATAGCGAGGACGCTCGCCGTAAAACCTCAAATCATCCTGCTCGACGAACCCACCTCCTCCCTCGACCCGGTCTCGGCCCGTGCCATCGAAAACATGATGCTGGAATTAAAAGAACAATATACCATCGTGTTTGTGACCCATAATATACAACAGGCCAAACGCATCGCCGACCACCTCGTTTTTATTTGCGAAGGAAAAATAATAGAGCAGGGCGCTGCCACAAAAATTTTCGCCAAGCCCTCCCACCCGCAGACAAGGGCTTATTTAAATGATGAATTTTGCGAATGCTGAAATGCCGCCCGGTGCCCGTCTTGGGCTTCCCTTATCCATAACTCACGTTATTTTTACAAAATGGGGATTTAAAATTTTCCGTAACTATTTAGCACGAGCCTTTGAGGTGATGCCTTTGGGCGGGAACGGCGGGCGGAAAGGCGTTGCCTCACATTTACGAGACCGAGGCAACGCCTT
>DROJ01000618.1 GCA_011321935.1 Bacteroidota bacterium | reverse complement strand
GCCTTTTCAAAAACAATGAATTTGGACGGTTTGTGTGCTGGCGCACACAAATCCGAATAAGGTCCAATGGCCGCTGGAAATTTATTTTCAACAAAAAAATAATAGTTGAATGAAAAAATTCCCAAGGCCCACTGCCTATTTTTTTAGTATGAAAAAACTCGACTGCCTGCTCACAGCACTGCTTTGCGTTTCCTTTCTTTATGCCAATCCTTCCGGCCTGCCCGTATCGGGCTTGCCCATTTCGGGCCCGCCGGTATCGGGCAGGCCCGTCGAAAAGCGGCAATTTTTTGCACAAAACCTCAACGGCAAAGAAATCCAATTGGACGGCAGATTGGACGATGCCACTTGGGGCACGGGGACATGGGAAGGCGACTTCACCCAATCTCGGCCAACGGACGGCGGCGCCCCTTCCCAACAGACGCAGTTCAAGGTGAGGTACGATGAAAAATACCTCTATTTCGGCGTCCGCTGTTTTGATACCGAACCCGGCAAAATCGAAAAAAGGATGAGCCGCCGCGATGACTTCCCCGGCGATTGGATCGAATTTCAAATTGACAGCTACCATGACCTGCGGACGGCTTTTTCCTTCACCCTCTCCGTTTCCGGGGTGCGCAGCGACGAGTTCATTTCCGGCAACGGCAACAATTTTGACGAAAGTTTCAACCCCATTTGGTACGGCAAAACGCAGGTGGACGGCGAGGGCTGGACGGCCGAAGTGAAAATCCCTTTCAGCCAGTTGCGCTACGACAGCGACAACGAAAACCACGTTTGGGGGCTGCAGGTAATGCGCCGTTTGTTCAGGAAAGAGGAGCGTTCTACTTGGCAGCACATCCCGCAAACGGGCGAGGGCTGGGTGAGCCGCTACGGCGAAATGCACGGCCTGAAAAACGTGCCGCCACAGCGGCAAATTGAAATCCAGCCCTATGTTTTTGCGCAAGCGGAAACCTTTCAAAAAGAAGAAGGCAACCCATTTGCCGACGGCAACGACGCCAGCATTTCCGCAGGTCTCGATGCAAAAGTGGCCGTCACCAGCGACCTCATCCTCGACCTCACCATCAACCCTGATTTTGGGCAGGTGGAGGCCGACCCTTCGCAGGTGCGTCTCGACGGGTTCCAAAATTTCTTCCGCGAGCAACGGCCGTTTTTTGTCGAAAGCAGGAATATTTTTGAATACGAAGTGACCGGCGCAGAGTCAGATGACGGCGGCGGAGACCTGCTGTTTTACTCCCGGCGCATCGGTGGCTCGCCCCATTCCTACCCCGACCTATCAGGTGACGAACACGCCGACGTGCCCGACAACACTTCTATTTTGGGCGCAGCCAAATTTAGTGGCAAAACAAAAAAGGGCTGGTCAATCGGCATTTTGGAAAGTGTTACCCAAGAGGAAAAAGCGGTCATTGACCTCGAAGGCGAGCGCCGCGAGGAGGTGGTCGAGCCGCTCGCCAATTTTTTTGTGGGCCGCCTGCAAAAGGACATCAAAGAGGGCGAGACCGTTGTGGGCGGCATCTTCACGGCTGTCAACCGGGGCGACGGGCTGGAGGACATCCTCCACCGGCGGGCCTATTCAGGAGGTGTTGATTTCCAGCATTATTGGAACAACCGGACGTGGAATTTTAAGGCAAAAGGAATTTTCAGCCGGGTGGAAGGCACGCCCGAAGCCATTGAAAATACGCAGTCAGGTTTTGCCCACCTCTTTCAGCGCAGCGATGCCGGTTATGTAGAAGTTGACCCCGGCCGCAGTTCCCTCACGGGGCATGGCGGCTCTGTTTCGCTCGCAAAATTTGGCGGCAAGCAGGGGCCAAAAGGGCAGCTTTTAAAATTTGAAACCGGCGCCACTTGGCGTTCTCCCGAACTCGAACTCAACGACATCGGCTTCATGCAGTCTGCCGACGAGATCAAACATTTTACTTGGGTCGGCTATCATTACCAGCAGCCCTTTTCCATTTTCAACAGCCTGCGCTTCAACTACAACCACAATGCCCGCTGGGACTTCGGGGGCCGCCTCACCAACCTCAGTTGGAACCTGAACGCACAGGCCAATTTCAAAAACCTTTGGAGCATGGGCACGGGCCTAAATTTCAACCCGCTGGAAATTTCCAACAATGCCCTGCGCGGTGTTTCCGCCCTGCGCAAGCTGCCCGGCATGTCCAATTGGATGTGGATCGGCACCAACCGGAGCAAAAAAATCAGGCTCAATTATTTTCAGGTCATTGCAGGCGCATTCCACAAAAGGGTCAGGTTCAGGGAACACTCGCTGCGGCTAAGTGTGCAGCCTTTGGACGCCCTGAGCTTTTCGCTGCGGGCTGCTTACAGCACCTCCTTCCGCAAACGGGATCAGTGGGTCGAAAACATTGATTATCAGGGAGGTACACGTTCCATTGTCAGTGCGATAGACCAAAAGAGTTTCCGCCTCACGGCCCGCCTCAACTACAATATCACCCCCGACCTGACCATCCAATATTACGGGCAGCCGTTTATTTTCCGTCCAAAATACAAGGATTTTGGCTATGTGGCCGATGCGCTGAACAAGGATTACAACAAGCGTTTTGTCCAGTTCACCGATGGCCAGATCCGCCTTGACGAAGCTGCCGGAAGCTATTTGGTGGACGAAAACGGCGACGGGCAAACGGACTATTCTTTTGGCAAGCCCGACTTCAATTTTGTGCAGTTCCGCTCCAACCTCGTGGTGCGTTGGGAGTACGTCCCCGGCTCGACGGCCTTCCTCGTGTGGTCGCAAAGCAGCTCGCCCGATGCCTTCAACGACCTCGACACGCCGCTCGGCCAAAGCCTTTTTGAAAATGCTTTTTCGGAACAGGCGCACAACATTTTTTTGGTGAAATTCACGTACCGGTTCTTGCTGTGAAACCAGTACTTGTTTTTTCAAAAAAATGCCTATTTTTCGGCCATGAAAAACAATGTCAGGTTTCCATACGGGGTCAGCGATTTTAAGAGCCTTGTCAGCGAGGGCTATGTTTTTGTTGACCGCACAGAACATATCGAACTGATAGAAAGGGCAGGCGAAAAGTTCCTCTTTTTCTTCCGCCCCCGCCGCTTCGGCAAAAGCCTGCTCATTTCCATCCTCCAGCATTACTATGGCCTCGAACACAAAGAATTGTTTGACAAGCTGTTCGGCCAATTTTACATCGGGAAAAACAAAACGGCCATAGCCAATACTTTCCACATCTTGAGGTTCGATTTCAGCGGCATAGATACTGCCACACGGGAAAGCACTTTCAATAATTTTTTGGGAAAAGTAAAAGCGGGCGTGCTGTCGCTGATGAGCAGGTACAGCTCCCTTTTTTCGGAAAAGGACAGGCAGGCCATCGAATCGCAAAGCTCGCCGAACCAAGTTGTCCAAGAACTTTTTGCCGTTTTTGAGAGGAACAAGGTCAAGCAAAAAATCTACGTCCTCATAGACGAGTACGACCACTTCACCAACGAACTGATGGCCTTCCGCCTCGACGAGTTCAAAGAAACGGTCAGCCAAAACGGCTACGTGCGCAAGTTTTTTGAAATGTTGAAAGAAGGCGCCGGGGCGGGCTTTGTTGACCGCATGTTCGCCACCGGCGTCTCCCCCGTCACCCTCGACAGCCTCACCAGCGGTTTCAATATCGGCAAGGACATTTCGCTGAACATCCTGTTTACGGAAATGGCGGGTTTCACGGAAGAAGAAGTACTCGGCCTGTTGAAACTCTTGCCGGCACGAGGGGGGCCAGAACCGGAAAGCTACCTGCCCGAACTGCGAAAATGGTACAACGGCTACCGCTTCCACCTGTCGGCCAAGCGCAGTATTTACAACCCCGGCATGATCCTCTATTTCTGTACCGAGTACCTCTCCAACAGCGGATTTCCCCCCGAACTCCTCGACGTGAACGTGGCCAGCGATTATGGCAAAATACGCCGCCTATTCGAACTCGGACAGACCGAACGCAACTATGCCGTGCTGCGCGAACTGCTCGAACAGGGACGGGTGGGCGCCCAACTCACCCAGCAGTTTTCTTTTGAAAAACCCTTTACCCGCGACGACTTCATCAGCCTGCTCTATTACCTCGGCCACCTTACCCTCGCCCCCTCGCTGCCCGGTTTCCCGGAGTTCAAGGTGCCCAATTTTGTCATCAAAAAACTGTTCCTCGACTACTTCTTCCACCTCCTCGAACAGCGCGACAAGGTGCCCATTGACACGCGGCAGCTCCGCAACGCCATGGTAGGACTCGCCATCCACGGCAGCCCAAAACTGTTCTTCGGTTATGTCGCCGACATCCTCCGCCACCTCTCCAACCGCGACTACCGCAATTTTACCGAAAAGCACCTCAAGGTCATCATCATCGCAACGGCCCTGCAGTCCGACATCTATTACGTGAAAAGCGAGCGCGAAACCAACGGCGGCTACACCGACATCCAGTTCCTGCAGCGCCCCCCATTCCCCGTGAACAGCCAGTACCTTTTTGAACTCAAATACCTGAAAAAGGAAGAGGCCGGCAAATTGAAAAACGTGCAGGCAGAGGCCCGCCAACAACTGCTCGCCTACCTCGATAGCGACCCCGAACTCAGGGAACGCCCCGGCCTGCAGTGCTGGACGGTAGTGGTGGTGAAAGACGAAATAATGCTGGAGCAGGTGGGGTGAACCGGCCACAATCCGGCCACGGCATTTTTTTTTGCAAAACCCCAAATTAGCATTACCTTTTCCGCTCATAAGCAATCAAAAACAAGAATGCACTATGCAACACCGCCCTGACAATGAAATCCTGGGTTTACTGAAATCAGGAAACCCTGCGCAACAGGAAAGAGCGTTCCGCTACTTATACCGTCAATACTACGGGCTGGCCGAGAGCATCGTCACCAAAAACAACGGCAGGCCGGAGGAGGCCAAGGATGTGTTCCAAGACGCCCTCATCGTGCTGTTCAACAACACCAAAAAAGAAGGCTTCCAACTGACCGCCGCCCTCAAAACCTACCTGTATTCCATTTGCCATAAGCTATGGCTGATGAAACTCCGCAAAACCAAAAGGGAAGCCCCCCTTGAAACACGGCACGAACTGCTGCCCGTCGAGGCCACCCAATTGGAAACCCTCATCACCACGGAGCGCAAACTGCTCATCACCCAACTTTTGGAAAAGCTCGGAGAGGACTGCCGGCGCATCATCGAGCTTTTTTATTTCAGGAAAACAAGGATGGCCAAAATAAAAGAACTATTCAACCTCGGCAGCGAACAGGCCGCCAAAAACAAAAAAAGCCAGTGCATGAAACGGCTGCGCCAAATGGCTTTGGCCAGCGAGGAAATCAGGAATTTGAGAAACTCAGCAGGCTCTTTGAGCTGATGCCTTTGCGGGGAAATAGCGGGGAGAAAGGCCTTGCCTCAATCTCGAAAACCAGAGGCAAGGCCTTTCCTCCCTCCATCCCCCCACAAAGGCATCGCCTCCAAAGGCAAGCTGAACAGTTACGAAATTAGTAACCATTATTTAGATGGATAAAGACAGTACATATCAATTAATTGAACGCTATTTCGAGGGCAGTCTGAACGAGGATGAACTCGCCGATTTTCAAAAAAAATTGGCAGACGAACCGGACTTTGCATCTGCGTTTCAATTGGAAAAAGAACTGATGGACGGCATCGAAAATTTTGGCAACCAACGGCTGCGCAAAGAACTCGACCTCATCCACCAAGAAGAAAAAAACAATGCCGCCCAGCTTTCCGAAACGGGTAAAAGAGTGCCGCTGATCCCCCGCCGCTATTGGCTGGCAGCGGCGGTGCTGTTGGGCATCGGCGTATTGGCCTCGCTGATTTTTGATGCCCGGCACCCGACGCCGCAACAATTGTACGCCATGTACGCCGTGCATGATTTTGATTTTACGGAAAAAAGCGGAGGCGGTGATTTATTGTCGCAAGCGGAGGCTCTTTTGAAAAATAAAAAATATAGCGCAGCTATTCCTATATTGGAGAAATATATAAAATCGAACCCGGAAGACGGGCCGGCCAAATTGGCAGAAGGCATCGCTTTTTTGGAGACGGGGGAGTATGAACGGGCATTTGCTATATTTAAGGAAATAGGTGAGGTGAATTCATTTTTGAAAAACGAAGCGGTGTGGTACACGGGGCTTGCTTACCTGAAAATGGGCGATGCGGAAAAAGCGAAGGCTGCTTTTTCGGAACTGAATAAAGGGTCGAAAAGGTATGGGGAGGCGGTGGAGCTGATGGGGTATATGGAGTGAGAAAATATATTTTGCGATATATAGGAAGTTATTAAAACTTGGAGGTTTTAAAAACCTCCAAGTTTTAACTGTCTGGTTATTTTTTATAAAACTTCTCCCACAAAAAATACAATCCAATAAACAACAATATTCCTATCCCTGCCACCCAAAACGGAAAACCATTATCCGCAATATCCAAACTACCATCTTGCCCAATAAATACAAAACTCGCCCAATAATAAGGCGACATGCGGATATCGCTTTTTGCATTTTCGATATAATTTAATTTTGCAAAACGCATGGCTTCCGATTTGTTTTTCCCGTCCGATAATTGATTGTAAAAACCATTGAATATATTGGCCGTTGACTTTTCGTTTACTTTCCACAAACTGGCAATGAGGCTGCCCGTGCCTGCATAGGCAAATCCCCTCGCAAGGCTCATCACACCTTCCCCTTTTTCAAATTTTCCAAGCCCTGTTTCGCAGGCGCTCAATACAACAAGATCGGCAGGTATGGACATGGCATACAGTTCCGACAACAATAATGAAGTATCAATAAATTCAATGCTCGGCTCTATATCGTTTTCGCTTGCCCCCGCATGGGTGGACAGGACGACGAGTTTGCTTTTCGGGGCATATTCATTAAAATTGGCAAGGGTTGCATTATTGCCTTTTAGATATTTGAAATAATTGTTTTCGCCATCTTCCAGCAGCGGGGAGAGGCCCCGCTCCCTGTTTTTGAAACCGGGCGCTATTTCAATAAAAATCCCTTTTTTTAATAGTGTTTCGTTTTTTTGAAACAATAACCCGGCATTATAGGCATACCTTATATTATGTTGGCGTATCAAAAAACCGGCCTGTGAAAACAGCGGTTCTGTTGGCCGTGATTTTACCAAGGCATCAAAGGGGATGTAATTCAAAGAGCCGTCGGGGATTATGATGATATTTTCCGGCATTTTTTTTTCTGCCGAATAAAAAGGGAATAAATTTTTGAACATGTTTTCTGCTGCCATAAAATACCCGTCCGGGTCATTGATAATGGCATGGCTGTTTTGAAAATATTTCAGGAAATTAATTATTTCGCCGTCCCATTCTTCGGTCCGTTCTATTTGATATACTTCCGAATTGCCGGGTTGGACAACAGTGATATAAATATGCTTTTCTCCGGCAAAATATTCGATCAGGGCTGCGTTTTTTTCTGCGGCATAAGTTTGTATCTGTGAAATAGAGGGCGTCGGTATTTGTTCGGAATAAGAGCGGAATTCTGGATAGTTATTTTTTAGATAACCGATCAGCGCTTCGTATTCCCGCTGCTCGGTTGTCCTCCTGCTTTTCATTTCTGAAATATATTCTCGGTCTCTTTCCTCGCCATATAATTCTTCCATTTTTATGCTCTTGTTCAGGTCAGCGAGACTGAAACGAAAATCACTTTCTTTTTTCAAAAGCGAATCAGGCAAAGAGGCCAATATCAATGCCCGGTTTTTCTGGATACCTTCCGCAAGCACACTCGCCTTTGACTGTTCAATGATGCTGAACATTTTTTCAAAGTATTCCTTTTTTCCGGTTTTTTTTAACAATAAATAATTGACCTCTATGGCCTGTTCAAAATAATCGTGGCTGTAATCGCTGAGATATAGTTTTGCATTATCAGTTCCATAGCTGTCTTTTAATGCTTGGATGCCGGCTATGGAAAGGTCGAAACATTGGGAAGCGTTTATGAGGTCTGCAGGGTCGCCTTCCATATCGTACCTTGCTTTTAATGCCTCGCCTTTTCGGGCGCTGGCAGTCATTATCCATGATTCGGTGTATATGTCTTCGATGGAAGGATTGTCGGCGATGTCGGTGCTGTTGAAGTTTGGGAAGACTTGGATCAGGGCTTGTTGGTAGTGGGAGAGGGCTTGGTTTAACCTGCCCAATTCAAAGTAATATTCCCCTGTACCCATTTCTATTTTAGACACCTCCCTATCTTTAGGATAATATTTTATCCTTGCCTCTTTTATGGCTTTCAAATAATAATATTCGGCTTTTTTATATTTTTTCTGGGAATTGTAGGTGTCTGCCAAATTTTCATATTCAATCCATGGAGAGTAACCATACCTTTTGTTTGTGTTTATTAGCTCAATGTTCTCAAAGGCTAATTTTTTGACTTTTTCAAAGTTGCCTATTTGATAAAATGCCTCTGATGCAGAACCGTTTAGTAATATTCTGTATTTGTCATTGAGTTCTAATTTTACCCCCTTATCATAATATTTAACAGCATTGTCATACTCATTTAATGAGTTATAATTGCTTATTATATGGCTATATATTGAGAGGAGATAATAATTGGTCGAATCCTTTTCAATTGCCAATAAATTATAATTTAACGCAGTTGAATAGTTTAAAAACCGCTCATGTATCTGAGCAGCATTTTTTAAGGCATAGGCAAAATCTTTATCATTTATATTGAAGTGATGATAATGAAGGATCGCTGTTTCATAAGATTTAAGTGCATTAACATAATCGCCATTTTTCCTATGGTTAAGGGCCAAGCATATCAATATTTTACCGAAAATTAATGGATTTTCATTTTTCAACTTTCTTTCATACAAAGGGATAAGGGAATCAATATAGTTAACGGCATATTTGTATTTTTTCAAGTCATAGTAGATGTAGCCATTTTTAATTAGGCAGTTAGCTGCCTTCACCCAATTGTTGTTATTTTGAAAACCTAATCTTGCTTTTTCATACGATTGGAATGCTAAATCAAGGGAATTGATACTGTATAATGAGTCTGCCGACAACATGGTAACATTCCAATTGGTTTGCCCAAAGGAGAAGTTTGTATGCAAAGAAAAAACAATTGCAGAAATAAAAACCACACATGATAACAATTGTGACATTTTTTTATTTCTTTTCACCATCATATTTGACCGATTTAGGTTTTCCCGAAGGGTCAGGACAAGTCGTGCATTTGGGGGGAAATTGCGGGGCAATAGGTGTGCCCCGCAATGCAAGCACTTGCCCTGCAATTTCCTATTGCAGGGCAAGTTATATTATCCATTTGCACGACTTGTCCCGACCCTCCGGGAAAACCTAAAGTGGTCAAGTATAATGTATTATTTTTTAGCGTTAATGTGTAATTTCAGGCCTCATGTCAAGGGTTGGGGCGATGCACATATAGAGATGTTTTAATTCTTGATTTTTGGCCGGATGGCCAAATACACAAGCAAGAAGACAGCAATCAATATGCACCACCAATATTTAATTGCAATATTTTTCCAGCAAAGCACACATGGCATGTGTATAAATGACCTTCCGTCTGACAACCGAACCATAACTTGGGCAGAATCTACTCCGGTAAAATTTAATTTGTTTCCGACGGAAGTTACGTGTTTCCCATTTTTATAATAGTTCCAGATATATGATAAAGGGTCAACATTTCCTTCTTCTTTAATCGTCAGTTCACAAGTCCACCAATTACAATCTTCAATTGTAATTGGATATGAGTATTGGTCATAAACCGGAATCTCAGTAATAGACCTGAAACAACCAGAAGTTGATACTAAAGTGTGTATGCCAGGGCTATTAATCACGGCTTCAGAAGTCCCATCAAGCATTTTGTTGATTTTGGCTTTCGGATAAATAACATGATTTTGATTCTGACGTACTTCGTCAAATGGTAAACTTGAAATATTTATAGGTTGGTTTCTGTTTAGGAACATTGGCGGAGCCTTATTAATGGCACCGATAGTATCGCAACCGTTACAGTTGTCGCACTTTATTTGCGTATAAAAATTCTTGGTAACTATAGGCGAATTGTTGTCGAAAAATATTTGTGCTCTATTTGGAATGACTCCGCATTGTGGAAGATGTTTCGAAGCATCGAGCGTGACCATGAAAACAATTGAATCTTTGGTGTAATGCTCGTTCACTGATCCTATTTCATAGCCCGATTGACCTGTTCCCTTTAATTCATTTACGGAGTAACCATCTTTTAATAGTCCGTTTGCAGTTGACAAGACCCATTCGATTTCCCTCGTGCTTGAATTTAGGGGAAGCTCTTTGCTCAGCCCAGAAGGGGCGATAGTTTGAATATCGGCTTCTGTATAACGAAAATAGTCAGGTAAAATGTTTTTAATATAGACAATGTTGGCTGGGCCGTTTCCGATATTTTGGAAAACAACAGTGTATTCAATGTTACCAGAATAATCAGGACATACACTTAATAAATTTGAAATTATTTTATTGGGGTCGTGAGATTTTACGGCGATTAAATCAAGGTCGTTTTCAATTGTACCTGTTAAACATGTTGCTGAATCTTGTTCAGGCCGCATCTCAACATCAAAGTGGATGGCCTCACCTAACTGTATATTAGAAAAATCAAAATCGACAAAAGCATTGATTCGGTTCGTATTTGATAGCGTTTGGACGGAAAATTCTAAAACTCCATTGGTAGGGTATGTGGGCTGTGTATTTATAAGAAACCCGCTGGCACCGTAAATTTTTGGCGTGCCAGTTATAGTTACCTTTCCATTATTGGAATAGCCCAAATGTATGATCACGTTACCATCAAAATCCTTGCACCTATCAGGTATTTGATAGGAAATAACATAAGTTGATATATCGCCCGGTCGTGGATCAAGGCTGTGTATCAGCTTTATATTTGTTGGTATCAGATCTGGCAAGAATTTTTGCGGTTGATAATTTTGTATAGTAGGCGGGCCACCTTGGAGTATTATTTTTGCAGGCTTTTCGTCGTCATCGTATCTCTTGGCTAATTGCAAATAAATTCCTGAAAGGGCATTTGTCCGAAATTCATGAAATATAGAGGCATGCGTGTCTGTCGAATCAACATTTGATATAAAGTATGATCCGTCGCCAAAATACCAAAAACAAGAATAACCTTTTTTTTCACCTGCGGGATTAACGTTTAGTGGAATATTGTCAACCCTTAGTTCAAAACAATTTGCTGCATTAAGGCCACATAAGCTGACTGCAACCGATGTATATGTGATCGTTAACCCTTGTGCCCAATCCGTTCCGTTTCCTAAAATATTTAACGGAATTATCAAAGGAATAAATAGTAAAAAGAAGAACCTCAAGAAAAGTGAGTTCAATTGGCATCGTAAATTAATTTCAAATGGGCATTTAGTGTTTTTCATCTGTCAAAGGTGTTTATTAAAAAAATATCAAAAGGCAATCCAACAAAGATCAAAAACAATTTCCGATGAACCACTCCAATTCCATTTCCGGCATTCTCTTTCCCACATCTGGCAGCAGCCACTCCATATCCGGTTTCCAAAAAAATAAACCCGAAAAAAAATCCTCTCCCCGCCATTACCTTTTCCCCCTCCCCGCAATAAAGTCCCAAACAGACCTCAATATACAAAACCAAACCCAGCAAAAAGAAAACCTCAGAAAATAATCCCATTCTGCCTTTTCTTTTGCCGGCCCTGAAAGACCTGTTACCAAATTCCGGTGCCACCGTGGGGGCGGGCCTTCCGCCTGCCCCCGGCCACCGGCATCCCATCCCACAAGGAAGATAACAGGCCACCGGCCAAACAGCAAACGCCTGCCGTTTGGCGCATTCCGCCCTGTGTAATTGACCCGCCCACCTGCTGCGCAGGCGACGGGAAGGGGAGACCCTTGCCCAGTGCCCAAGCACCGGAGGGCTTTTGAAACCATATTTTTTTTTACCTCGGCAGACCTCGGCCTTAAAAACCAAACAAAGGACAGGTAGGCCCCAAAACTATTTGTGTTATGAAAAATGTATTTTTTTTCACCGCCTTTTTATTGATTGGTTTTTATGCAATTTCCAATCCCCAGCCAATAAACCTTAACTGTCCGTCCCCAGTAAATGTCAGTGTCACTGACCAATACGCAGGTGCTATTTCATTTGACTGGGAGGATTGCGTTGGCGGCTGCAACTCATACTCCGTCTGGTATGAAACAGGTGATTACACCAGCCAACAATACTTGACCAACAACTCCGATATTTCGTACTCCGGCCTATCAGCAGGGACTTATGACTTTTATTTTGTGACAGATTGTGGTGGCGCGAAGAGTGACGCAATTGTTATAGAGGATAGGCTTATTCAATAATAAACACCTAAGACAAGTGAGCTTCAAAAGAAGCTCACTTTCTTAAATTGTATTTATTTTTTCAAGAAGCCATCCCTTTATTGCCGTTGGTTTTGCCTCGATCTCATCTAGTAATTTATGTTTCATATCTTTGATTTCTGAATTCAATATAGCTTTTGAAAATTTTGATAAAATGGATAGGCTGTTTAGGTACCATGCTTTTCTATTTTTAGGAATATTGCGCTCTCTCCTGATAAATTTATTAAAAGATACAATATACGAATTTAATAGATCGTAGTATGAAGCATCTTCTTCAAAGAGTTCAAAATAGCTTCTCACCAAAAGGAATTTTGCAATAATATTATTGTTAAATTCTTTGAATGGATAATTCAATAATAATTTTGTAGCTTTTCCGTGGTCTTTTTTATTAAAATTCAGAAACGCCAGGCTTAGGGTAACCGCTTCCCCTCTCATATCGGAATTAAGCTTAGGGCTGTATTTTTTTATGAAGCCCAAAGTCCAATTATATTCACCTAGCCCGGACGCAACTGAGGCTATATTAATAAATGTGCCATCTGAAATCACCCCTCTTTCCAACAATATCTCTTTTTCAAGCCCAAGTTTATAAATATCCAAAATCACAGTTCGGAATTCATAAAGCCCTTTGTTAGATTCATTTATGGCATAATTGAGTAAATGAAAAAGTCCAAATTGTTTGTTTTCGGTGGACAATGAATCAACAATGTTAAAAAAAACATCTAATTTTTTTTTGAAATTTTTTATCGTTGTCCCGGTTTCAAATATTGATAAAATTTGCTGGTACAAATTAAGGTAGGGGTATTTTTTTCCCATGCCCGATTCCAGTTCGTTAATTATTTCATCTTTCAACCGCACATTGACCGATTTTGACACTATGTTTTCAAAAACCTTGAGGTCACTTGCCAGTTGCAATTTTTCCGAAAAATACCAGG
>DROJ01000617.1 GCA_011321935.1 Bacteroidota bacterium | reverse complement strand
CAGGTTGTTTTGGTTTTGGCTGGACAGGGAGGGAGGCAGGATTGGGGAATGTCCCACCTTCCCGGCGGCGTCTATCTGTACCGGCTGGTCAGTGAAAAAGAGAGGGGCAAGACACATAAACTGGTTCTGACCAACTGGTAGTTTTATCACCTATGCCGATGGGATGTGTTTCCCATCGGCATTTTTATTATAAAGCCATGAAAAAGAATATCCTAATATTCCTGCTTTTCACCTGTTCATTTCAGCTTGCAGCCCAAGTTACTTTCAGCAAAAAATACCACTTCAATTACCCTTTGGCCATACTCGGAAATGTATTGGTTACAGACTCTTGCTATTATTCAACTGGGGTAACCTTAGATACATCTTCCGTTTTTTCTATCGGAAATCTTTTTGTAAAATTCGACTTGGAAGGAAATGAAATATTTAATAAACCCTTGTTCAGTGACAGCAAATTTTATGAGACCTGGTGGGGAGATTTGATAAAGACCAATGATGGCAACCTGCTAACAATAGGAATACTGACAGATACAACAAGAAAGGGGTTCATGATAAAGTATAACACAGCGGGCGACACCTTGCAAACGAAAGAGTATTTCAGCCCATTCTATCCCGATGAGCCTTTTATCACTCCGATACAAGTAGTGGAAGAACCGAATGGAAATATCACAACCTATGACGCTGTGGCAAAAGAAGGTGCGGACGGAGACCTGTGCATCTCCAGATTTGACAGTAACTTAAACCTGATGGATCAAACAACCTATGGAACGGCATACAAGGAAAATGTCGGCCGCATGATGATATTAGAGGACGATGGCGGCCTTATCCTCGGGGCAGGCCGAAACAACAAAAATCTCAGCAATAACAACCTATGGAGCAGGTCACTGGTATTCAAAACAGATACCGCTGGAACCGTCGAATGGGAATACCTCTCGCCCGCCAGCTATATACAGGACAGGGCATACGCCCTTTTGAAAACCCCCGATGACGGCCTCATCGTGGGCACCAGCAGGGGCTTTGAAGAATATGTAAATGCCGGATTGGGCTATTTGTACTGGGAGAGTGCCTATTTTTTTAAACTGGACGAAAACCAAAATGTGGAATGGGAACTGGAAGTGTTCGACAGCATTAACCCAGCCCCTAACCCTGTAAACGAAATAAACCGGATAGTACCCATTAACGGTGGGGGGGCATTCATTGCTGCCGGAAGTTTCCATATGACCCGTTCTCTATCCCCCTCCAATAGCGGTACCTTCGGTTGGTTTTTCAAAGCCACCAACGGAGGTGAACTAGAGTGGGTAAGGAAGTACAAGGTCATTGACAGTGGTCTTTATTTTAGCCATAGGTTCTATGATCTGAAACCCACGCCCGACGGTGGCGTCATCGCTGCGGGAGAAGCCACTGGCCCCAATATCCCCGGCGAGCGGTCACAGTTCGGGTGGCTCATCAAGCTCGATTCATTCGGCTGCCTCATCCCGGGCTGTCAGGTCAACGATACCATCACTGCTACCCTCGACCAGCCCGTGGCCTCACCGCCTGCGCTGGCCATCTATCCCAACCCGGCAAGGGACTACCTCAACTTCCAGCTACGCCCGCACCGCCCCCTGCGGCAGGCGCATTTCCGCATCGTGGATGCAAGTGGCAGGGTAGTGCAGGAGATAGAAAGCGACCTTCCGCTGGAGACGCACATCGTGCCGGTGTGGGAATGGGGGGCGGGGGTTTATTTTTTGCAGTATGTGGAGGGAGGGGAGGTAAGGGTGTCGGAAAGGTTTGTAGTTTTGGAGTGAAATTTATTTGCAGAACTCATTTTGGTAGTGGAAAATTTTAACTGATATGTTTTCAACGCAAGGCCGCAAGGAGCGCAAGGAAACGCAATGAAAAACTAACGGAATATTGCGTTCCCTTGCGCTCCTTGCGGCCTTGCGTTGAAAACATATCAGTTAAAATTTTCCACTACCCTCATTTTAATTTCACAAAAATGAAAAACCTGATCTTCTTTTTCCTGCTGTTCTCCTCTTGTTCCGTTGGTGTAAAACAGGGCAGCAGCTACACCCAGTCCATCGCCCACCACCGCGAGGAGTACAAAAAAGAATTCCTCGCCGACGAGCGTTCGCCGCTCAAAAAGGAAGACCTCAAAAATTTGCGTTTTTACAAACCTGACGAAAGCTACAAAGTGAAATGCAGCTTCGAGCGTACCCCCGACGAGCAACCTTTTGAGTTGCCGACTTACAGCGGCATCACCAAGACCTATGTAAAGTATGGGGTGTTGGCCTTTGAACTGCAGGGCAAGCCGCAGCAATTGGCCGTTTACCGCAGCCTGCGGCTCATGCTGATGCCGCAGTACAGGGACTACCTTTTCCTGCCCTTCCGGGATGCCACCAATGGAGAGACCACTTACGGCGGCGGCCGCTATCTGGAACTGAAAATTTCGGAAGTGGAAAGCGGCAGTTTTTATTTGGATTTCAATAAATGTTTCAATCCCTGGTGCGCGTATTCGGATGGGTACAACTGCCCGATCCCGCCCGTGGAGAATACGCTGGAGATAGCGGTGCTTGCGGGGGAGAAACTTTATGCGGGGGAGAAGAAGCACGGCTAAGGCGGTCAAGGATAATTAATAGTGCGCAAGGATGATTTTTTTCAACGCAAGGCCGCAAAGATGCAAGGGAACGCAAGGACCAAAAGCCTTGCCTTGCGTTCCCTTGCATCTTTGCGGCCATGCGTTGAAAATTTTGAGGTACATGTGCGTGCATTATTATGTGTGCCGCCTGGCCATAGATCGCTTGACGAGTTGATGCCCTCCCGAAATGGCACAGCGCAAAGGCATCACCTCGAACCCCCGTTTCCTTAAAGCCCAAAAAATGGAACAAGTATTCACCGACCAAATGGGGCGGCAAATAAGCATCCCTTTCCCGCCCAAGCGCATCATCTCCCTTGTGCCCTCGCAGACCGAATTCCTTTTCGACCTCGGCTTAAAAGAAGAGGTGGTAGGCATTACCAAGTTCTGTGTCCACCCGCGGGAGATGTGGAAATCGAAGCCCCGCATCGGGGGCACCAAACAGCTTCATTTCGATAAAATAGCGGCGCTGAAACCCGGCCTCATCATCGGCAACAAAGAGGAAAACGACCGCTCGCAGATCGAAAAACTGCAGGCCAGATACCCCGTCTGGATGAGCGACATAAACACAAAAGAGGATGCCCTGCAAATGATGGAAATGTTGGGAAAGGTCACCGACCGGCAGGCCGAAGCCAATTTGCTCATTTCAAAAATAAATGCGGCTTTCGCCAAATTGGGGGTTTTGGTTTCCAAAAACAAAAGGCCGAAGGCCGCTTATTTCATTTGGCGAAAGCCGTACATGGCAGCCGCAAAGGACACCTATATAGATGCGATGATGGCGGCAGCGGGATTCCAAAATGTTTTTTCTGATAAAATACGCTACCCGGAGGTGTCGTTGGCAGAGGTAGCCCGGCGGCGGCCCGATGTGGTCTTGCTCAGTTCCGAGCCTTACCCCTTTTCCGAAAAACATTTTGACGAAATAAAAAAGCATTGTCGGGGGGCAGTCATATTTTTGGCCGATGGCGAAATGTTTTCGTGGTACGGCAGCCGGATGTTGCCCGCAGCGGGCTACTTTGCTAACTTGCGGGCTGATGTTTTTAATGCGCTCAATGGCCGTACCGAAACAGGATTGGACACAGATGGAACTGATCTAACTGATTTTCACTGATTTTATAAAACGGCAAAAAAATCAGTGAAAACCAGTGAAAATCCGTTTGACCAGTTCCATCTGTGTCCAGTCCTGTTTTGGTGCAGTTGCGTTTGCCCGCTTCTCAAAACTTGTTTTTATGAAAAATTTGATCCCCTTTCTTTTCCTCTTTTTGTCCTCCAGTTCTTTCATCATTGGACAAGCATCGCTGCAAGCAAGCCAAAAGGATATTTTGGTGCAGCTCGAACCGGGCTTGGATGCCGCTGCCTTTTTGCGCAAAAACAAAGCTGCGCTCAAACCTGGTATTTACCTAAAAAAAGAACTCTCGCCGCGTTTTGGTTATTATTTGTTTTCCGTTGACAACCAAGCAGTTGGGGAGCAAGTGGTCGCCGGTTTGCGTAAAATGCCGGGAGTCCGTTCTGCCCATTTGGATGGCCCGGTGAGCTTCCGCAACAAGCAGCCCGACGACCCCTTTTGGCCGCTCCAATGGGACATGGAACAGGTGGGCCTCCCCGCTGTTTGGGAACTCACCACGGGCGGCCTCACGGCCAATGGCGACGAAATTGTGGTCGCTATACTGGACAGCAGCTTTGATTTGGAACACGAAGACCTGCAGGGCAATATTTGGGCAAACGAAAAAGAGGCATCGGGCCAACCGGGGGTGGATGATGATGGAAACGGCTTTGTGGACGACCTCAACGGCTGGAACTTTAGGTCCGACAGCCCTTCTTTTTTTATTGAAAACAGCCACGGGACGGCCGTTTCGGGGATCGTTGGGGCCAAGGGCGACAATGGAATAGGCATGACAGGGGTAAACTGGAACGTGAAAATGATGTACCTGCAAGTAAAGGCATTCAGCCACATTGTTGCTGCATTTCAATACGTGCTGGACCAACGGGAACTTTACAATGCTACGATGGGAGAAGAAGGGGCTTTCATCGTGGCGACCAACGGGTCTTTTGGCGTGAACCGGCTTTTTTGCGAAGAAGAACCTTTGTGGGGGGACATGTACGACCCGCTCGGACAGGCGGGCGTTCTAAGCGTCTCGGCCACTGCCAACAAGAATTGGGATGTGGACGAGGTAGGCGATATGCCGACAACTTGCCCCAGCGAGTTCTTGATAGCTGTGGCAAGTACGGACGAAGAAGGGGAACGGGACGCCGGTACCGCTTTTGGAGAGACTTCCATTGACCTTGCAGCACCGGGTCCAACGGCCTTGAACACGGGTTTGCCCGCCATTTTTAAAGAAGACACCTATGTTGAATCTTTTGGCGGTGCTTCGGCTGCTTGCCCGCATGTCTCCGGGGCCATTGCCCTGCTGTACAGCCTTCCCTGCACCGACCTTGCCGACCTTGCCCTTGCCGATCCGCCCAATGCTGCGCGGGTGGTGCGGGAAGCAATATTGAGGGGCGTGGCGCCTCTGCCTTCTTTGCAGGGCAAGACCACCACGGGAGGCCGGCTCGATGTTTATGGAAGCATGCAATATGTGCATTCGTTTTGCATTGCCAACGAGGAGGAACGGAAGGAGGAAAGGGTTGATGAAATCTATATCCTCGGCAAGGACATCGTACGCGTTTACCCCAACCCCGTCGGCGGGGTCTTGAACATTGACTACGGGAACAAAGGTTTTGCCGGTTTTTCTGTCCGGATATTCAATGCCCTGGGGCAAGAAATGGAAATCCAGGCGCCAACCGAGAATATGCCGTTTGAAAAACAGACCTTTCAGGTTGATGTGAAGGACTGGTCAAAAGGGGTTTATTTTATTTGGGTAAATGGTGCGGGCAAAAAAGTCACCGCTAAGTTCATAAAAGGGTGATCCAATGCGGCAGGGAAAAACTTCCTGAATTGTTTTTCCTTTTCATCT
>DROJ01000616.1 GCA_011321935.1 Bacteroidota bacterium | reverse complement strand
TTCTATGTTTTTCATTTTTTAAATAAATGGATTAAATGGTTAAATGGTTAAGAACATGTTGGGAGTTTTAAAACTTGATGCAACTATACTGAACCATAATAGGTTTTGTGCATTTGCCGCCGCCAGCCCCCGGCCCCAAAAGGGGAGTACCTGCCCTCGATGCACAAAACCTAAAGTGGTACAGTATACAACTTGATTTTCCAGATTTTAAAAATCTGGAAAATCTTATGCGCCACAAACTGCTGGTTTTCAAGAAAATAAAATCCTAACATTCTCTAAATGGTTTTCTTCGCATGACGTGTAGCCATTCAGCCATTTAACCATTCAAACCATTTAACCATTCACCCATTCACCCATTCAATTTCTTGAAATAATTTTTGGAAATATTGTGCTTTTCCATCATCCTGTAAAAGGTACGGCGGGGCACCCTGGCCATCATGGCAGCTTGGGTGACATTTCCTTTTGCAGTGGTCATATAATGCAGCACGGCCTGCCGCTCAAATTGGCTGACCGTTTCTTCTTTTGCTTTTTGCAAACCCTTTTTATAATCATATAGCACCTCGGAAGACTGAACCGAAACAGGCAAAAGCGACGGCCCTATTTCATCGCCCTGGCACAATATAACGGCGCGCTCCATAATGCTCTGCAATTCCCGCAAATTGCCCGGATAGGCATATTCCGTCAAACGTTCCAATGCGCGGGTAGATATGGTGCTCACTTTTTTATTTAATTTATTGACGGCATGTTTTAAAAAATGATAGGCCAGCACGGGGATGTCTTCTTTGCGGTCGCGCAGCGGGGGCAGTTCTATGATAAATGAATTAAGGCGGTAATATAGGTCCTTCCTGAATTTTTCTTCTTCGATGAGCTTTTCCAGGTTCCTGTTTGTTGCCGCTATAATGCGGCAATTAACGATTTTGGTTTCGGTAGAACCGACCGGGCGTATTTCGCCAAACTGCAAAAAGCGCAGCATTTTCACCTGCATATCGAGCGAGACATCCCCTATTTCATCCAAAAAAATAGTGCCGCCGTCGCCCTTTTCCAATAGGCCGGACTTGTCTTTTGTTGCGCCCGTAAACGCACCTTTTTTATAACCGAACAATTCGCTTTCCAATAAATGCGGGGGAAATGCCGTGCAGTTTATTTTTACGAAAGGTTCGTTTTTTAAATGGCTTGATTGCTGCAAGGTGCTGGCGATCATTTCTTTTCCGGTGCCCGTTTCCCCGGTTATCAAAACGGAGGCCGGGGTAGGGGCCACTTGGCTTATCATCAACTTTATTTGCTGCATGATGGGGTTGGTGCCAAATATCAGTTCGTCGCCGGGGCCACTGCCGAGGCTTGCTTTTAGGTCGAGGTATTTTTGCTCAATAATCCTTTTGTCCTTTTGTGTTTCTATCAGCGACCAGATATATTTTGCGGCAATGCCGGCAATCATTCTTGTGTCGGGCGATTTCATGCGGCGCAACTCTTCCTGTATTTTTTTGCTGCCCGTTACTTCCAATAATATGTCTATTTTAAGTTCCTTGTTTTCCAAAAAAGTATTGGCGTACTTCGATACTTTTATTCCCAATTTTTTTGCCAGTCCGATTCCCTTTGCCTCCGGGTTCACGTCCACCACGCCCAATATATTGGTAGTGGGGTCGTCGTTCAATATTTCCAAAAGGGCAGTGCCGCCCCGGCCTGCCCCGACTATTACCACATTTGCGCTGTGTTTCGACTTCATATTAAAAAGCTTGGTGATTGTGTAATATCGCTGCTTGCAAAAGTAGCCCAATTCGGTGGAATTTTAAGAAACTGATTTTTTTTGCGTCTTTTTCCTACCTTTCCCGTCCATTGCAATAAACCGTTTTTTATGGAAAATATATTGATGTCAACATGGGCAGGGATCAACGAGCACCTCACCGCTTTTGTGGCAAAAAAAATACGGGACGAGCATACCGCAAAAGACATTGTCCACGACGTGTTCCTGAAAGTATATGCTAAAATCGGCACCTTAAATGACGAGCGGAAAATCAATTCATGGATATTCCAGATAACGCGCAATGCCATAACGGATCATTTCCGGGAACAAAAAAAATCATTTGCCGGCCTGCCTGCCGATGAGCCGGAAATACCCATATATTCCAAAGACGAAACCTATGAACTGTCGAGGTGCATGTTGCCGATGATCGGCCTCTTACCTGAAAAATATAGAGATGCGGTAAAGCTATCCGATATAGAAGGTCTGTCACAAAAAGAATTGGCGGAGCAACTTGGCATTTCTTATTCGGGCGCAAAATCACGGGTGCAACGCGGCAGGGAAAAACTCAAAGAACTATATCTGAAATGCTGCGAAATAGATACGGATATATACGGGAATATTATTGAGTACAGGGAAAGGGTTTGTGGGGAGGATTGCGATTGAATTATTCGAAAGGAATACGGAGGCGAAATTTTGAAAACCATATATTTTCGACAAAGTATGCTCTAATCAATTATGCGCGGTAAATTATAAGTGGCTCAATCTATACCTGAAAACATACTTTTGGCGAGATATACAGATTTTATAAAATTTAAAAATCGCTCAAATCCTTTTGCGTCTTTTTTTCCGCCCTCCGTCTATAAGCCGATATTTCATTAATTTTACAAAAAAACAGGCAGCGTAAAATTTTGAGTGATAAGAGTTGACAACTTTTAAAAAGTTGTCAACTCTTTCCGGCACAAACACTCATTTTTTCATTCTGCCCAATTATACTGAACCATAATAGGTTTTGTGCTTCGAGCGCAGATTCTCCCCTTCTGGGGCTGGGGGCTGGCGAGGGCAAATGCACAAAACCTATTTTGGTTCAGTATATTTTACAAAAAAAAATAAACCATGCTAAACGACGTAAAAGAAATCGTAAAAGAAAAGTACACCGAAGTAGTGACCAAAGGAAGCGGCTGTTGCGGCCCCTCCTGCTGCACACCGGAAGAGATCATCAATGTCGGTGAAAACTACGACGGCATCGAGGGCTATGAAGCCGACGCCGACCTCGGCCTCGGCTGCGGCATCCCAACCGAATTTGCCAAAATAAAAGAAGGCGATACCGTCCTCGATCTCGGCGCAGGCGCCGGCAATGATGTATTTGTTGCACGCCGTATTGTCGGCGAAAACGGACATGTTATCGGAGTAGATATGACGGAGGCCATGATTAAAAAGGCCAATGAAAACAAACATAAACTCGGCTATGAAAACGTGGAATTTATATTGGGAGATATAGAGAAACTTCCCGTCGCCGATAATTCCATTGACGTGGCCGTGAGCAATTGCGTGATGAACCTCGTGCCCAATAAACCGCTCGCATATGCAGAAGTTTACCGCAGCTTAAAACCCGGCGCGCATTTCAGTATTTCGGATATTGTATTAAATGGAAAATTGCCGGAAGGCATCATCAACGCGGCGGAAATGTACGCGGGCTGCGTATCGGGCGCTCTCGAAAAATCGGAATATTTGCGGGTAATAAAAGAGGCCGGTTTTAAAAATATAGAAGTGGCAAAAGAAAGGCAGATCGTATTGCCCGACGAACTGTTATTGGAACATATAAGGCCCGAAGAATTGTCGGTCTATAAAAAAAGGAACGGCGTTATTTTGAGTATTACGGTATATGCGGAGAAATGATTTCGGGATGTCAATTCAGGAGGTGATTTGAAATCACCTCCTGAATTCAGTCAGCTCCTTTTTTTCTTTTTCTTTTTTATTTCAAATGGCCTGTCGCTATATTCAATCCCACCTGCGGTAAACCCACCGTCGTCCACTATTTTTGTCAATTCTTCTTTGCTCGGCTTTTGGCTGATGGGTGTCGAAATATAGGCCATTCCTGTTTTCAGTTCAATGTCCACATCCTCCACGCCAGATACTTTTTTGAGTTCCCGTTCCATGCCATATGCGCAATATGGGCAGGCCAAACCTTTTATTTCTATTTTAATAAAAACCCTTTCATTGTCTGTTTGTGCCTGGTTTTGGGCATTGGCTGATATGCTTGAAAAGGCCGTAAAAATAATTACGGAAACGGTAAATGCGAGCAATTTTTTGATTGAATTTTTCATTGTTAA
>DROJ01000615.1 GCA_011321935.1 Bacteroidota bacterium | reverse complement strand
ATTGACACTTGATATAGCAGCCACCATTTCTGAACTACCCGGTGGTGGAATCAATGCTTCAGGAGAATTTTTCGAATTCTATTACGCACTTGACGGAGGAGCAGAAGTACCTACAAGAACGACAAATGGTGCTCCTCCTAACTATTCAGTTAGTTCACTTGACGTGTCTTCTACAAATTCATTAGTAGTGGGATTTAATTTTAATATAAATGGCGCTGACGATGGTTGGGAAATATCATCGTTCACTGTTACATCAACCTTACTTCCAATAGAGTTAAGTTCCTACACAGCCTATATAACAAACAACGATATTCAATTAAACTGGCAAACCGCCTCCGAATTCAACAACTCCCACTTCACCATCGAACACTCCACTTCCGGCCGCGACTTCCAGCCCATCGGCGAAGTAAAAGGCGCCGGCACCACTCTTGGAGAGCAACACTATTCCTTCATCCATAAAACCCCCACTCCCGGCAAAAACTACTACCGCCTGCGGCAAACAGACTTCGATGGACAAGAAGAAATCCACAAGACCATCGTGGTAGAATTCAGGGGGGAAACAAGCAGTCCCACCGTCTTCCCTACCGTCGTCAACGAAGAGTTAAGTGTTAAATGGAGCAACAAGGACGACATAAGCGAAGGGGCAATAATCCGTATTTCCGACTATAGTGGCCGACAGGTTTTCATGCAGGAAATCAACAGCCCGGAAGAGCGGTTTGATGTTTCGTTTTTGAGCCAGGGGATGTATTTTGTGAACATATCGGACGGGCAGTTTTCGCATATCCAGAAGATAGTCAAGGAATAGAAATCAGTAAATTTATAAGAAACGAAAATTCTCATGCTTAAGTAGCGGCCAAAAAATTTTGCACTTAAGCACTGATTTTCAAACAAACAAATCAACTTTGAAGACACACAAAACACACCCTTCCAGCAATCATCCGCATCCTGATTTTCAGTTCAAAACCAAAGATGGAAAGCCCTTTGACGTACCCGTCGAAGGCTCATTGGGGCTGCTCGCGCTCGGTGACATCGGGCTTATCGCTTGGCGTCAAAAACGCAGGCAGTTCAAAGAAGTACTTGCCACAAAAACCCGCCGACACTTTCAAAACGAAGGACTATGAAACCCAAAACAAGCAAGCCAAAATTTTTACTCATCGGCTGGGATGCCGCCGATTGGAAAATTATCAACCCACTACTTGATAAAGGTTGGATGCCCAACCTCGAAAAGTTCATCAACGAAGGGGTCATCAGCAACCTTGCGACCCTCGACCCACCCTACTCTCCAATGTTGTGGACGAGCATCGCCACTGGCAAACGCCCTTACCAACACGGTGTTCTGGGCTTCCATGAACCCTGGGACAAAGGTTCGGGCATACGCCCCGTGATGAGCACTACCCGCAAGTGCAAAGCTGTTTGGAACATGCTCATGCAGGAGGGCTATAAGAGCCATGTGGTGGGCTGGTGGCCTTCGCACCCCGCCGAACCCATCAACGGAATTGCCATTTCGGATTACTTTCAAAACACGGCGGGAAAGATGTACGAACCCTGGCCTCTGGCAGAGGGAAGTGTTTTCCCAAAAGAGTTGGAGGCTCATTTTGCCAAATTGCGGGTACATCCAGAAGAATTGACAGGCCAGCATATTTTACCCTTTGTCCCCGGTGCAGAAAGAGTCAATCAGGAACAGGACAAACGATTGTCGGCCATTGCCAACGAAACGGCAAAAGCTGCTACCCTACATGCCTCGTTTACCAATATTATCAGAACCCAAGAATGGGATTTTGCAGCACTTTACCTTGCAACCATTGACCACTACTGCCACGGCTTCATGAGATACCATCCGCCAAAAAGGCCGCACATCAAACAAGCGGATTATGATCTGTTCCACAATGTGGTCACGGCAGGTTACCGCTTCCATGACCTTATGCTCGGCAGGTTGTTGGAGCTGGCAGGCGAGGAAACCAACGTGATGCTCGTGAGCGACCATGGCTTTCAACCCGACCATTTGCGGCCGCGCAACATCCCGAAAGAACCTGCTGGCCCTGCATACGAACACAGCCCTTACGGTATTTTTGTGATGAAAGGGCCGGACATAAAAAAGGACGAAATCATTTATGGGGCCAGCCTCCTCGATGTTACGCCTACCATATTGAACTGTTTTGATTTGCCGATAGGCGAAGACATGGACGGCAAGGTGCTCACGCAAATTTTTGAAAAAACACCGGATGTGGCCGCCATCGAAAGTTGGGAAAATAGGCCCGGCGAATGTGGAATGCACCCCGCCGACAAAGCCGAAGACGAAGACATGGCCGCCCGTGCATTGGAGCAATTGGTGGAGCTGGGCTATATCGAAAAGCCGGGCGACAATGCAGAAAAGAACCGTAAAAAGGCGCACGACGAATGCCAGTTCAACCTCGCCCGGGCATACATTAACGGAGGAAAAACAGCCGAAGCTATCCCCATTTTAGAAAAACTTTATGAAGAAAACCCCGATACAGCCCGCTATGCCTTCCGCCTCGCCACCTGCTATCAAATGATAGGCGAACTGAAAAAATGCCGACAGGTAATCGAAGCATTAAGGGAGAAAGAATTTTATGACGAAGCCACACTCAACGTTATGGAAGGCAGCCTGTTGTTGGGCGAACGCCAACCGATAAAAGCCATCAAACTGTTCAAAAAAGCTGAAGGGAAAGTAAGTGCTTTCCATGCCCGTTTAAACTTGCAGATAGCCCGCGGGTACACGATGCTCCAACGTTGGAAAGATGCCGAACGAGCGCTTTTACAAGAAATTGAACTGGATTACGACCATGCTGCCGCACATGAGCTGCTGGGCATGACTTACCTCAGAGACGGCCAATTTGAAAAAGCAGCCGACGCTCTTTTGAGGGCAATAGGGCTGGAATACGAAAGCCCGAATGCCCATTTCCAATTGGGCGAAGCCCTCACTGCTTTGGGCGAATATGAACAGGCCGCCAACGCTTTTGAGGTCTGCCTAATGATGCAGCCCCTCGCCAATATGGCTCGCCAGCGTCTGGTCGAATTGTATCAAACACAGCTCGGCCAGCCGGACAAAGCTGCCGACTTTGCCGAGGCGTTTGACCAAAGCATACTTGGCACTATCACTGTGGTTTCGGGGCTTCCGAGGAGCGGGACGAGCATGGCCATGCAAATGCTGGAAAAGGGAGGCATGGAAATTTTTACGGACAAGGAACGCCAAGCAGATAACAGCAACCCACGGGGATATTATGAACACGAGGCCGTGAAAACCCTCGCCCGCAATCGGAAATGGCTCGGTGAGGCGGTTGGCAAAGCCGTAAAAGTCATTGCCAACCTGCTGCCCCACTTGCCGCCCCGGTACCGATACCGGGTCATTTTCATGGAAAGGGATTTGCACGAAGTGCTGGCCTCGCAGCGTAAAATGCTTAACCGGATGGGCAAAAAAACAAAGGACGAAGTCTATCCCCTCCGATTGATCCAAGAGTACGAACGCCAACTGAAAAAAACAAAACAATGGGCCAGCCGTCAACCAAACGTAGAAATCCTATTTGTACAGCACCGGGCAACCATAGAACAGCCCTTTGAGCAGGCCTTGCGCATCAACGGTTTTTTGGAGCACGAACTGTTACCGGAACTGATGGTGCAGGCGGTGGACAGTTCTCTTTACCGAGAAAAAACGGCAACAAAAAAAGAGGAAGTTGCGGAAACGATGTGACAAAGTATTTTGCCCCAAAGCTTTTGAAACAAGCGAAATTCCATTTTTGTAAAATAAAAAAACATAAAATCACAGTTCAACTAAACAAGTCATTATGAAAATCAAAAAGTACAACACCCAACAAAAGACTGCTTCGCTAAAAGAACGCCTCGACCTATACCAACAACAGGCAGCGGGTTACGGCAAAGGCAGAAAAGGCAAACCCGGCCTGACAAAAAATGTGCTGAAAGGGAGCTTGGCAGCGCTCATCCCGCTGGCGGCGGCGACTGCGGCAAGTGCGCAATGTCAGGGGGCGCAGGGAACTTTTGTAGTTGCCAGCAATGCTCAAGCCTACTTAGATGTTGATGGCGATAGCTTTACTAATTTTACTTTTAAAAATAATACTGGATTATATCTTAGCCTAAAAGGAACAAGTTCAAATTCATTTGCCCTGTTCAATACGGCTGTTGTAAAACGATTTAACTCAGGTGTTACTATTAAAGCAAGCTCCTATTTCCTGGGGAGTTTTGTCCACCTTTGCAACAGTACCGCGGGTGGGTCTTCCCAGTTCAACGTCGGTCATTCCGTCCCTGCCTTCATTGGTATTAAAAAGTCGGCCAATATTTTTGGTTTCATCCAAATTGTCGTAACTGATTGTAGTGGGAATAATATGACTTTTAGCATCCCCGAAATGGGCTACGAGAACGATGGAAACAGCATGGTCATTACCGGCCAATGCTCCACCCTCCCCGTCGAAATGCTCTATTTCCGCACTGCTGCCCAAGAAAAAAACATCCGGCTCGAATGGGCCACTGCCACCGAACACAACAACGATGGCTTCGAGGTGCAGCGCAGCATTGACGGGCGCATGTTTTTGAAAATAGGCTGGGTACAGGGCCGTGGCGATACCACCGAAAAACAGGAGTACAGCTTCACCGACAAAACGGCCAAGCCCAATACTACCTACTATTACCAGCTCAAGCAAATGGACAGGGACGGGAGCGAGGAATTTTCTCCCATCCGCACGGCTATGGTCAAAGATAACAACCGGGTGGACGTGAGCGAGTTCATGCCCAACGTGGTCAGCAAAAATTATGGCGGAAGTTGGCTTACGGTCAACCTGCCGGAAGCTGCTGATGCGCAGATTACTTTTTTCGACGGGCGCGGGGTCGCTGTAAAAAACCTGCAGCGCAGCTTGGAGGAAGGACGGAACAAATTTGTCATCCACGTCGAAGATTTGCCTGCCGGCAATTATTATGTAAAAATACAGATGGGCAGGGAAACGGTCTATCGGAAATTGGTCTTGCGATGATTGCCGCTGCTTTTAATTATTTGTAAACAAGCCTATTCTACACATATTTATCGGCAATTCAACTAAATATATCCGGCTGCAAACAAAACCCGTTTGCAGCCGGGCTTTTATTAGACCTTATTCGGATTTGTGTGCGCCAGCACACAAACCGTCCAAATTCATTGCTTTTGAAAAGGCTTCGTACAAAAAATTTTAGAATAAAGTCTATTATATTCGATAATATTTGAATCCCCTCAAAAAGTAATGGTAAAAATGTTACTAAAACCAACAATGAGCAATATAATTAATGATGAAACTTGACGCCATACAACATATCGAACCATCCAAGCTGACGACCGATCCGGCACTGCGCCAGGTCATCACGGTATTGTTAAATATCATCGAAGAACAAGCCAGCCGCATAACAGAACTGGAGCATAAAAACGAGGAGTTAGCATCTGAACTAAAGCGGCTCAAAACCGGCCAGGGCAATCTGCCAAAAGCAAAACCCAAAGTGCCGGATCAAAGCCTGCGTCCCAAAGCAGGCAAATCGAAAAAAGGCACTAAGAACCATAAAAAAGGCCCCAAGAACAAAAACATCCCGATTGACCGTATTGTCACCCTCGACCTCAAAGACAAGAGCCAACTGCCGGCGGATACAAAATTTTCCTGTTGGCGGGAAGTTATCGCACAAAACGTGGTCTTCAAAAGAGACAATGTTAAATATCGGGTTGCAGTGTACTATTCACCTTCCAGTCGGCGCACCTGGTCGGCCCCCCTTCCGGAAGCTTACTGTGGCGAATTTGGCGCCGAACTGCAAGCATTTCTGCAGACCCTTCGCCATGTCTGCGACGTCACCGAAGGCAGTCTGCATAAATTGATGGAAAGCGTCGGGGTGAAAATTGCCTCGGGTACCATCAACAATATCCTGTTGAGCAACAGTGAAATGATGCAACAGGAACAACGTCAGATACTTCGGGCCGGCATTGCCGGCAGCCCATATGCCAATGTGGACGGGACAAAAAGTTTTGAAAAAGGCAAACGACTGAGCACGCAAATCATCTGCGCAGCGTATTTCAGTGCCTACTACACCATGCCTTCAAAGAGCCGCCTGGACATATTGAATGCCTTACAGGGCAGGCCCGAAGGCGGGCTGTGCTTCGTGTACAATGAAGCCACTGCCGGATGGCTGAAATATTTCAAAGTAAGCCGCAAACACCGCAAGCTACTTGAAAAGTTGTTTTGTAATATGCCGCCTTTCCCCCTTGACGGGTTCATCGAACAATTGGACCGCCACGCTCCCGGCCTGGTGGACAGCACTGCTTTTGAACGCATCGCCGGTTCATTTGCCCTCGGGCACTATCACACGCAAAACGACTTCCCCGTCGTGCAACTGTTGATGAGTGATGGCGGCAAAGAATACGGCCAGGTAGCACAGCTCGCCCGTTCCCTGTGCTGGCTGCACGATGAGCGGCCTTACCGGCTGCTCAACCCCAGGCTGGCAACACACCGAAAAATACTGGAAGGTTTCCTGGGTCAATATTGGGAATTTTACCGCCAACTCCTCGATTTCAAAGAACACCCGCCCGACCAGCAAAAAAGCCAAAAAACTCTACTGAGCGAACAGTTCGATAAAATTTTCACCCAGAGCACCGCATATTTTGACCTCAACAAGCTTGTTCAAAAAACATTCGCTAAAAAAGAGCAACTCCTGCAGGTGCTTCACTACCCGTTCCTGCCCTTGCACAACAACGCCGCCGAACTGGCTGTGCGTCGAAAGGTGCGAAAACGGGATATTTCATTGCATACCATGTCGGAGAGAGGTACCCGAACCCAGGATGCCTATATGACCGTCGTGCATACGGCAGTCAAACTGGGCGTCTCCGCATGTGATTACATCGCTGATCGGGTCAGCCGTCGTTTCAATATGACCCCGCTGGCTAAATTGGTGGCCCAGGCTTATTCGCCTGATCCCATTCCGCTTTGAGGGGATTCTAATATTTTTTATTTTAAATTTGCTGGAATCACCTTTTTTAGTCCTACTTTTATGACCTATTTATAAAGACATTATTTTTCCAAATATTGAGAACGGCATTTTAAAAAAGGCTAAAAACAGTCTTTGATTTTATCTTTTAACACAAACACGTTTGCAATGGGAAAGCTATACCAGCACCTTTTCAAGAATAATTTATTCTTATTGTTTGCATTGTTTTTATTTATTCCTTTTGGCGAAGTAAGGTCACAAATTTACACACAAACGTTCAACACATCAAGCCCGCCCAGCCTTCCAAATGGGTGGGCTGCAACCGCAGGCAACATAGGCACTCCTTCCGAATCTATTAGAACCCAAAACCCCGGAAGTATCCCCAGTGATTACGCTGGCGCTTCGGGAGGAATTCATTTATTCTTACCGAACTGCCAGGATGTTGGAGCTGCGACGGTTACCCTTTTCACTGACGAAAGTGGGGCCGCTATTGCCTCCACGGGCTTAGCCGATATAACTGTTTTTTTTGGTCGAAGAAGGACCAACGCATTTAATGTTCCTGTTGCATTTGATTGGAGCAGCAACAATGGGGCATCTTGGAATTCTATCAGCTTAGATGTGGCCGGCGGGGCTTCTACATCATGGGATTTCATTAATTTCTCCTTACCGGCCTCTGCCAACAACCAGGCTTCACTTTGGTTCAGGTGGTCTTATACGGCAACTGGAGCCTTCTCTTGCACTAGCGGCACTCCTAATTTCAGGATTGACGATTTTTCAATTCTTGGATCACCTCTTCCTGTTGAGCTTTCCCAATTTAAAGGACAATCAGGTGACAATATTGTCCAACTCAACTGGACGACCCAATCCGAAACCAACAACTCCCATTTTGAAATAGGACATTCCGCCGATGGCCGGAATTTCAGGAAAGTAGGGGAAATTGATGGTTCTGGTTTTTCCAGCGAAGCCAATGATTATTTTTTCATCCATAAAAACCCAGTCAAAGGCACCAATTACTACCGCCTAAAACAAATAGATTTCGACGGCACTTTTTCTTATAGCAAAACCATTTCTGTTGATTTCGGGAAAGAAGATAGGCTTGTGGTCTTCCCCAATCCTGCAATTGACCAGTTAACAATACGACTTCCTGAAACAGAATTCTTTTCAAGAGTAACAATCCATGACCTTTCTGGAAAATTGATGGGTGAACATATGCTGCCCCCTGATACCCAGGCCCACCGACTAGATGTATCGGAACTTATACCCGGACTTTATTTATCAAGAATAACAACTGGCAGCAATGTAAAAACAGTCCGTTTTGTTAAACTATAAGGGTAACTTGTTCATCACCCAAAATCAAAAATCAACACTTCGGCTATTTTTTAGACCATCTTCATGCAACAACGCCACAGCATATTATAATTTATTCACTAAGTTGCGCCCTCATTTTACACCCCAATAAATTATTAGTCAAAATCAGGGCAGTCAGCGCGGTAAGCGCTAAGAGCCCTAAAAAAAACAAAACGCATGAATTTCGCAACAACAGACATGGTCGTGCTCATCGGCTATCTCTTATGTATGATGGGCTTCGGCATTTGGATAGCCAACAAGGAAAAAAACGAAAACGCCAAAGATTATTTCCTCGCATCGAGCGCATTGCCGTGGTGGGCCGTCGGCGGCTCGCTCATCGCCTCCAATATTTCCACCGAACAGATATTGGGCATGAACGGCTCGGGCTATGTCATGGGCCTGGCCATCGGGGCCTATGAGCTGTTGGCGGCATTGACTTTAATATTGGTCGCCAAATTTTTATTGCCCGTATTTATAAAGAAAAAAATATTCACCATGCCCCAGTTTTTGGAGGAGCGTTTCGACCGCCGGGTGCGCACGATAATGGCTTTTTTCTGGGTCGCATTGTTTGTTTTGGTAAATATCACATCCGTACTATATCTCGGCGGCCTCGCCATTCAGAGCATTATCGGGGTGCCATTGCTTTGGGGCATACTGGGGCTGGTCATATATTCCGCCACCTTTTCTATTTTCGGTGGACTGAAGGCCGTCGTATGGTCGGACGTGGCACAGGTGGTCATATTGATTGTCGGTGGGTTTACGGCCGCTTATATGGTATTGGCATTTGTCGGCAACGGGAGTTTTTTCGGCGGCCTCGCCCATTTATACGAAAAGGCCCCCGACCATTTCGACATGATATTGGACAAGGCCAACAAATCTTATAATACCCTCCCCGGCATCAGCGTATTGGTGGGCGGCATGTGGATTGCCAATTTATACTATTGGGGAAACAACCAATACATAATACAGCGGGCACTGGCCGCCAAGTCATTGCAGGAAGCACAGGACGGCGTGGCATTTGCCGCCATCATGAAACTGACCATCCCGTTTTTTGCGGTCATCCCCGGCATCGCCGCATATGTGATCATGCAAGACCCCGCCGCTTATGGCTTTACCGGAAAAGGCCTCTCCGTGCCCGACGAAGCCTTTCCCTGGGTGCTCGGCAATTTTGTGCAAACGGGGTTTAAAGGGCTCGTATTGGCGGCATTGATTGCGGCCATCGGTTCGTCGGTCAGTTCGATGGTAAACTCGGCCTCCACTATATTCACTTTGGATATTTATAAAAACCTTTTTGTAAAAAATGGGGGCGAGCATCATTATGTAAAAGTCGGGCGTGTATCTTCCACCGCCGCATTGGTGATTGGGGCCATTATCGCCCCCGCATTGGGCAGCCTCGACCAGGTGTTCCAATATATCCAGGAATATACGGGCTTCATCAGTCCGGGCGTGGTGGCCGTGTTTTTATTCGGCATGTTCTGGAAACGGGCGACCGCCAATTCCGCCCTCGTGGCCGTGGTCGCCTCCATCCCTTTTTCGTGGATGATGCAGGCCGTGTTCCCCGAAGTCCCGTTTTTGGTGCGTATGGCTTTGAGCTTTGTGGTCATGTCGGCTTTGGTGGTCCTGATTTCTGTTTTTGCTCCAAAGGAGTCCGTTCGGGAAAAACAGGCAGCGAAAACCAAACGGGCAAAAGAAACCCCTTTTTTATTGGGGCTGGTATTTTCCATTGTATTGATTTCCGTCCCGGCGGGCATCCGTATATTGGCCGGGGACATAGAAACGAGCAATGTTTTTGGTTTGCTGATTTTAGGGCTGTCGGCCATTATATTCGCATTATTGTTTACGGAAAATAAAGTGGACGATGAAAAGGCCATCCAATTGGACAGGTCCCTTTTTCATACGGACGCGGTGTTCAATATATCGGCGCTGGTGGTGTGTTTGATTTTGGTGGGGATATATTGGTTTTTGTGGTAAGGACAAGAGCTTGTTGGGAGTTTTTTGTTCGAGGGAATCACATCCCTCGAAAAAAAAAAGAAAAAAAAGCATTACATCTGATACACCGCCTAATGGTACAAATCGTAATTATACTGAACCACTTTAGGTTTTGTGCATCGAGGGCAGGTACTCCCCTTCTGGGGCTGGGGGCTGGCGAGGGCAAATGCACAAAACCTAAAGTGGTTCAGTATAGCTAATGCAGTGATTCGTAATTAGTTGATTAGTGATTAGTTCGCCAAATCCTTGAT
>DROJ01000614.1 GCA_011321935.1 Bacteroidota bacterium | reverse complement strand
GTAATAATAAATATTCATTAGTTTCCACACATTCTCCTCCTATTGGTGCAGGTAATCATTTAAATTTCAATTTGCCCGCCCAACTCTTTTCTTTTGCTACTTATTGGAATACTTAGTGGTACAAATCGTAATTAACTAACCATTTAGTTTTTGGTTAAATGCCACATTATCAGGGATTTGGCGGACTAATCACTATTCAACTAATTACTAATCACTGCATTAGGTGCTTTAAGTGCAGCTGCATTTTCTTTTCCGGGCCCTTAATTGATTTGCTATTTCAATTTCAAATAAAGCCGGCCGAATTTTAAGTAATGAATGCTGGCATTTGCCAAAAAAAAACGAAAATGTATCCACACATTCGCTTCCTTATTTAAATCAATTTATCAAACAAATTTTTATCTCATGAAAAATTGTTTTACTTCTCTTTGCCCGGCACCGGGCAATTTCATCAAGGTATTTAGTTTCCTTTTTTCACTTCTGTTCAGCGTTACGCTGCTTGCCCAAGTTGGGCTGTGGCAGGACGCTAACCAGATAGGACAAGTGGCCGGACGTTCGGCTACTGCCCAGAAAATGCCGGGTGCATACCGCACACTGGACTTGAACCAAAGTGCCATGCAAGATTTGCTGTGGCAGGCGCCCAGCGTAAAGAGCTCGGCCTCGGGCATTACGGTGCAGTTGCCCCTGCCCGAGGGTGGTTTCGAGACTTATGTGGTGAAACAAGAACAGGTTTTTTCAGAAACCCTTGAAAGCCAGTACGGCAGTACAACCCGTTCGTTCTCCGGCCATAAGGCAGGCGATGCCACGGCGCTGATCCGGCTCACGCTGAGCCCCATCGGGTTTTATGCAGCCATCTTCAAAGCGGATGGCGGCACTTACTACATCGAACCCATTCCAAATATCAGCACCCTGAAGTACATGAGCTATTTCCGCAAAGACCAGCCACCGTCCCCGATGTCATGCCTGACCGAAGAGATTGAATCGGTGGGCAGCAAACAAGGCGGCGGAACGAAGATGATGTCGCCAAGCGCGCTCCGCCAATACCGGATGGTATATGTGGGCACGGGCGAGTTTGGGGTACAGTTCGGAGTGGTGCCTCCCGGCAGCGGCGGCACGCCCACCATCGCCAATGTGCAGGCGGCCATCGCCACCAGCATCAACGTGGCCAACGGGGTTTACAAAAGGGATGTCGGTGTTTCTTTTTTGAACAACACCCCCAACTCCCTCATCTTCCTCAACCCTGCTACCGACCCCTATGACCCGAGCAACAGCTTGGCCATGCTGAGCATCAACCAGGTTCAGGTTGACAATGCTGTGGGCACGGCCAATTATGATATTGCGCATGTGGTCGCATTTGGCAACTTCGGCGGGGTGGCTGCAGCTGCCACCTGTAATGCAGCTTTCAAGGCACAGGGCTATTCCTCATTCGATGGCAGTTTGACCCAATTGACCATTGATTATTTCTGCCATGAATCGGGGCATCAATTGGGGGCCAACCATACTTTTTCGGCCACTTCCTGTGGTACTTCCGTGCCCGGCAACCGATATGAGCCGGGAGAGGGGAATTCTATTTTGGCCTATGCCAATGTCTGTGCTGCCGGAGATAGGATACAAACTTTCAGCGACCCCTTTTTCAGTTGCCCTTCCATCAATGAGATGAACACCTTTATCAGCACTCAGGCCACTTGCAACACCACTCCGGTAACCATGGGCAACCCGGAAGACCCCACCGTGAGCACCTGCGCCACGGTGACGATTCCGAAGAACACCCCATTTGCATTGGTCGGCTCGGCCACCGATGCGACTGACCAGGCCACCTTGCTTTACGGTTGGGAGCAATTTGACTCTGCTCCGGCCACCACGGCGGGGCCGCCGGACTGCATGTCCACTACCGATCCGATGTTCCGCTTCATTCCGCCCACGCCGACGGGCAACCGCCGCGTTTTCCCCTCCACCGCACTTGCGGGCGACAATGACGAAGACTGGGAAAAACTGCCCTGTGCTGCCCGCACCATGAATTTCCGCCTATTGGTCAGGGACAACAACACCAACTGGGGCCGTACTGCCAAAGGCAGCACCGTGGTAACGGTAAGCAACGAAGGCCCATTTGCCGTAGGCGCACCCAATGGCGGGGAGAACATCAGCAATACATCCACCGTCACCTGGGCAGGGGCGAGTGCCGGCCTTTGTGGCAATGTGGACATCCTTCTTTCCACCGACGGCGGAGCCACCTACCCGACCGCTTTGGCGACCAACACTCCCAACGACGGTTCAGAAATGGTAACTTTTCCGGCAGGCAACTCCACCAATGCACGCATCATGGTGCAGTGCCATACGACCGACGGCATGATGCTCGGTTCTTGCACCTTCTTTGATGTGTCCAACGCCGTTTTCTCCTATAACTCAACGGCGCCAGCAGCATGCAGCATCACCGCCATCGCTACGGCCAACCTCTCGGCCTGCAACAATAATGGCACACCCAACAATGCAGCAGACGATACCTTCACGGCGGACGTGTCGGTTACCTTCTCCAACCCGCCGGCCTCCGGCAACTTGGTGCTCAGCGGCGACGGAAGCGCTACGGTGCCTGTCGCCGGCCTGGCTTCCCCTCATACATTCATGGGCGTGAGCATGAGTGCCGACGGAAGTGCCATTGACCTGACCGCTACTTTCGATATGGCCATGCCAGCCTGTACTTTCCAAAATGCGAATGCAGGTACAGCCCCGGCTGCCTGTTCCATGCCCGCTGCCCCGACCATCAGCCAAACGGACAGCAATGGCGATGGCAACCCCGATATCGTTGACCCCTGCAGTTGTGCCGACCCACAGAACCTCCCTGCCCCCGGCCCGGGCGTTACCCATTTCCATGATTTTGTGACCATTGTCACGGGCGTTCCGGGCGAAACGTGGCGGATAACAAACATCACCAGCGGGCAAATGCTGACCATGGCACTGGCTGCTATTCCCGTCGGCACTGTCATTCCTGAAACGGCCCCCGGTGTCTATCACCTCGACTTCTGGCATCCTTCGGGCGTGGGTTTCAATGCCGAGTTCAACAGGGATGCCATGCCTTTGGCCATGCCATTGAGCACGGGCGGCACTTGCAATGCTGCCACCTGTGTTGCCGTTGCCGTCCCGACGATGGGCGAGTGGGGGCTGATCGTACTGGCCTTGTTGATGATGAGTTTTGGAACGGTGTTCATGATGCGGCGGGAGGCTGCTTTGGTAGGTGCAGCATCTATGTCTATGCCGTCCAGCACTGGCATACCTTTCGAGCGTACAATTTTCATGAGAATATTAGGCTTTGTCATGCTTGGCTTGGCACTTGTTTTTGCTTTCGCAATGACGGTGTTCGGTTATGAAATGACCAGTGCCGATGTGCCGGGCAGTTTGATTGCCGGGCCGATCTTGGCCTATCTGGTCCACCTGCTTGCAGGTTTCAAAAAGGCTTGACAAACACTTCTTTTTTATTTCAAAGGCGGCATTGTTCTCGGCAATGCCGCCTTTTTTCATTCGCCCTTTTGCAAAGGCCGATTCTCGTTCAATAAATGCGGCTCGTCCTGTTTTCTTTAAATACAAAATTTGTTGGGCGTTCTTTGTGGAGGTTGCTTTAGCTCGAAATATTTTCACAACATGTCAAAAAGAAAAAAAACGAAACACAGGCCTGTCCCAAAAAACAAGGCTCGCAAACCCTTTTTTTCGCTCCGCAAATGGTGGTGCGACGGGCTGGGAAAGCGGAGGTCTTTTGTCAAGTTCTGGCTCGGGTTCTTGGGCATCATGTTGCTGTTTTACATATTGAACATCCAGCCTTTTTACATAAAAAACATCCAAGGGCCCATTGGCGTATTTTTCGCCCACCTCAGCAGTGGGCTGCTGGGCCTGATGGGGCAAGGTACGGTGGCCGAAGGACTGAACATTGCATCAGATAAGTTTTCGTTGCTGATACAAAATGGCTGCGACGCCATCGCCCCAACGGTGTTGGTCATAACGGGCATCCTGTTGTACCCCGCGGAGAGGCGTAAGAAATTGATCGGCATCATGACGGGCCTGCTGTTCCTCTTTGTGCTCAACCTGTTCCGCATTGTTTCCCTGTTTTTTGCAGGGGTATATGCCCCCGGTTATTTTGAGTTTTTGCACATTGAATTTTGGCAGGTCGTATTTATTGGCCTGTCCATCCTCTATTTTTTCTACTGGCTCAACTGGGTCACAAAAGCAGACAGCCATGCCCAAGTTCCCTAAAATTGTCAAGTTCGCGTTGATCTTTCTGGCCACCTATTTAATATTGGTCATCGCCGCACAGGCCACGGGCTTCCGGCAGGGCTTTGCGGCATCTTTTGCCAAATGGGCCACCGCCACTTACCGCGATTATATACCCGGAACAGAAGCCAGTTTCCAGCCCTCCACCAAAGCCAAAGAATACGATATGGTCATCACCATGATCAATGTCAATACAAGGGCAGCCAAAATGGATGCCGCCCGCAAGGCAGGCCTCGAACAGGTCAACCTCGATGTCGGTTCCTCCAATTTCAGTGTCTGGGACTACTTCCTTTTGCAGTTCATTGTCTTGTTTTCGCTGGTCTTGGCAACGCCCGTTCCGTGGAAACAAAAAGGTATTTCTTTTCTGCTCGGCGGTACTGTTCTGTTGCTGTTTACTTTCCACCGCTTTCATTGCTCGCTGAAATATTATGCGCTGGAATCACCTGTTTTGGAACCCTCCGGCATCTCTCCTTTTTGTGAAAAATACGTCCGTGCGGTGTTCAGCATGCAGAGCATTGAATTTATCTTTATCTCCACTTTTATTATTTGGGCATTGGCCACCTTCGGCAAAAGCGGCTTGGCCGGCAATGGCTAGTGCCTTTGGCACTATATTTTTCAACGCAAGGCGTGGCTTTTAACAGTGCCTTCGGCAGTATATTTTCAACGCAAGGCCGCTAGGCCGCAAGGGAACGCAAGGGTTAAAAGCCTTGTCTTGTCTTGCCTTGCGTTCCCTTGCGGCCTAGCGGCCTTGCGTTGAAAATATACTGCCGAAGGCACTAGTGCAGTGATTAGTAATTAGTTGACTAGTGCTACAAATCGTAATTAGCTAACCATTTAACCAAAAACTAAATGGTTAGTTAATTACGATTTGTACCACTGGCGAAGATTGTTTTCAACAAGGCCGTCTTTGCGTTCACCATTAGACTTTATTCTAAATTTTTTTGTAACTGCTATGCAGTTGCTTTATCCATGCTCAATGTTCTTGATGGGAAGTTGGCAACTTTGGCCCAGCCTCCCTCTTTTCCCGCTCGGACACCCATTCCCACCGCTTGGCAACGCCTGCCTACCGTTCGGACAAAAGCCCTCCCACCACTTGTCGCTGCCACCTACCTTTATACCGTAAAAGGGAATTGACCAACAAGGCTGTCTTTGCGTTCGTCATTGGCATACGGCATGTTTTCATTTTAATAATGCGGGTTATCAAGAAATTTTTCAAAACATCCGGTGCAGGCCGTCCTTTGCACCCATAATCATATTCTAAAAAAACAAGAGCATTTCATGCTTGCCGTACAAAGGGTAAATACAAAAGTTGGTAGTGTTAATTTTGACGTGATAGGCAGAAACATGTTTATCTGATTTCCAAGCACTCAAGCCCCCGTCTCCGCTGCTTTGTCATCCGCCTTTAGGCGGATCTGCTCACGTTAGGGAGGCTGCATGGCTGCACTTCTAACGTGAACAGATCCGCCTAAAGGCGGATGACAAAGCAGCGGAGACGGGGGCTTGGCTTAAGTGC
>DROJ01000613.1 GCA_011321935.1 Bacteroidota bacterium | reverse complement strand
TGGAGGAAAGCGGTTTTAAAACGTGGTTTGGATATTTGAATATATTATTGGTGCTGCCCGTTGTTTTTTACAGCAGCAGGGATTATCTGAAATCGGCGTGGACGGGACTGAGCAAAAAAATACTGAATATAGACGTGCCTATTTCTTTGGGCATATTGACTTTATTTGGCAGGAGTATTTTTGAAATAATATCGCATACCGGGGCGGGCTATCTCGACAGCTTGGCAGGGCTTGTTTTTTTTCTGTTAATCGGAAAATGGTTTCAACAAAAAACATATCACCGCTTATCTTTTGAGCGGGATTATAAATCTTATTTTCCCATTGCCGCAACGGTATTAAAAAATAATATTGAAACCGCGGTTGCGCTCAATCAATTAAATGTTGGTGATATTGTAATCATCCGCCACCGGGAACTGATTCCCGCCGATGGTATTTTACAAAAAGGAAAAGCGAATATTGATTATAGTTTTGTGACGGGCGAATCGGCACCGGTACAAAAAAACATCGGCGATAAAATATTTGCCGGGGGACGACAAATGCAGCAGACCATCGAACTGATACTCACCAAAAAAGTGTCGCAAAGTTATTTGACGCAATTGTGGAACGAAGATATTTTTAATAAAAAAGAAAATGCACGGACTTCGGAACTGACCGATAGAATTGGCAAACGGTTTACAGTCGCTATATTATTGGTTGCATTTTCCACTCTTTTTTATTGGCTGAAAAATGATATAAATATAGCCTTCAATGCTTTTACCGCCGTGCTGATAATTGCCTGCCCCTGCGCCATTTCATTGAGCATCCCCTTTACTTTGGGCAACCTCATCCGCCTGTTTTCCAAAAAAGATTTTTATCTGAAAAATACGCAGGTCATTGAAAACATGGCCGATATAGATACCGTCGTTTTTGATAAAACAGGGACGATAACCGACGTGAAAAAAAATAAACTGGAATATATAGGCGAGCCGCTCACGGCGCAGGAAAAAACAGCCGTCCGCTCCGTGGCGCACCAATCAAGCCACCCCGTGAGCAGGCAGGTTTATTTATTTTATGAAAATGAAAAATTAGCGGAGGTGAAAGATTTTATCGAAAAAACGGGGCAGGGCATAAGTGGTCGTTCGGAAGGTTTGTTTATCGAAATAAAAAAAGAAAAAAACGGGACGGCGTTGTTTATAAATAAAAATAAAAAAGGCATTTTTGTTATTTCTAATTATTACCGAGAAGGTCTGGAAAAATTGATAAACAATTGGAAAAATAAATACGGATGCTATATTCTTTCCGGCGACAACGAACAGGAAAAAAAGAACCTCGATAAATTGTTTTCTGCCGAGAATATATATTTTAACCAAGAGCCAAAAGATAAATTGGATTTTATAAAAAAACTGCAAGAAAAAGGCAAAAAAGTGCTCATGGTCGGCGACGGCCTGAACGACGCCGGGGCGCTCCGCCAAAGCGATGTCGGCATCGTGGTAACCGAAGATATGAACAACTTTACCCCCGCCTGCGACGGCATATTGCATGCCCGTTATTTTGCAAAACTGCCCATTTTCCTTGATTTGGCAAAAGGCGGTATCAGGCTGGTAATGGGCGCATATTTATTGGCCTTGATATATAATGTGGTCGGTCTGAGCTTTGCGGTGCAGGGCTTGCTGTCGCCCGTGATTGCTGCTATATTGATGCCTTTGAGCTCGGTGACGATTGTTGCTTTTGGGGTGGTGGGGAGCAGTTGGTTGGCGGGGATAAAATTTAAAAGAGGGGATATTGAAGAATAATTAGCTGCTAAATTTAGGGAGGAAAAGAAGGCTTTGGATTTCAGCATTCTAACAAATAGCAAGTGTTTGAGCTTACCCTGATGCGCTGTTCCCTGATGGAGTATTTAGTCGTTTTGGGAGCAGGCGCCTGCGTTACTTCCCCAGGGCCTTCGCCCGCAGTTTTTTCAAAAACGGGGAGGCAAATATAAAGCCCTGCAAAAGTTCGTTGTTGCTGGTCAGTACTTCTGATTTGTTGCCCGTCCAGGCGAGTTTGCCGTTGTGGAGGAGGGCGATGTTGTCGCCCGTTTCCATGACCGAGTTCATGTCGTGGGTATTGATGATGGTGGTGATGTTGCGTTCGTAGGTGATGTCCTTGATGAGTTCGTCAATGAGGAGGGCGGTTTTGGGATCGAGACCAGAGTTGGGTTCGTCGCAAAAAAGGTATTTTGGTTTCATGACGATGGAGCGGGCAATGCCGACGCGTTTTTGCATGCCGCCGCTTATTTCCGAGGGGTATTTGTCGTTGGTGTCTTCGAGTTCTACGCGTTCCAGCACTTCGTCAATGCGGGTCAGTTTTTCTTTAGCGGTCATGTTGGTAAACATGTCGAGCGGGAAGCCCACGTTCTGTTCCACGGTCATTGAGTCAAAAAGGGCAGAGCCTTGAAAGAGCATTCCCACGTCCATCCTTATTTCGCGGACCTGCTTTTTGTCGAGGGTAAAAAAGTCAATATCGTCGTACCAGACATGGCCGGAGGTGGGTGCGAAGAGGCCGACCAGTATTTTCAAAAAAACCGTTTTGCCGGCGCCGCTGCGCCCGATGATGAGGTTGGTCTTTCCCGGCTCGAAGGTCATGGAAATGCCTTTCAACACCTCCGTGTCGCCAAATGATTTGAATATGTTTTCCGCTCTGATCATTGAATAATATTAAGGTAACTGTTGAGCAAGCCCCAGCGGGGCGACGATGTTTGTAGAAATATTTGCAATCACGATATTAGCCCGCCAGAGGCGGGCGGTCATGCCTGCCTGTCATCCCTTCGGGAGATAAATCGGCAGACAGGTTTTTGGGACCTAAACATGACCGCCCCGCTGGGGCTATGAAAAAATGCCTCATTGTTTCTACAAACATTGTCGCCCCGCTGGGGCTTGCTGAACAGTTACAAATTAAGGTTGAGGAGGGTTGAGCAAGGCATGCTCCAACCATCTCAACCTTCCTCAACTATTCTCAACCCATCAATAGCAGCGCCACCAAGTAGTCCGCTGTCAAAATAAGGATGTTGCTATACACCACGGCATTGGTACTTGCCTTGCCGAGCTCGATGCTGCCGCCTTTCACGAAGTAGCCCTGAAAGCAGGAAACCGTTGTGAGGATGAAGGCAAAAACGACCGATTTGATGTACATCATCTCCACGTTGCGGGGCACAAAAAAGGCCCGCAGCCCCCGCTCGTATTCATCGGCCGACATAGCGCCGTTGGGCACTACGGCCAACCAACCGCCCACGATGGCCACATAGGCCGAGATGGTCACGAGCAGCGGGATGACCACCAGCGCCGCTATTATTTTAGGTAAAATAAGGTAGGCCGCTGTGTTGACGCCCATGATTTCCATGGCGTCAATGTGTTCCTTTTGGCGCATGCCGCCCAGTTCGGCGGCCATGTTGGAACCGACCTTTCCGGCCAGCACGAGACAGGTGATGGTGGGCGCCGATTCGATGATGGCGAGGTCGCGCACGATGTAGCCGATGTAATACCTCGGCACCAGTGTGCCGTCCAATTGGTAGGCAAACTGCACCGCCGCCACTGCCCCCATAAAAACGGAGATCAGCGCCACGATGATAAGTGACCCGATGCCGATGTCGTCCATCTGCCGCAGGGTCTCTTTCCAGTACATTGACCATTTTTCCGGGCGGGAAAAAACCTGTTTTAAGAGGAGTACATAACGGCCAAAGTGGTATAAAATGTTGAAATCCATATAGTTGTGAACTGGCCTCGGCGATTGCCCGACGGCCTGTAAAAGGTGTTTTTTCAAAAGAACGACAAATGTAAGTAAATGATGAATGATGAATGATGAATGATGAATGATAAATGAAAAGCCATCGTGCCGGAGACCTTCCTTTTGGAGGCTTGCAACTTTGTATTTTTGCTGCATTATTCAATACCCCAATACCCCAATACCTCTTAATACCCTTATTATGGACGAAGGTTATATAAAATTTGATGCGGAGTGGCAGGAAGCCCCTGCACTGCCCGGAAAGCAAATCGAGGAACTCAATTTTTGGCGGCAGGAAATGTATCGGCACCACCTCATCGGGGGCTACGACAACGGCATCGGCTTTGGGAATATCAGCCAGCGGACAGGTACGGGCGACACCTTTATTATATCGGGTTCGGCGACGGGCCTGATAGAGCAACTCTCGGCTGTCCATTTTACGACAGTAACTGGATTTGATATTGAAAAAAACAAAGTCTGGTGCCGGGGGCCGATAATCGCCTCTTCCGAAACGATGAGCCACGCCGTGGTTTACCAGCAATGCCCCGATGTGCGCGGCGTCATCCATGCCCACCACTTGCCGCTGTGGGAATACCTGCTCGGCCGGGTGCCGACCACCGATGAAAAGGCGACCTATGGCACACCGGAAATGGCCCGCTCCATCATTGATATTTCACAAAAAAAACAATTTAGGAAAGAAAAAATATTTGTGATGAAAGGCCATCCCGAGGGCATTTTTGTTTTTGGTGAAACATTGCGGAAAGCCGCAGAAACATTACTCTCGTGGGTCAATCGGTTGCCCTGAAACAGCTCCCTTTATATTATTTTATAAAAATATTAGTAAAATAAAATTTTGTCATTTCCCCTCTTTTTTGGCACGCATTAAAAATAATGGCAATGTTTTTGAAATATTAGGATCAAAGTTAATGTGGCAGCAGGGACGGGAGGTCTGAGAGCTTTGAAATCAATATATTTGTAAAATAGGCTATTCGCTTTTTGCCATTGGCCATTGGCCATTGGCTAACTGCCAACAGCTAATAGCCAACAGCCATCAAGATATCTCATCCTAAATGTTTAATTCCGGACACCGGCATCCCAAACATCGAGATGTCCCGGAAACCGACTTTTTTTCCTACACCAGTTTAAGTAGAGTATTGTAACAAAATTATTTCCCTGGGCGCTGCACATTGCAGCGCCCAAAAGGGCTTTTCCCACATTCCGGTTAAAGGGCCACACACTATTGTTGGGTCTTTTGGGCAACCTTACGGGAGTCCCGCAAAAACCCTTCACACTATTGGTGACACGGCGGCAGCATCTTTGATGTCTGCCGTTTTTTGTTTCCATCATTTTTTATTTCCCGCAAAGGACGCAGAGTTATACGCAGAGAGCGCAGAGTGTATAGGAGACGGCTCCACAAAACTCTGCGCTCTCTGCGTATGACACTCCGTACTCAGCGGGAAACAAACCTTTGCGGGAAACAAATCAGTCCTCCGCAACAATCTCCTTTGTCCACTTCTCCTCCCCGTCGCTGTTAAAAATCCGTATGGTCATCACCCGTTCTTCGCGCGGGCCGGAAAATTCGAGGATGCCAAAGTTCCGCTCATTGACCACGGTGCCTTCTTCCAAAAGCGGGTTGCCGCCGTCGGCCTTATAGACGCCGGAGGTGAAGGGCGAAACGGTCAGGTCATAAACCGTCGAGCCATTTCCCAGCACCAGTTTGCTCATTTCGGAGTGGTGTACGTCGCCGGTGAGGAAGACCACGTTTTTGATGCCCTCCTCCTCAATGCGCCTCAACAAATAGCTGCGCTCTTCGGGGCAAAGCTTGGAGTAGCGCTCAAATTTTGCGTTGGGGTTGAGGAACTGCCCGCCCATGGCCACAAACTTGAAGGGGGCATGGCTGGCCACGAGGGCATCAACGAGCCATTCCATCTGGTCGCTTCCGAGCAAAACCTGCTTGCCGGTGATGCGGTCGTTGGGCTTGCGGAAAGTGCGGTTGTCGAGCAGGAAAAAATCCATGTCGGCCCACTGGAAAAAAGTGGTGATGCCTTCTTTGCCCGGCAGTCCATAGGTGGGGTTTGCCCAAAATTGCTGGAACACCTCTTTCGACATGTCTTTGTAAACAGAGCTGCGGTCGCTGTCGTTTGGCCCATAATCATGGTCGTCCCAGATGGCGTAATGGTGCGTGGAGGCCAGCAATGGCTGGAGTTCTGGCAGCGAGCGGGTATGGGTGTAGCGGTGGACGTAGCCCGTGCGGCTGTAAAAATCAACCTCCCGCAAATAGGTGTTGTCGCCGAGCCAGAGCATGGCGTCGGGGCGCTGCTCGTGGATGGCCTTGAAGATGCGGTAGTCGCCGCCATAGGGTTTGCCGGGGCGGTCGTACTTTGTTTCGTTGACATAAAAACAACTGCCGATGGCCATTTTGAACGGCGGCGGGTCAGTGCGCCACTGCCACAGGGGCAGCGTTTGGAAAGTGGTCGGGTAATCGAATTTTATGGGCTGCTTGTTGATGAGCAATTGGTACTCGTAGTGCTTGCCCGGCTCTACTTGGTCGGCAACGAGGTGCGCCGTGAAACCTTCTTTTTTATTGGTCTGGTAAACTCCGGTATGCCGCTTTTCCGAGGGCATCTCTTTTTCCCAATAAACGAACTGCACCTCGGCGGCACTCTTGGTCTGCACCCAGAGCATGGCCTCCGCCATGTGGGTATAGCCGAGCATGGGACCGGATTGGAGGAGGGACTTTTGGGCAAAGACGGCAAGGGCCGGGATGCACAGGAGGAAGAAGGTGGAAATGTATTTCATGTTCTGTAATTTTTGTTCGGGCGAAGCTAAGGAAGGTGGGGGAAATGGAGGTGATTGGGGAGGTGATATTTGTTTGTGTCCATGTGAAAAATTTTTACCTTTATCCATTGTTTTTTCAAAAAAAAAAATCATGGCCAAAATAAAATTCTCTTTACTCATTATCGGATTATTGATCTGCAGTTCTTGTATGTGCCAATTGTTCGTCAATACTGAAAACGAATGGTACTTAGATGACTGCTGCTATATTTTTAATTCGGGTGAAATAGACTGTACCACTAATAAATTCGGCTTTGGAGACCCGGTGCTGATCGGTGGCATTGAATACTATCCACTTATTGCCAATGTTGATTACTTGGCTTTTCCTACCGGGAAATATTTTCGGGAAACCAATGGAAAGGTTTTTTCAAAATTTGAGCAAGATGGAGAGGAGTTTTTGATTTATGATTTTAATGTCGGGACAGGGGAACAATTTGAAATCGGGAACAGTAATTCCCCCACGCTTTTGGAAGTCATATCTATTGATTCGGTCACATTAAATTCTGGCGAAAAAAGAAAAAGGATCGAGGTGGGCCTCGCTTCTGATTTGGATACCAAATCATTTTGGATCGAAGGCATCGGCAGTGAACTGTCAACAATGAACACTTTATATATGTTCACCTCCGACTGCTGGGTAGAATTAAATTGTTTCCATAAAAACAATATAATAGAATATCAGCACGGCAACTGCACTTTGACTGATACTGAAGAACCTGTTTCGCCAAAAACAGGCTTTTCCTTTTTTCCCAACCCCGCAACAAATCAATTGACACTTACCCCCGCAACAAACATGAAAATAGTATTTGTAGAAATTATAGATTTGAACGGTAATAGCTGTATCAAAAAAGATGATACAAACATCCTTAATGTTGGGATAAATGGGCTGCCAAAAGGTATGTACTTGCTAAAGGCAGGTTTTAAAAACGGAGAAACAAGAGCCTATAAGTTTATGAAAAATTAGTGGGAGTAATGACTGTTTGGTCGTCATTGATAAGTTGTGTGCAAGCAAAAAGAATAACACAGCATACTATAAAAATCAAAACTCCTTTTCAAAAAATAAAAATGATACTAATTTTGATAATACTGGTCTCTATTTGCCAAACAGGCCTTTACTTGGTCTCGGAAAAAATGAATTGGAAACACGGGAAGACTATCACTTTTTTAATGGTATTGATTGGGCATTTATTTATTTTCCCTCGATTCTTTTATCCCGAACCAGACCCAAATGGAATTAATTGTGGAATGCCAATTTTAGGAATTACACTTGCGTTTTGGATTATTGGTGGAGGTGGAACAGTTATTATCCATTTGCTTTATTATTTCATTTCAAAATTTGTAAAATATAAACTCAATAAATCGGAACTTTCGGAATCGGTGGATAAAGAGGAAAAGGAAAATTGAATTGATTTTAAAATGTTGGAATATAGCCGATTTGAAAAATTAAAAAGAGGTTGTTCTAATTTAACCTTGTCAAGGTAATATGAATTTCAAAATGAAAACATATATAACGCCCATCATCCTATTCCTATCCATCGGCTGCTCGCCTAAAATAACCGAGCAGATAAAATATAAAAACGGATACAATAATTTTAATAAAATTGAGCAATCAATTAAAGGGCATGGAGCAGCTATAACTTATTCAAAAGGAGAACCCAAAAATTCAGGAACAATAAAAATAAACGACTCATCCGCCAGTCACTCCAATCGAGGAACAATATTCACTTTCGTAAAAAAAGAAAAGTATTCGGAAGATGAAATTATAATCATTAACGAAGCCCTCACCAATGAAGGCATTTTCAGATTGTCAACAATAATTAACGGAGATAGGCAAACGACCGAGTTTGAAATTGTTAAAAGCTGGGAAAACAGAATTAATTTTTCCACAAAAAAATCTAAACTTAAAATGAGCAAACCGATAAATTCTAAAGAAACCACCAGTTTTAAATTGCAATATATAGGAATCGAAAAAGGCGGGAATCGGAAAATAAAATTAAGGAATGAATTTTATTTATTTGCAGATATAAATTAAGAGTACAAAGGAGAACAACTCCCCGATTTAAATAAATACTTTTTGATTTGGGCAGGCACCCAATTATTATTTTATTTGTATCCCCTCAAAACTGAATGGTAAACATATTTTTTTTGAAACACATAGAAACATAGAGCACATAGTTTTTCCGCCTTCGGCGGAAATTAGGGTGCTGATTCCGCCGATGGCGGAAAAACTATGTGTCCTATGTTTCTATGTGTTTCAAAAAAATGTGTTTGTCTGCCATGCAATTTTGAGGGAACACTTTTATTTTTTACTTACACTTCTATTTTACAGCCTACCCAATAAATTGGGTGGCTACGAAAACAAAAAAAAGAAACCGGTTTCAAAAATGTGTGGTCAATAAAAATTATGACATCATAGGATTATAACTGTTTACTCACCAGGCCGCAAATATAAATTCAGCCCGTCCTTTTTAAGGAGGACAAAAAACAGGTTTTGTTCTGTCAGATTTTATGGTTTTAAAATAATAAAATTTTGTAATGCGTTGGCTTTTAGCTACTTGAAGCCAAATTGCCGTTATTTGATTATAAACGAAAAAGCCGGAAACAACCTTTCCCTCCTTCTTTTTAATTAATCCAGATATGAATTCACTACCTTTGCCTCCCTAAATCGGAAAGCCGACCCCGCCGAATATTCTCCGAAGCCGGCTTTCAAGTCAGACACCTCACATTCGGATGATAAAAGCAGCTTTCAAGAATCCCTACCTCATCGTTGTAGTGGCCATCATCACCGGCGTACTCGCCTCCGTGCTGATACCCCGCATGCCCGTTGACATCCTGCCGCAGTTCAAAAAATCGGCGATGCAGGTGCTTACCCTCTACCCCGGCATGCCCGCCGAGGTCGTCGAAAAAGACATCACCAGCCGGATGGAACGGTGGACTGGGCAGTCGCCCGGCATCGAAAAACAGCTCTCCAAAAGCATCATGGGCGTCAGCATCGTCACCAATTATTACAACGAAGACGTAGACCCCGCCGAGGCCATGGCCAACACCTCCAGCTACGCCATGTCCGACATGTACTACCAGCCGCCCGGCACCCTGCCGCCGATGGTACAGCCCTTCGACCCCACCGCCTCCAAGCCCCTCATGTTGCTCACCGTGAGCAGCGGCATCAAGAGCGGAAAGGAACTTTACGACGTGGCCTATTACGCCTTACGGCAAATGTTGAGCGGAGTCAAGGGCATCATTGCACCGGCAGCTTATGGCGGTTCGCTGCGGCGCATATATATATACGTGGACCCCGCAAAACTCGAAGCCCTCGGCCTCTCCCAGACCGAGGTCAATGATGCCATCCAGCGCAATACCACCATGATCCCCTCCGGCATCGCCCGCGTCGGCGACATCAATTACGGCATTGATGCCAAGGGCATGATTATCAAAGTAGAGGACTTCAACGACATCGTAATCAAGTACAAAAACGGCAAGCCCATTTATGTAAAAGACATCGGGCGCGCCGAAGATGCCAGCGCCATCCAGACCAATATCGCCCGCGTGGACGGCAACGAACAGGTCTATCTGCCCATCTTCAAACGCCCCGGCGCCAACACCATCGCCTCGGTGGAAGCCGTCAAAAAAGCCCTGCCAAAACTCAAAGAACGCCTGCCCGACGATGTGAACCTCGGCGTTATTTTCGACCAGTCCTCTTATGTGCGTAAGTCCATTGCCGGCCTCACCCAAGCGGGCTTGTTGGGGCTGCTTTTTGTGGTCATCGTGCTGCTTTTGTTTTTGGGAAATTTCCGTTCGACCTTCATCGTGGCACTCAGCCTGCCCCTGTCCGTGCTGTTCGGGTTCATCGTTTTGTCCATCACCGGGCAGGCCATCAACTCCATCACTTTGGGCGGCATGACCCTCGTGCTTGGCCTCTTGGTTGACAACTCAATTGTTGTTTTGGAAAACGTGGACAGGCATTTAAGGATGGGGAAAAATTCTACCCAAGCAGCCCTCGATGCGGCGCTCGAAGTGGCCAATCCAGTGCTTGTTTCCACCCTCGTTATCATCGTCGTTTTCTTTCCCGTCATGTTCCTTTCCGGCATCGCCAAATTTCTTTTTTCGCCTTTGGCAATCACCGTGGCGGGGACAATGATCGGCTCGTATATTTTTTCTTTGACATTGATACCCATTGCGGCAGCAAGGTTTTTTAGGAATTATCTGCCCGATTCGAGGGGCAAAAAATACCGCGGGCCGCTCGGTTGGTTCCAATGGCTGCTTGACAAGGCGAGGGGTTTTTACCAATGGTCGCTGCGCAATGTGCTGCGGTTTTATGCGCTCGTTTTATTGCTCGTGGCGGCGCTGTTCGTCGGGGCATTGTTCCTCATGATGAACCAGGGCTATGAACTGTTCCCCAAAACCGATGTCGGCCAAATGGAAATCCTCGTCCGCACCGAATCCGGCACACCGCTGCAAGAAGCCACTGCCACCATGGCCGCAATAGAAGAAGTGGTGCGCGAAGAACTCGGCGACGACCTCTCGCAGATCATCTCCAACACGGGCATCTTTTACGACCTCCCCGCCGCATACACCCCCAACTCCGGCACCCAAGATGGCTTCATTGGCGTACAGTTAAAAGAAGACCACGTTGGCAGCACTTTCGATTATGCGGTCACTTTGCGGGAGCGCCTCCACCGCCAATTTCCCGGCGTCGAAATCAGCTTCAACACGGGCGGCATCATCACCGCTGCCCTCAACGACGGCAAGCCCGCCCCCATTGACGTGCAGATAAAAGGCAACGACCTCAAAGTGCTGCGCCGCATCGCCGAACGCATCCGCGATACCATCAAAACCATCCCCGCAGCAAGGGACGTGCGGGTACTCCAGCGCCTCGACCAGCCCGCCAAAAACATTGACCTCGACCGCATCAAAGCCGCCGAACTCGGCGTCGAACCAGTGGACGCAGTGAAAAACATCGTCTCTGCCCTCAACTCCTCGACCACTTTCGACAAGGCATTTTGGATTGATGAACGGAACGGCAACCACTACTATGTCGGCGTCACCTACCCCGAAAATCTCATCAACAACGAGGATATTTTTGGCAACGTGGTCAGCACCAGCAAGACCACCGGAGAGGCCATCCCTTTCCGCAATTTTTCCAAAATAAGCGAGGGCACCAACCCCGTCGAAATCAACCACCACAACCTGACCCGCGAGTTCAATGTCTATGCCTCGGTGGAGGGCGAGGACATTGGTTCGTTTTCCAAAAAAATACAAAACCTGCTCGATGAAATGGATTTCCCGAAAGGTTACGAGGTCAATTTTCAGGGTGAAATCGCCGTCATGGAGTCCTCCTTTGGCGACCTCGGTCTGGGCTTGGTGTTGGCAATGGTCTTGGCCTTCCTCATCATCGTGCCGCTGTTCCGTTCGTTCCGCCAGCCGCTTATTATTATGTTCGCCTTTCCGCTCGGACTGATCGGCGTGGCGGCCATCATGTTTTGGACCAATACCTACCACAGCATCCAGTCCATCATGGGCCTGATTATGATGGTGGGGGTCTCCGTTTCTTACGGCAATATTTTGATTGACCGCATCAACAACCTCGTAAAAGAAGGCCAGCCAAAAATGGAGGCCATCATGAACGGTGCCAGCGACCGCTTCCGCCCCGTTTTGATGACGGCCTGCACAACGATATTTGCTTTATTGCCGACGGCAATTAATCAGTCGCATGGCTCGGAAGCGAATGTGCCTTTGGCAATGGTAGTGATCGGAGGTACATTTATGGCGACGGTTTTGACGCTGTATATTATTCCGGTTTTGTATATGTTGATTGCGAAGAAGTAACACAGGCTGTCAGGTTACACTACGTTTTGATAGAATTATTGTGTAAAGTATCAAAAAGTGATACTTTTGTATATAATTTTATCAAAATGAATGCTGAACAAAAAATATCCATAGCCGATTGGACGGAGCAGTTGCTGTCACGGGGGAGATGGGCCTTTTCGCTAAAAGAAGTGAAATCGGTTTTTTCCAACCATTCCGACGCTGCGATAAAGCTGTCCCTCAACCGCTTGACAAAAAAAGGGAAGATAATATCGGTTTACAGGGGGTATTATTTGGTTGTTCCGCCGCAATACAAAACTTGGGGCATCATACCGGCAGTGCAGTTTATTGATGGATTGATGACCCATTTGAATAGGGACTATTATGTGGGTTTGTTAAATGCGGCGGCCTTGCATGGATCGGCCCACCAAGCACCGCAGGTGTTTCAGGTTTTTACGGTTTTTCCGTTTATGAACCCCATTAGAAAAAAGGGGATCAAGGTCATTTTCATCAATAAAAATAAGCTGCCGCCCAGTGACTTATTAGAAAAACGGAAAACAGTAACAGGTTACGTGAAAGTTTCCAAACCTGCGCTTACGGCCATTGACCTTATCCAATTCCAGCGCCGGATTGGTGGCATGAACAGGGCAGCTACCGTCATTGAAGAGTTGGCAGAAGAAATAAAACCAGAGGAATTTGATGAAAACCTCATCGGATATGTCCCTATGACCGCTTTGCAACGCTTGGGTTTTTTGTTGGAGCTTTTAGGGTTCGAAGAATTGGCCGATGCCCTGTATGAAAAATGTCTCCTTTCTGGAAAACGGCTTTTCAAAATACCTTTGAAACCCGGAAAAAAATCCAATGGCTCCGATGCGAACAACCGTTGGAATATTTTACAAAACATCACTATCGAGACAGACTTATGATCGCTGAAAATTTTATCATTGAATGGCAGAACACCGCCCCGTGGCAAACCAGTGAACAAGTCGAACAGGATTTGGTACTCAGCCGTGCCATGTTTGAAATCTTTTCAAAAAAAGAACTGGCCGAAAGATTGGCATTGCGGGGAGGTACAGCACTGCATAAATTATTTTTACAGCCCCAGCACAGGTATTCTGAAGACATTGATTTGGTTCAAATACAGCCCGAACCAATTAAACAGACATTAAGCTGGATGAGGGAAGTATTGGAATTTTTAGGAAAACCAAAAGTCAAACAAAAGCGGTCGAACAATACTTTGATTTTCCGTTTTGAATCCGAAATTCAACCTGTGCAGAATTTGCGGTTGAAAATCGAAATCAACTGCCGGGAACATTTTAACGTCCTCGGTTTCGACCGTCGTCCGTTTTCAGTGGAAAGCCGCTGGTTTTCGGGCAGTTGCGAAGTGGTCACCTTTCAGCTTGAAGAATTGTTGGGCACGAAGATGCGGGCACTCTACCAACGGAGGAAAGGGCGGGACTTGTACGACCTCGACCGGGCGCTTAAAAAGCTGGAAGTGGATACTGGAAAAGTGCTGGAATGCTATCGGCGATATATGGATTTTTCGGTGAAAAATCCACCTTCACAAAAAGAATTCCGCAACAATATGAAAGCCAAATTGACAGACGGGGAATTTTTGGGCGATACCACAAGCTTGCTGATTGCGGGGCAAAAATTTGACCCGGCAGCGGCTTATGAAAACTGTTTCGATAAATTGATCGGGCATATTTAAAAGTAATTATTGAAAGTATTTTTAAATATGTTTTTTAAAATAAAATAGCCAAAAAACATAAACGATTTAAGCATTTCAACGGACGGCATTTTTACTTTTAAAAAATTTAATGACGAAGAATATAGCGAGGTGGGTGAAAGTGAAATAATTAATTTTTTATTGAAAAACAAAAGCGGTTTTGAAAACAAAAACATGCTAAAAAAGAAGCTATTGAAAATCGAAAAAGAATGGGGACTAAAACCAACAGACGACATTGCAATCATTAGATTGATAAACGAATAAAAAAACAAATAATGAATCAATTTTTAAAAAATAAAAATCGAACAACAGGTGCGGTGCATTTTAATAAACGGCCCTATATTTTATTGCCTTTATTATTATTTGCAATAATTAATTTCGCCGCCTGCAAAAAAGAAGCCCCCGAAAAAAACGCCACCAAAAAAACCGAAACCGTCACCCGCACGCAGACCGTCGAGGTGGTACACCCACAACCGCAATCCTTCAAAGCGGAGACCACCATCACCGGCACCACGCGGGCCAACCGAAAAGTATTGCTCCATGCCATGGCCAGCGGTTATCTGAAAAACATATACAAGGACATCGGCGATTATGTGCAAAAAGGCCAGACCGTTGCCGTGCTCGAAAACCCCGACCTGACCAACCGCGAGGAACGCCTCGAAGTGGATATTGAGGCCAAGCGAAAAACATACGAGCGCCTCCAATCCATTCAGGCCAAAACGCCCGCCCTCATTACCTTGCAGCAAGTGGAAGATGCTGAGGCGGCCTATCTTTTAGCGAAAGCGGACCTGAAATATTTGAAAAGCCAAACGCAGTTCCTCACCGTAAAAGCACCTTTCAGCGGCAGGGTCACGCAACGTTTTTTGGACGAAGGCGCCCTCGTGCAGAGCGGCCTTTCCGACTCGGATGCCATGCCGCTCATCGAAATACAGCAGACCAACCCGCTGCGCCTCGTGGTGCCAATGCCAGAATCTGACATCGGGGGCATACGTGTGGGCATGTCTGCCGACGTGACATTTCCCGAACTCCCCGGCGGGTCAATTACCGCAAAAGTGAGCCGCGTATCCAACGCCCTCGACCCGGGCAGCAAAACAATGGACGTGGAAATAGACCTGAAAAATGCCAACGGAAAATTAAAGCCCGGCATGTACGCCAAAGTATTGCTCGGCCTCGGCAGCCGCTCCGATGTGCTTTCTTTGCCGGCCACGGCGCAGGTCATTTTTCAAAAAAACTTCTTCTTATATGTGGTGGACGACAACAATATAGTGCAGCGCGTTCCGCTGCGCAAAGGGCTGTCCAATAAAGATTATTTTGAAGTATTAAATGACGATATAACGCCGCAGTCGAAAGTGGTGATAAAAGGGAAAAGTTTAATCAAGCCGGGACAGAAAGTGGAAGCGGTATTTAATGAAAATAAAAATTAAAATGAAAATAAAAACACAATATACGAGCGGCTATTATTTGCTGTGCAAATATGCCAATTCTTTTATGTTGAGTGCGCCACGATTGGCAGCACGGGCATTTTTTATTTTCCCCGAGATTTCGGGGCAAGCTATTTTTATTTTCATTTTAATTAAAAAGAAAATCACCCTGCCTGCCGGCAGGCAGGAAACACGATATACGGGCGGCTATTATTCATGGCTCCGATATGCCAAACAATTAATGTTCGGTGCGCAGCGATTGGCAGCGCGGGCATTTTTCATTTTCCCCGAGATTTCGGGGCAAGCTATTTTTATTTTCATTTTAATTAAAAAGAAAATCACCCTGCCTGCCGGAAGGCAGGAAATACAATATACGAGCGGCTATTATTTGCTGCGTAAATATGCCAATTCTTTTATGTTGAGTGCGCCACGATTGGCAGCACGGGCATTTTTCATTTTAATTTTTATTTTCATTTTAATTAATAATACCGATGCCCAAAACAATACAATTAATATTGACCTGAAAACCGTCCTCGAAATGGGCGGCGCCAACAACCTGACCATTAAAAAATACGAACTGCAAAAAGAACTCGCCCTCGCCGAACTGACCGAGGCCAACAGTTGGTGGCTGCCCGAAATATATGCAGGCGTCACCGCACACCAACGTTGGGGCGCTGCCATGAACACCGACGGCCGTATTTTCACCGGACTTAACCGCCAAAACCTCTGGGCGGGACTTGGCGCAAGCGGCCACTGGAAATTGGGCGAAGGCATGTACGGCGCAAAGGTGGCCGACATCCGCTCGAAGGCCATACAGTTCCAGCAGGAAGCAGCCAAAAACGAGGTGCTGCTCGAAATCATCGGCACCTATTATGACTTTTTGGCGGCGCAATTAAAAACAGGGACATACAGCCTCTTGATTGCGCAAGCGGATACGATTGCGCAGCAATTAAAAATACAATCGGATGCGGGCCTAGGCTACCAATCGGACTGGCTGATGGCGAGGAGCAACATCAAACATCTGCAGGTCGAGCAATTGAATGCAAAAAAAGAAATAGCCGAAAAAACGGCGCGCCTCATCGGCCTGCTGAACCTGCCACCAAATACCCGTTTGGTGAGTACGGAAACGGTTGTTTCTCCATTAAAATTGGTGTCGGAAAACGAAGCCCTCACCGACCTCTCGAATGCCTATGCCCAACGCCCCGAAATGAAATACATGGACTTCCAGCGGCAGGCATTGGAAACGGAAAAAGAAGGTTTGAGGAAGGGCATGGCGCTGCCCGAACTCAGCCTCGGCGTGTACGGTGCATCCTTTGGCGACATCTTCTCGCCGCAGCGCCCCACCGCCGAAATCAATGCCGGCGTGCTGTGGCGCATACCCCTCGAACTGGCCTTGTCGAAGCACCAGGGGCCTTATAAAAAAATAGACGCCCAACTGAAAATTCAGCAGTTCGAGGCGGAGGAATTCAAGAACCAGATTAACGAGGAACTGGCTGCCGCCAAATGGACAATGGAAGCAGTTTCGGAGCAGATGAGCATCGCCAAAGAGGGCAGCGAACTGGCGGGGCAAGCCTATCAGCAAAGTGTTCAGCGGCAGCAGCTTGGCACTGCCCGGCCTTTTGAAATATTGCAGGCGCAGGAGATGTTCATGCAGGCGCAGCTTGATTATCTGCAAGCAGTGACGGCGTATAACCGGGCGCAGTACAGGATGTATGTGGCGCTGGGGAATGGCTTGTGATTTTTTGGTAGCACAGCCTTTAGGCTGTCCCGGTTCCCGACGTTTACGTCGGGCGGCGTAAACGCCACCCACCGGGACAGCCTAAAGGCTATGCTACCAAAAAAAAGCCCTTCACCAGAATTGATGAAGGGCTTCTCTTTTGCCGACTGTCGGACTGAGGACTGAAGACTGTCGGACTGCGGACTGAAAAAGAGGTCGGTGGCGGATTCGAACCGCCGTACGAGGTTTTGCAGACCTCTGCCTAGCCACTCGGCCAACCGACCTTTTATGTCAATGCTTCTTGCAAAGCGGCTGCAAATGTAAACACTTTTACGGCAGCTTGTCAAGCCTTTTTGAAATATCAGATTAAAAAAAGTTCTACTTCAAAAAAGTTCGGCTCCAAAGTGCGGATTTAGCGAAGCGGCCTAAAAAATCTTCTTTTCAGGCATCCGCCCTTCTTTCAAATTGCACTCGCAGGAAGCTAAACGCATACTACTTGCAGAAGTTTCTCCTTGCTTGTTTTTTACGCTGAAATTAGCTGCCAATTTAGCGGTAGCCACTTGTGTTTTTATATCTTGGCTTTCGCAAATTTCCGGCAGGGGCAGCTATTGGTAGCGCTTCTGTTTGCGGATCAATAAACCACAAAAGAATGAAACGGAAAATAAAAATGGGAATGGTCGGTGGTGGCCGGGGGGCTTTTATCGGGGCGGTACACCGCATGGCCGCCGCCCTCGACGGGCAGATCGAACTCGTCTGCGGGGCATTCAGTTCGAGTGCCGAAAAATCGAAACTTTCGGGCGCCGACCTCTTCCTCCCGCCCGAACGGGTTTATGGTACCTATGGTGAAATGATCGAAAAAGAAAAGGCATTGCCGGAGGGCGAACGCATGGATTTTGTGTCCATCGTGACCCCCAACCACCTCCACTTTGGGCCGGCAAAAATGGCGCTGGAAAACGGCTTCCACGTCGTTTGCGACAAGCCGCTCTGCTTTGATATGAAAGAGGCCAAAACGCTGCAAAAACTGGTGGGAAAAACAGGCCTCCTCTTTGCCCTCACCCACAATTACACGGGCTACCCGATGGTCAAGCAGGCCCGGGCAATGGTCAAAAACGGTGACCTCGGCGAGGTGCGGAAAGTGGTGGTGGAATACCCGCAGGGCTGGCTGTCCACCAAGCTCGAAGGCACGGGCCAAAAGCAGGCCGCTTGGCGCACCGACCCCAAACGTTCCGGCATCGCTGGCGCAATGGGCGACATCGGTACCCATGCCGAGAACCTCGCCGAGTACATCACCGGCCTGCAGATCACCGAACTCTGCGCCGACATCAGCACGATGGTAGATGGCCGCCAACTCGACGACGACGGCAACGTGCTGCTGCATTTCGACAACGGCGCACGGGGCATCCTCCATGCCAGCCAGATATGTGCGGGCGAGGAAAACGACCTCAACATCCGCATCTATGGCACCCGGGGCGGCCTGCAATGGTTTCAGATGGCGCCCAATTCTTTGTACGTAAAATGGCTTGACAAACCACAGCAAATACTCCGCACGGGCGGCAGCGGACTGTACCCCGAAGCTGAGGCGCATGCCCGAATTCCGGCCGGCCACCCGGAAGGCTACCTCGAAGCCTTTGCCAATATTTACCGGAATTTTGCCTACTGCCTGCAGGCCCGGATGGCGGGCAGAGAAGTGGAGGAGGTTTACAAAGATTTTCCGACGGTGGAGGACGGGCTGCGGGGGATGCACTTTGTGGAACGGGTGATAAAATCGGGGAAGGGGAAGGCGAAATGGGTGAAGGTGTGAGGGGTTTGTTTTTTTATTTAAAAACAAAAAAGTTTGGCAAAAGGGGCGGTGTCCGTAATTTTGTCCGCATCCGTAAAAATGTCCGTAAACTATGGCGACCGTAAAATACTATCTCGATAAAGTTGGCAAATCTGGGCTGGCCCCCGTTCATTTGAGGGTTCATTGCAGTGGCAAACAAGTGAAGCTGTCAACTGGTATAAAAGTCCGGCCGGAAAACTTTAACAAGGCTTCTTATTATATTTCACCTTATGAAAAAAATGCCGCCCGCAACAATGCCTTTTTAGCTTTTTTGATGGAGAAGTCTTTGGAACTGTTCAATAATCCTAAAAAGAAAATATTCACGGTCAGCGAGGCTAAATCTCAATTGAAAAAAATAATTGACAGCTATAAGGAAGACCAAAAACTGGAATTGGTAAGAGAGGAAGGGCTGCCGTATAAAAGGACGGTCAATTTTATTGATTTTTTTGCGGGTGCAGGCGGCATCAGCGAAGGTTTTTTGCAGGCAGAAACGGAAGATAAAAAATACGGTTTTTTATTGGCAAGCGATATAAACGATAATTGTGAACTTACGCATGTAGTTTATCCTCAGCTCTATTAAAAATAATCAAAAAAGAATACATCAAATGACAGTGAAGTTTTTTTATGTTATTAAACTATTTTTTTTTAAATAGGTACCGCACAAACTTGCTTTGATTTAGTAATCAGAGCAAAGAACTTAACATCAGCGAAAACTGCAAATTAATAATGAAAAAAAAAGCCATTAAATATTCCGAAGTTCGAAAAGTTCTAAAATTGGATACTCGAAGACCAAATATTGACGAGGGCTTATCGGCACTGACTCATTTTCTTCAAAGCAAAAACAATGGGACAAAAGTAAATTATGTGAAGTATGCTACTAACTACTTAGAAAAGAATAATTTAGTAAAAGAACCCGCTTTTCAATACGAACTGCCTATTGAATACGATATCCCTTTCCCTCCGCCAAGTAATCCAAAATTTAAATTTATTGATTTGTTTGCTGGAATCGGAGGGTTCAGAATGGCATTTCAAAACTTGGGAGGAAAATGTGTTTTTACCTCTGAGTGGGACAAATTTTCTCAAAAGACCTATGAAGCCAATTATGGTGAAGTGCCTTTTGGGGACATCACAAAAATCAACGAAAAATTAATTCCAAACCATGATCTGCTTTTAGGAGGTTTTCCCTGCCAACCTTTTTCAATTGCAGGAGTCAGCAAAAAAAATAGTTTGGGGAAGGCACATGGTTTCAAAGACGAAACACAGGGAACATTGTTTTTTGATATAGTCAGAATACTTGAAAACAAAAGACCAAAAGCCTTTCTACTCGAAAATGTAAAAAACCTCATTTCTCACGATAAAAGAAGAACTTTTAAAGTAATAAAAGGAACACTCGAAGAATTAGGTTATTCAATATACACCAAGGTACTTGACGGAAAGCATTTTGTCCCACAACACAGGGAAAGGATATTTATCGTTGGATTTGATAAAAAAATTTATAAGGGAAAAGAAGGTTTTAAATTTCCTGAATTGCCAAAACCTGTTCACGCCATCGAGGATATATTGGATAAAAAAGTTGAAAACAAATATACCTTGTCTGATAAGCTATGGAGTTATTTACAGGACTATGCAAAGAAACATAAAGCAAAAGGAAACGGGTTTGGATTTGGCTTGGTCGATTTTAAGGGGGTTTCAAGAACAATCAGTGCAAGATATTATAAGGATGGCTCAGAGATTTTAATACCACAAAAAGGAAAGAACCCAAGAAGGCTGACTCCAAGAGAATGTGCAAGGTTGCAGGGCTATCCTGAAAATTTTATTATTCCTGTTTCAGATAACCAAGCATATAGGCAATTTGGAAATTCCTTAAAAATCGCTGCATGAAACAGAGTAAAGTTGACTTTAATAATTTATTCTTGATGAATGAGGATATTACTACTTGCCCAAATTGTGGTTCGAGGACAGATATTATTTTAGATTTGTCCCATACAAAAGATTCAACACAGGTACATAAATGCCTTGCTTTAGATTGTCTAATGGAATTTGTTTTCGTATCCGATTCAGATGAAAATTAAATTTTATGAAAAAAGGACAAAGACTTTGGACACGAGATGAACTAATTCTTGCATTAAATCTCTATTACACAACTCCTTTTGGACGATTACATAAAGGAAATCCTGATATAATTAATCTTTCAAAACTAATAAACAGAACGCCAAGTTCTGTCACTTATAAGTTGGTTAATTTTGCAAGTTTAGACCCAACTTTAATAAAGCGGGGGATTAAAGGTGCAAGCAATGCAAGTAAATTAGACAAAATAGTTTGGGACGAATTTTATGGTGATTGGGAAAAAGCAATATTTGAAAGTGAGAAAATGAGAGCAAACCTTGAAGGTATATCAATTAAAGATATTATTGAAAAAAAGGATTTTAAACTAAAAAAAGGAATTGAAAAAGATGTAACTGTAAAGCAAAGAGTTAATCAATCTTTTTTTAGAAAGATGATCCTTGCTTCTTATAATGGCACATGCTGTATAACAGGAATGAAAATTCGAGAATTATTGATTGCTGGTCATATTAAACCATGGTCTGTAGATAGCGAAAATAGACTTAATCCAAGAAATGGAATTGCAATTAATTCTTTACATGATAAAGCGTTTGAAGTTGGTCTTATTTCTATTGACACCAATTTTAAAATAAAAATAGCAAAAAAATTACTCGCTTCAAAAGATTCAAAAATTGAACAATATTTCAAAAAGTATCACGACAAAGAAATTATCCTGCCTTCAAAATTTTTACCAGACGAACAATTTTTAGCTTACCATTTTAATGAAAAATTTAGGGGGTAGGAATTATTTCATTAATAAAAATCCAATTGTCGAAAGGTATATGCCAAAATCTTGTCACCAAATGACAACTCTAAAAACCAAGTTTATTTAAGCGGGAGCTTTGATATACTAAATATTTTCCCCCTTTCTGAAATAACTTCTGATGGTTCTGGAGATTGGAAAAGAAATCGGTTCAAAGCGAGCCTAAATTTCTCATGGCTTAGAGATGATGGCAACCTCTACCCTGCGCCAAAAGCACAATTAATTTTATATCCTAAATACCCTGAAGTTAGGTTTTCAGGATTCTTGGCAAAATGCGAGAACCCACCTTCTGACTTGATGACACAAAGGTTAGCAGAAAGGATTCTCTTTCTATCAGTTACAAATCAAGGGAACGTTATTGGATATGTTGTTTCTCCTGATTCTTCAATTGCAAAAGAATTTTTTGCTTTCGATATACAAGAGCGACTTGGTGTTTTCTATGTGATAAATATTACTCATCAAATAGCTAGCAATAAATCTGAGTTAATAAAAGAGTTGACGAGAATACATAATCTTGGATGGATAAATTCAAAAAGATTGGACAGAGACAATAATGTTTTGGATTGCAATGCTCCAAACTGTGGGGGATATACATTAGAGGCAGAATTAGGGATTACTCCAAATGGTTATTCTGCGCCTGATTTTCTCGGATGGGAGATAAAACAATTTGGAGTGAAAAAATTTGAAAGAACCAGCAGCTCAGTGATTACGTTGATGACACCTGAACCTACTGGTGGAATATATAAAGATAATGGTGTCGAAATTTTTTTGAGAACCTATGGATACAATGACCAAAAAGGACGTGATGACCGGATTAATTTTGGTGGAGTACATAGGGTTGGTGAAAAACATAAGAGAACAAGACTCACTCTTCAATTAACTGGATTTGATAATGAAAGTGGTAAGATTAGAAATACTGACGGAAAGATAGTTTTAGTCGATACAAATGAAGCCGAAGCTGCAAGCTGGTCGTTCGCTTCTTTGTTAAAGCATTGGAATAAAAAGCATAATCAAGCCTGCTATATTCCATCTTTATCGCAAACCAAACCAACACGAAAATATATGTATGGAGAAAATATTCTGTTAGGGGTTGGAACTGACTTCCAGTTATTCCTCAAGGAAATGACAAAAGGAAATATTTATTACGATCCGGGAATAAAAATGGAATCAGCATCTACTTCCCCAAAAATAAAAAGAAGGAGTCAATTCAGAATAAAGTCTGGAAATTTGGAAAATTTGTACAAAACAAATGAAATGATAAAATTGGAGAAAAAGAAAGCGGCAAAACCGGGACATAGTGAGTAAAGCCAATACCAAAGTCAATTTATTTTTAAGCTAAAAAAAGAAATAGATATAGTATCTGCCTTTTGAACAACTCCAACAATTGGCTGCATGAATTTTCGGATAGGAAAGATATAAATGACTTCGCGGTTTGGGCACTTAAAAAACTCCACCTACGCTTGCTAAAAAAACACAATGAAACCTTTTGGATAGAAGCAGAAAGTACGGTCATTTCTGGCCGAGAACATTTCTTGTATAGAAGGGCAGAATATACAAGAAAGCCAATAATTTCTCAATTTGATGTGCTATTGGAACAAGGGCTGATTACCGTAGATCATTTGATAAAAAGAAAAAATAATGGCAGTGTTACCGATAAAGGGCCATCATTTAAACTCAAATCCAATGCCTTGAATTTACTTTTTCCACCAAGTTTGATTTATAATTTATTGCCGGATGGCAATTGACTTGACGATGTTCAATATAACTTCCCCTATATTTTAGGAAGGACTAGGAGCGGCGGCGTTCCCGAAAAATAGCGGAAGTCATATTGAACATTGTTATAATTTAAATTGTCAAGATAAATTGTAACTGTCCAGCATGGGTCTTCATTTGCCCATGCTGAACAGTTGCCACAATTTTTAATTCCCTCCCAAGATCAGCGGCAGCCCACTATCTCCACCTCCTACCACAATCACCTTCGTATTGGGCGATTGGGCCAGGTTTAGGGTCGCTTCGATGCCCTTGTCCCTGAGGATGTTGTCGGTCAAGGAGGCGTTCAGGATGCGGTTTGATTCGGCCTTTGCCCCGGCCTCGATGATTTTCCGCTCGGCTTCTTTGCGCTCCTGTTGCAGGATGTATTCATATTTCAGGGCGGCCTGTTCGGCCTGTATTTTTTCTTCGATGGCATCTTTCACCCTCGTCGGCAATGCGATATCGCGGATCAGGGCCACTTTCATAGTGACAAAGTTCTTTTTGAGGCCATGCTCAATATCCGTCTCGATCATGGACTGCACTTCTTCCCTTTTAGTAGAATAAAGCTCTTCGGGATTGAAACGGCCAAGCACTTTCCTCACTGCCGAGCGAACTTCTGGGCGCACCAGCGAATTGAGGTAGTCTTTGCCAAAATTCTCGTGCAGTTCACCGATTTTCGCATAGGAGGGGTGTACCCGCACGGTCACATCTACCTTGATGTTGAGGCCGTTGCTGGAGAGCACGGTCATGGTTTCTTCCAGTTGTTTTTCCCGCACATCGTAAACGAACATGGTGTTCCACGGGGCGATGACGTGGAAGCCCGGCTGGTAAATGTTCCCTTTGTCAAGGCCCGTGGAAAAAGGCCGGAAGATGACGCCCCGCTCCCCCGGGTCAATGGTAAGGAAAGTGGAACTGGTCAAGATCATAAAAAGGAAAAAGCCGATGACGGCGATGGCGATGGTTGGTCCAAATTTTTTATTCATTTTTTATTTTGTTTTGTTGCTAAATGGTTATTGGCCGGAGGCCGAATGAATCAATGTCGTAAAACTAATCATTTTAACGAAAGGAAAGTTGTCGAAAAGAGATAAACCGTCATTTCGGAGAGACGTGGGTCGCTAACTATTTGATAAACTTGCAGCTAAGTCAAACTCATATAATAAGGTGTAATTTGCCACAATCCATTTTAATGCCTGCAAAGCCTATCCATATTCTTCTATTTTTTGCCTGCCTTTTTTTTGGCAAAAAAAACCTTGCTCAGCAACTGGCAACGGATTCGGTCATTTTACAAAAACAATTACCGGGCAAGTTCAAGTTCTTTTCTATCGCCCCCGCCCCCTCTTTTGACAAAAAACGTTTTTGGGCAATGGCGGGCACGGGCACTGCTGCCTATACGGGCGCCGCCGTGGTCATGTGGAACGCTTGGTACAAGGACTTCCCGCTGACTCCTTTCCATACTTTCAACGACATGAAGGAATGGTCTGGAATGGACAAGGCAGGCCATTTGCAAGCGGCCCACCTTGAAACCAACTTCGCATTTCAGGGCGCACTTTGGACGGGCATGGACCGGCGCAAAGCCATGTGGGCAGCGGCAGGCGTGGGCCTGGGGGTTCAGACCACCATCGAGATCATGGACGGCTTTTCCGAGGAGTGGGGCTTTTCCGTTGGCGACATTGGTTTCAATGCCCTCGGAGTGGGGGCTTTTGTTGCGCAGGAACTGCTTTGGCAAGAGCAAAGGGTGATGATGAAAGTATCCAGCACCCGTCCCGATTACTCCCGGGCGCCCATTTTTTCGGTGGACGGGGGGCACCAGACCAGCCTGTACGAAAGGGCCGACGAACTTTACGGCTCTTTCCCGACCGAAGTATTTTTGAAAGACTACAACGCCATGACGGTCTGGGCATCGGTCAACCTCCACGCTTTCATGGGCGAGCGCAGGAAGCAACATTTCCCAAAATGGCTCAACCTCGCGGTGGGCTATGGGGCGGGCAATATTTACGGCGGCTTCGGCAATGAATGGACCGACGGCGACGGCGTCGTTTTTTCGCTGGACGAAGGTGCCTATCCCCGCTATCGCCAGTTTTACCTTTCGCCCGATATTGACCTTTCCCGCATACCCACCAAGCACAAATGGCTGAAGGTAATGCTGGGGGTGGTCAACTGGATAAAAGTCCCTGCCCCCGCACTTGAATTGCGCAGCGATGGGGGCTTTCGTTTTCATGGTTTTTATTGGTGAAAATTTGTTATTTTTGTGAAACAAGCGACAGGCCGGCAAATAAAATTTCGTTTTGCTTGCGGCCTGCGGCCAAAAATAGCGGCAATCCCCGGTTTTGTAAAATATCAACAAATCGGTGATTTTTACCACCAGCTATTGACTTTTTAAAAATCTATTAAAACATTTGTGGCCGCAAAGCATTTTACGTCTTTGCAATGCTGTTTTTTCACCCTGTTCAGGTGGCCAAATTTTTGCCCCGCCACTTTGAAGGGCCGGAAAATGGATTTTAGGGGCTGCTTTTTTTTGTTACCAAAACAGGAATTTGGCAGTCTAAAAAACAACATTAAAAATTCGTTTTTCGACCATCATTTAACAAACTATCAAGAAAAGAAACTAATGGATAAAAAAAACACAATCAACCGTTACCCTGATTCCGAACTGGAAGAATTCCGGGCTATCATAGAAAAAAAACTCGCTAAGGCAAAAGAAGAAATGGCCTACTATGAGCAGCAGATACTCGATACTACGGCCAACGGCGGCGACGACCACGGCGGCGATTGGATGGACGACAGCAACACCAACAGCGACATGGAGTTCCTCAACAACATGGCCATCCGCCAAAAAAAATACATCAACGACCTCGAAAATGCCCTGATCCGAATCAGGAACAAATCTTACGGCATCTGCATGGTCACGGGCGAACTGATCGACAAACGCCGCCTCTTGGTGCAGCCCATCGCAACTAAAAGCGTAGCCCTGAAAAATGCCAGGCCAGCGCCAAAACCGAGGTACAACAGGAGCATAAAATAACTGTCGGTTTGGATTCTTCGATATTCGACTTTACTTTTGGGTATCCAAAGTCCACCGGACTGAAAGACATATAAGATTACATCCTTATATACTTACTATCACATCCTTATATACTATCACATCCTTGGGTGTCGGGCAATCTGTAACTTCTTCCTCCTATCTCCATGCCGGGCACCCTTTTTTTATTGGTTGACGGTTGACGGTTGACGGCGGACGGCGGATTCGTCCTGCCGTCCACCGTCCACCGTCCACCGTCCACCGTCAACCGTTATTTCCCCATCATTAATTTCAGCCAGAACAAGGGGTTGAGCGCCTTCTTGCGTACTTCCATATCCGCGTACATTTGGGAAATGACGTCAATCAGGGTGCGGTTTTTGGAAACCCAATTGGCACTCAGGTTGACCAGCCACGGACGTGCCATCAGCCGTTGGAGGCGGTAGCTTAGCTGCATCTCCTTGCCCAGCACCCGTTCCACCCGCACATCGTAGGCTCGCATGAAATCGGCAGAAAAATCATTTTTTTCAAAACATTGCTGCGCCTGTTCTGCGGCGATGTAGCCACTGTAAATGGCATTGCCGATGCCCTCGCCGGTGAGGGGGTCAACCAAGTGCCCTGCATCGCCGACGAGCATGAAATGGCCGCCGGAAATGACCCTCTTTTTTGAGCCCAAAGGCAGGCCGTAGCCTTGTACCTTGCCTTCCAGTTCGGCATTTTCAAAACGGCCTTTTATTTTGGGGTGCGTTTTTACCAGTTCCAGCAGGCCTTTTCTCAGGTTGAATTTCCGGTCGCTGATATGGTCGCTGCGCATGCCGAGGCCGACATTGGCATAGCCGCCGGGCAGCGGGAAAACCCAAAAGTAACCGGGGTTGATTTCGTTCAAAAAATGCAGCTCGATGAAGCCGTCTTCGTGCAGGCCTTTTACGTTTTTGAAATAGGCCCGCACTGCCCCCGCGTTGTGTTTGGGGTCTTTTTCAAGCCCTGCATGGTGCCGCGAAAAGTTGGAATTGGCGCCGTTGGAAACGACCAGCAGGCGGCAGTCCACTTCGAATGTTTTTGCCTTGTTGGAGAGGCGGTAGCCGTTGGGGGTTTTTTCGTAAACGCTGATGGACGTGTTCTCGAACAAGCGGATGTTGTCCCTCTTTTTCACCTCTTTTATCAAAAAATGGTCGAAGTCTATGCGCCTAGAAACGAAGCCCGGTTTGGGGTCTTTTTTAGTATCGTACTCCGTGTTGAAAGGTATGTCAATCACCTTCTTGTTGGGCGACACAAAGCGGATGCCCCAGATGTCGGTCTGCATATCGGTAGCGGCCTCAAAGCGCTCCGCAATGCCGGGGTCAATGCGTCCGAGGATCATCGTCGCCTTGCCGCTGATGGCATCGCCGCATATTTTGTCGCGCGGGAAAACGGCCTTGTCAACCAGTACGCAGGCAATGCCGAGGTGGCTCAGTTTAAGGGCAGTGGCCGCCCCGCCCGGGCCGGCGCCAACAATGCAGACATCGGTTTTTATCATAAAATAAATGGCTGAATGGCTGAATGGCTGAATGGTTTAAATGGTTAATTTCCCACGTATTTGGAAAAGCCATTCAAGCCATTCAAACCATTTAACCATTCAATTTCTTCGCTTCGTTCCAGAGGTTGTCCATTTCTTCGAGGCTCATGTCGTTCAGGTTTTTGGGGGCATTTTTTTCGATGTACTCAAAACGCCGCTTGAATTTTTGGTTGATGCGTTCGAGCGCCGTTTCCGGTTCGATGTTCAAAAAACGGGCATAATTGATGAGCGAAAAAAGGACATCGCCAAATTCTTCTTCTTTTTTTTCCTGCGGAAAATTGCCTTCCACGGCTTCCCTCAGTTCCCCGATTTCTTCCTCCACCTTTTCCCAGACCTGCTCTGGGGTTTCCCATTCGAAGCCGACCTGTGCCGTTTTTTGCTGCATCCGCCATGCCTTCACCATTGCCGGGAGCGAATTGGGCACACCCTGTAAAATGGACTTTTTGCCCTCTTTCAGTTTTAGTTGTTCCCAGTTCTTTTTCACTTCTTCCTCGCCGCTCACCTTTAGGCTGCCGTAAACGTGCGGGTGGCGTTTTACCAGTTTGTTGCAGATGTCGTGCAGTGCGTCGCCGATGTTCCAATCGCCTTTTTCCTCCGCTATTTTTGCATAAAAAACCATGTGCAGCAACAGGTCGCCCGTTTCTTCCTTGATGCCGCCGGGGTCGTTTTTGATGATCTCGTCGGCCAGTTCGTAGGTCTCTTCGATGGTCAGGTTGCGGAGGCTTTGGAAGGTCTGTTTGCGGTCCCAGGGGCATTGTTCGCGCAGGTCGTCCATGACGTGGAGGAGGCGGGCGAAGGCCTCCAATTTATAGTTCAGGTCGGGGGTGTTTTTGCCGTAAGGCTTTTCTGGAAAGTTAGTTGCAGGAGGGTTGGGCTGTGCTGTCATTTTAGGCTAATTTTGTGTTTTGCAAGTAAAAGCGGCAAAGATAAACTTGTTGGGGGCGTCTTTGTTTTTAAATAAAAAAGGAGCGGGCAAAGACCTGCTTATTTTCTGACCGGAAACTTTAAATTGAGAGATTAATTGAATGTAAAATATTGAAAATCAATTTAATGGATTTCTCAATTTCCAATTTCCAATTTCTTTTAAAAATGGAATTTCTAAAAATCTTCCTCGCCATATTCTTCTTTTTTGGCCTTGCCTTCGTGTTTTTGAATATCAGTTACATCATCAAAAAACGGGAGTTCCGGGGTACCTGCGCCACCAACAACCCGATGATCGCCGAGAAATTTGGCGGCACTTGTTCGGTCTGCGGGCGCACGCCGGAGGAGCCTTGCGGCATGCCCGAAGTTGACAAGAAAAAATAAGTAGGATGGGACACTGATTGAACAGATTCAACTGATTTGGACAGATCAGCGAAAATCAGTTTGATCCGTTCAATCAGTGTCCCATCCTATCATACGGGCAAATAAACCCTGAAAACCGAGCCTTCCCCCAGTTTGCTTTCCACCTCCACCTTTCCTTTTTGCGCTTCCACCACCTGCTTCACATAGCTCAGGCCGAGGCCAAAACCTTTTACATCATGCCGATCTCCCGTCGTTGTGCGGAAAAATTTATCGAAAACAAAAGGCTGGTCAGCGGGCGGGATACCGATGCCATTGTCTTTTACCGAAAGGATAAAATAAGCGGCATTGCTGTCGGTAGCCACCTCTATTTCAGGTGCGCCATTGCTGTATTTCAGGGCATTGTCGAGCAGGTTTTGCAGCAGGTTTTTAAAATGCGTCCCGTCGGTTTTTATTTCAAAACGGGGCGCGCGCAAGCTGCTGCGCAGCAGGCCGTTTTTATTTTTCACCTTCGGTAAATGGTCGTTCAAGACCTGCCCGATGAGTTGGTGCAGGTCAACGCGTTCTTGTTTCAGTTGCTGCTTTGAATTTTCGAGGCTGGCCAGTTCCAGTACTTTTTCGGTGTGCCCTTTCAGCTTCTCGTTTTCCTTTTCGATGATCCGCAAAAATTCGGCAGCCTTGTCGGCATTGCCTTTTCCGAGCTGCTCATTTGCCAGCTTGCTGGCGAGGGAAATAGAAAAAATGGGCGTTTTCAATTCGTGCGTCAGGTTGTTGATAAAGTCGTTTTTCACTTCGTTCAACTTTTCTTCTTTCCGTAAAATATGCAGCAGCAGCCCCAGGCAAACCAATAGGGCCAGCAGGCAAAGCACCGACGGGACGAGCAGGTAGTCCAGCTCGCCAAGCAAATAACCGAACAGGTTTTCCATGTCAATGTGCAGCTCCTTCTCGCGGAACAACTGCCGCGAAAAGTAATCGCCGAGCGGCACTTTGTATTCCCCGAATTGAAAACCGGCCTCCTTGAAACCATTGCTCGCCAACTCCACGTCTTGCCTGTGGCGGGGCGTGATGGCAAACAAAAAACGGGCGGTGATGCCCTCTTCCGCAAATTTGTTTTCCAAAAAAAGCTGCAAAGAATCGGCGAGGGCGGAGGTTTTTTCCCTGCTCAACGTATCTCCTTTCAGGTAGGCCACCAGCCTATCGCTCAAACCGTTCGGCTGGTTGAGCGACTGCTTGATGGAGCGCTGTGCCACCATTGCCCGCTGGTCGAAACGCTGCTTTTCCAGCCTCGCACCGATCACCAGCAGCCGGAACTGAACGAAGGTCAGCCCAGCGAGCGCCAAGAGGACGGTGATTGCGAGCAGGTTGCGTTTCACGACGGTTTGTGTTTTATGGTTTATAGTTATAATTGCAGCGCGCAAAAGATTTTTTGTAACTGCTCAGGATGCGTGTGTATTGGTAGCACAGCGTTCACGCTGTCCTGGTAAACGACGTTTACGTCGTTTTCTTTATGCACAGACGTAAACGTCTGTGACCGGGGCAGCGTGAACGCTGTGCTACCAATACACACGCATCCTGAGTAGCTACGGTTTTTTTATAAAAAAATCAAATCCGGCTTTGGCCTGTCCCGATTTCTCATTCACGCCAAAACGCCGCCGCTCTGGAGTTCTGATTGGATGAAGGTTGGAAGCTCTGGCAACTCCATTTTTGGTTTTAAAAAAAAAAGTCCTTTTTGCTGCGCTGAGATGAATTTCAAAAGTGCATATTTTTTTTTAATTCAAACAGGCCATACTGTTAAGTGCCGTGCCCAATTCATAATTCATAATTCATAACTCATAACTCATAACTCAAAAATGTCAAACTACTTTTTGGTTTTTCTTGGCGGCGGCCTCGGCAGTATTTGCCGGTACGGCATCGCCCATTTTATGTTTGCCTATAAATTGGACTATCCCTGGGCCACTTTTTTGGCCAATGTGCTGGCCTGTTTTGTGCTGGGCGCCATGGTCGGCCTGAGCATGAAAGACCGATTGGGCGGGGCGATGGCTTTGTTGATTATGTCCGGTTTTTGCGGAGGGTTCAGCACTTTTTCCACTTTTACGAACGAGACTTTCCAGTTGATGATGAACGGCGAATGGTGGAAGGCGGGGGCGAACGTGGTGATGAGTTTGGTGGTATGCTTGGTGTCGCTGTATATTGGGATGAAAGCAGTTTGAAAAATATTTTATCAGGATTTCAAACGCTCCTCCACCTGCGCCCTATATCCCCTGCCAATCGGCAGTTCCGTCCCTTGCACTTCAATTGTTTTGGCAGAGTAGGCATTTATTTTATCCACTGCCACAATGAAAGAACGGTGAATGCGCAGCAAATTACCGTCGCCTAAAAAAGTATTTATTTCACCAATCTGAAAACGGGTGACAACGGAGCGCCCGTCCGATAAATATATCTTCACATATTCTTTTAAACTCTCGATATACAATATTTCATCGTTGTATATTTTGACCATTTTTTTGTTTTCATTGAAAAAATGAAAAGGCCGTTCCTGTATTTTTATATTTTCTGGAATATTGTTTTTGGGACTGTTAATTATTTTCAATTTATTTACTGCGGACAGGAAACGGGCGAACCCAAATGGTTTTAATAAATAATCAACCACGCTCAGTTCGTAACCTTCGAGCGCGTATTGGTGGTAGGCCGTGGTGAGGATAACCTGCGGGGGAGTGCGCAGTGACTTTAAAAAATCAAGCCCCTTTAATTTGGGCAGATGGATGTCCAGAAAAATCACATCCACTTTTTTATTTTTAATAAAATCCAGCGCCGATAAGGCGTCCGGGCAATTGCCGGCCATTTCCAAAAAAGGCACTTGCGCGATGAATGCTTCCAAGCCCTCGGCTGCGAGCGGCTCGTCTTCCACGATCAGGCATTTTAATTTAGTCATGGTCTTTTTTTTCGTTCAGGTCTATATTTAAATCAATTTGAAAAATGTTTTCATGGTCTGAAATTTTCAGTTCATGTTGCGGATATATTAAATCGAGTTGCCGTTTTATGTTTTTAATCCCGATCCCTTCTTTAATAACAGTCAATTCTCCGCCTTTTGTATTTCTGACAGAAAAATTGAGCATATTGTTTTTTATTTTTAATAAAATATGGATGGTCGTTTCTCCCCTGTTTTCCGATGCGCCGTGTTTAAAAGCATTTTCCACGAAAGGCAATAATAATAGCGGGGCGATGGATTGGCCGCCCGTTCCGGTGTCCACATTAAAATTGATATTGAGCCGCTTGCCATACCTCAGTTTTTCGAGATCTATATAATCGCTGATTAATTTTATTTCCTGTGAAACCAATATTTGCGGAGCGGCACATTCATAAAGCATGAAACGCATCAGCCCCGACAGTTTAAGGATGGCATCCGGTGTTGCTTTGCTGTTTTTCCGGGCGAGGTGGTAGAGGTTGTTCAAGGTATTGAAAAGGAAATGGGGGTTGGTTTGGGAGCGTAAAAATTTCAGTTCCGATTGCAGTTTTTCCTCTATTAATTCTTTTTCTTTTTTTGCCGTTTGCAACCTTATCCTGAACAATTTAATGGCCGAAGCTATGCCCAAAAGCAGCAGGGCGTCAATAGAAGAAAACACCCACCGGAACAAAGCGATCCAAAAAGTAGCTGCTTCTTTTGGCGGGTCAATATGGTATATTTTTTCAAAAATAATATTGTACCACGAAAGCCGGATCAATACGGTCATCACGAAGGCGACCAGCAAAAATTGGAGCGCAAAAGGCAATATGTTTTTTACCTGAAAGCTCCGTGGCAACAAGCGGTAAAGGACAAAATATACGGCAGGTATTTTTATCAGCAATAAAAGGAATTCAGACAGATAGCCCAATTTTAAACGCTCCAGCATGGACAGGTCGGCGAAAGTAGTGCCCGACAAGGGGACGGATAAATAGCCGTTGTATAGCAAGTATATCAACCAAAAACCGATATGCAGTAATATCCTTTTGTTCATTTTAAATGTTTAAACCAAAAGTAAAATTCGCAAATATTTTGCCGCTAACTTGTTGCTCCCCACCAATAACCGTTTCCTTCCCCCCAATGTCTATTTCCTTCAAACCAAATGCTTTTATTGTCAATACGGGTAGTTTGTATGCTATTGAATTGCCAATTTACCAAAAACAAAAACAACAATATATGTTGTGCTATTTTCGCTCCAAAAATATACTCGACTATTATAGGTTTTGTGCATTGGGGGTGGATTCTCCCCTTTTGTCCCGATAGCTATCGGGAGGGGGCTGACGAGGGCAAATGCACAGAACCTATAATGGTCGAGCATAATAGCAAAATCATGAAAAAAATCTATTTCACTTTGATTGCGTTGATGTATATCCTGCCAATATACTCACAACTTTTTGAAAAAATTGAGAGCGGAGATATTGTTGCCGATTTTTCCGACAGCCGCAGCGTAAATTTTGTGGACGTGAACAACGATGGTTGGGAAGATATATTCATCAGCAACGGTATCAATCCCGGCGTCGAGAATTTGTTTTACTTAAATAATGGCGCTGGCAATTATTCTAAAGTAACTTCAGGCGATATTGTCGGGCATCCGGCTCCTTTCGACGGGGCAACTTTTGCCGATATAGACAACGATGGCAACCTTGATGCCTTTGCCGTTACATGGTATGGCATCAAGAATTATTTATACTATGGAAACGGTGACGGTACTTTTAATTATGACAGCGGAGCGGCCCCTTCTATGGGAACGACTTATTCGGAAACTGCTTCGTGGGGCGATATGGACAACGACGGCGACCTCGATTTGTATGTGACCAATTCTACAAATTTAAATGGTACGTCCCTTAAAAATGATTTGTACAAAAATAATGGAGACGGAAGTTTTACAAAAATAAACGGAGGGGTAGCCGTTATCCAAGCCCATCCTTCTAGGTCGGTCAATTGGACCGATTATGACAACGACGGCGACCTTGACCTTTTTGTTTCCAATGAATCCAATCGGCCCGACGACCTTTATAGAAATGATGGGAACGGTAATTTTTCGGTAGCGCCCAATGCACCAAGCCAAAGCATCCGAAGCACTATGAGCAGTAGTTGGGGAGATATAGACAACGATGGAGACCTTGACCTTTTTGTGGCTAATTCCGGGTTTTATTCGGAACAAAAAAACCAGTTGTTCAAAAATAATGGAGACGGTACTTTTTCCGAAATTACAAGTGGCCCCGCTGCCGATTTTGGCTGTTCCTATGGTTCCAATTTTGGTGATTATGATAACGACGGTGACCTTGACCTCGTGGTAGCCAATGGCTTTTGCAACGGCAGTATTTTTAATTTTCTTTATTTAAATGATGGGCAAGGTAATTTTTCC
>DROJ01000612.1 GCA_011321935.1 Bacteroidota bacterium | reverse complement strand
TGACGAAACTGGCATCGGATACCGTTCCCGTTTCGGTGACGGTGAGGGTGCCGTCGAGGGTCACACCGCCCGTGAAGAGGAGTTGGTCGTGGCCGGTGCCGGGGCCGGAGTTGTCGAAGATTTCTATATTGACGGTGGAGGTGTTTTGGAGGATGGCGGCGGGCTGGTCAATGGTGAGGATGCCGGGGGAGAGGCCGGGGGAGAAGGTGCCGTTTTGGATAAAGGAGGTGAAATCCAATGTGCCAAAACCTTGTATTGTTCCATTGTTAATAAAAGTGGGATTGATAGAAGAAATGCCGGACGTGGTTTTAATGAAAGTGCCATCGTTGTTGAAAACGGCAGAAAGAGGGCCACCTATGACGCTGCCATCTTGCGAAAGGTTGAAAGTACCGTTGTTGTCAAAAACAGTGGAAGAACTGTTCAATTGGAGGATGCCGCCTGTTTTGTTGTAAACATTATTGTTGGTGATACTGCCCGAACAAAAGAAGTTGCCACTACCACTATGGTTTACAGTGCCGTCGTTTAATAAATCACTGTTCAATTTCTTCTCGAAAGGCCCCGTCATATTCAGTTCGCCACTATTGCCGATTGTTATTTGTTGATTAATGGTGTTTGACGCCCAATTCATCGTGCCGTTGATGGTGATATCGCCTGTACCTGACATCGTTCCCCCGCTGGGTATTTCAAAAGTGCCGTCAATGACCAGGGCCGTGTTGTTCTCCAGGTTGCCATTGTCCCACTGAAGAGTAGTGCCTGCGGGGAATGCGATGGGGGCGTTGAGCCTGCCCGTAAGCCGCAGAGTCCCTCCGGCGTTGAGGTTAAAGGTTCCGTTCTGGGTGAGCCAGTAAAACGTGACCACATTTCCACTGGTGTGGTTGAATGTGCCATTGTTGATGAAAACAGGGGTAATGAGCATGTCACCGACACCTGCGACTTTTTCAAAAACACCGTTGTTGTTGAAAGTGCCACTGCCGTTCATCAATGTGCCGTCATGGGAAGCATTGAAAGTGCCGTTGTTGTCAAAAACAGCGGAAGAACTGTTCAATTGGAGGTTGCCGCCTGTTTTGTTGTAAGTTCCGTTATTGGTGATGGTGTGCGCGCCGTAACTCAGGCTTCCACCCTGGTTGACGATGCCGTTGTTTATCAAGTCGGCTCCTAAAGATGTAGAACCCGTAATATTCATCTCGCCACTATTGCCGATTGTTATTTGTTGATTAATGGTATTTGACGCCCAATTCATCGTGCCGTTGATGGTGATATCGCCTGTACCTGACATCGTTCCCCCGCTGGGTATTTCAAAAGTGCCGTCAATGACCAGGGCCGTGTTGTTCTCCAGGCTGCCATTGTCCCACTGAAGGGTAGTACCTGCGGGGAATGCAATGGGGGCGTTGAGCCTGCCCGTAAGCCGTAAGGTCCCCCCGGCGTTGAGGTTGAAGGTTCCGTTCTGGGTAAGCCAGTAAAACCTGACCACATTTCCACTGGTGTGGTTGAATGTGCCATTGTTGATGAAAACAGGGGTAATGAGCATGTCACCGACACCTGCGACTTTTTCAAAAACACCGTTGTTGGTAAAAGTTCCGCCACCACCGAGAGCCGTTCCGTCATGGTGGACTTCAAACGTGCCGTTGTTGTCGAAAGTGACAGAATTGTTGTTCATTTGCAGGTTGCCGGAGTCCTGTACATAACTGCCATCGTTGACAACGCCGCCACCCGATTGTATGGAAAAAGGTGCGAGCTGGTTGACGACGGCCCCTGCACCTATGTTCAAAACATTGCCCAGGTTGTTTCCCCCGTCAATATCCATGATGCAAGTGCCGCTCAGGTGCAGGGGGGCATTTATATTGCCATTGTTCCAGGAAACAGCGCCGGAGACCGTCAGGGTATTGGAACCGGTTAGCTCTACACCAGCAAAAACCAATTGGACGACCGTAGCCGGCACATCCATTGTTACTGTACCCGAGGAGATAATCACCTCATCGCCCGGTCCGGGCACCACTCCACAGCTCCATTTAGAAGCATCGCTCCAATTGCCCGTGCCGCCGAGCCAGGTACAGGAAGCTGCCTGCAGCCCCGCCCCCCACAGCAAAGGCAAAACCATCGTCGCCAGGGAAATAAAATAGCGCCTTATTTCCTGCCTCCCAAGGGGTCGAGACAAGTAGCCGGCAGGCAAGGTATTATTTAAAAAAAAAGGATTAGAAAAAAAGGGATTGAATTGGGTAATTAAAAGTTTCATTTTTTATTAGTTTTATGACAAAAGGATAGCAGCCCTGGGGAGTGCGCCAACACTTCCGGGCCATGCAAATGGATAATTGTTTTTAAGAATGCGGGATGTTGAATACGAGATGCTTTCATTGGTTTTTTGAAAGGTCTCCTATATTTGGATTAATTAAAAAAATAACCAGCCATTCCGCAATCCTGTCTTTAATATCAACTACGTTGGCTTGATTAAATATTAATGATACCACAGCCTCTGCCGAGGGTGCAAAGCACCGGGCAGGCAATATTTAAAGGCCCATCGGTATATAATGGGAATATCTTAGAAAAGTAGTTCTGTTTATTGTTTGGGCCGTATTCATTGGGGTTATGGTTTTTTTGATACAGGTTATTTTATTATTTGAAAAAATATAAATCTCCGTGAAATTAGAGAAAATATATGTTTTATTTTTTGGCGTTTTATAAGTGGTGGTTGATGGATATAAGTGGCCAATAATATTATTGTCGGGAACCTGAAAACTTGGAGGTTTTAAAAACCTCCAAGTTTTAAACCCTCGGCTACACCACGATGAGCCGCTCCAAGAACGCCTGCTTCTTCCTCCTCGACACATCCAGCCTGAGACCGTTGCTCAGTTCCACCTGCCCGCCGTCGCCGCGGTGGTATTTTTTTACGTGAAAAAGGTTGACCAAATATCCGTGGTGGATGCGGACAAAACATTCCTTCGGCAGGCGGGCCTCCATCTCCTTTAGCTTGCGGCAGGCGAGGTGCCTGCTGCCGTCTTGCATATATACGGTGGAGTAGTTGCCGTCCGACTCGCAGTACAGGATGTCCTTTACGTCCGACAGCACGTAGCCCCCGTTTTGTGGCAGGGCGATCCATTTTAAAGGCATTTGTTCCATGATTTCCCAACTGTTGGCTATTGGCTGTTGGCCCACAGCGAACAGCCATTTTCAAATACTGGCTAAAATTAATGTATAAGTGGCAGGGCGGCAAAGACAAATTTCTTAGATTGCAGTTTAATAATTATTAATCAATAACGATTAATGATCAATAACTCCGGCATTAATTATTCTTGTTCAATTACTTACAAATACTATTTTAAATTATTTTTGCATAAAATTTTGCATGGTAAATTCAAAGGTCATATCGCTTTTACGGAGTTTTTCTGCTGCTGAATGGAAGTCGTTCGGCAAATACCTGCACTCGCCTTATTTGAATTCCAATAAAAGGCTCTGCGCTTTTTATGCTTTTTTGAAAAAACACCACCCTGCTTTCGGCCATGCAAAATTGGCCAAGCCGATTGTTTTTGCCGCACTGTTCCCTAACAAGGAAATTTTTGATGACCGCTTGGTGCGGGTCGTTATGGCCGACCTGCACAGGGCAGCGGAAAGTTTTTTGGTTTTTGAACAATTGAAAAAAGACAGGCGCAGCCGCTCCAAAATGCTCATCCGTTCTTATGGTGGACGGGGGCTGTACGATAGGTTTGAACGCCATACCAATGACCTTTTAGAAGATATAGACCTGCTGCCCAGCAAAAGCATGGCCGATTACCTTGATGCTTTTTTATTGAACCAAGAACATTATTTCCATCCCCGAACAGAAGCACTGACGACTAACGCTGATTCTTTGAAAAATGCGGTGCGACGCCTCGACAGTTTTTATGCGCTCGCCAAACTCCGGCTTTCATGCGAACTGAGTGCCCGAACAAAAATAGTGGCCGAGGAAGCCATATATCCGCTGCTCGATCCGGTATGCGGTTATATCGAAAAACATTTGTTGGACAAAGACCCGGCATTTGGTATTTATTTGGATTTATTGAAAATAAATAGGGAGGGGCTGACGGGGGAATTGTTTTTTGGGCTTAAAAATAAATATTTGGCTTCGAGGGAAAGGCTGAGTTTTTTGGAGCAGAAAGAGGTGTTGATATATTTGTTGAATTATGCTTATCAGCTTGCATTAAGTGCTGATAGATCATTTTTTTACGAGCAATTAGAATTGTATAAAATTGGTTTAGCAAATGGCTTATTATTAGATAATGGAATTCTCCCTGATATACGGTTTACCAATATAGCGGCAGTAGGCTCGACTGTAAAAAAATGGAAATGGACAAAAAATTTCATTCATTCTTATTCGTCCTTGCTTCCTGAAGATATAGCACAAGACGCTATTTTTTTGGCTGAATCCTACTTGCATTTTCATAGAGGTAATTTTTTAGAAACTGACAGAATTGTAAACAAAATATCCACTAATAACGTGAGTTATAAATTCAGGCAATATTCATTGTCAATCCGAAGCCTATTTGAAATAACATTAGTGCATATTGATTATATCGAACTGCTTCTATCCCGCATTTATGCCTATGAGAAATATTTAAGTAGGCAAAAAACATTTTCTAAAAAAAGGAATTCAGCAGAAATCAATTTCACCAAACTTGTAAAAAAAATAAGTTCGTGTTTGGCAAACAAAAACATTACACTCGAACAATGGGAACAGATGAAAATTGAAACAGAGAAGACCACTCCACTCGCTGCAAAAAGTTGGCTGCTTGAAAAAATATCAAAGAACTTGGGGCGGGACAGGCAAAAACCTGTCCCACGTTAAAGAAAAATTAGTGTCTAAGTGTTGACCGCATCCTCAATAATAATATCATCCCCGCCTTTCACTTGGCTTTGTTGGGAAACGTTGATTACTTGGGATGCAAATTCCTGCAAAGACTTTTCACTGTTTTTCATAACACAAATAGTTTTGGGGCTGCCGCATGGGCATAGCAAGGCCACTTGTGCCTTTGGCATGCCGCCTTTTGGCAACCGAGGTTTAATTGAAAAAAATATAGCTTGAAAACTGACCGGAGGCGGGCCCGCCCCCGGTTCGGTGTTCATGGCTTTTTGGGTGAATTCAGTGTATAGTCAAATGGAAGGGGGGGAACGTTACGGAAGAGAAGATTTTTTTTGAGAATAATTATCCCCATTTGGCGCAAGCAAGGGGTATATGGCTTAGGACGTAAGAGTATGTTATATCGTTTTAATTTTTGGCGGTGTATCAGATGTAATGCTTTTTTTTCTTTTTTTTCGAGGGTCTCACGACACTCGCTAAGATATGCCGTCCCTGCGGGACTATGATAGACAGGCTTTCCACCTAGTCCCGCAGGGACGGCATATCTTAGCGAGGGATGTGAATCCCTCGAAAAAAAGCATTACATTTGATACACTACCTAATTTTTTAAGGTAAATACGGAAACATCTCCGCCCAGCTCCGTGCCCTTCCAAAAGAGGGGGAATTAATTCCCCCTCTTTTGGAAGGGCACGGAGTCGGACTACCAGATCCGAGCACCTACCTTGGCTGATTCAAAAGATAGGTAAGTTGTTTAATTATTCTTGCGAAAACAATATCAGGAACGTTTTATTTTGACATATATAGCAAGCAATAATAGCGCAGCAACTAAAACCCACCACCAATTAAACCCACCACCCAACTCCACCGCCGACATATCCCCCACCGCGATAAAAGATGCCCAATAATAGGGGTGGACATATTTGTCATCTATTTGTCTGTCGAAATAATCGGACTTGGCATATTGCATCGCCTCGGCTTTTGTATTGCCTTTTTTTAATTGCCTGTAAAATTCTTCCATTATCTCGGCAGTGGCCTTGTCGTTCACTTCCCAAAGCGAGGTGACGATGCTCTTCGCCCCGGCATAGGCAAAGCCACGGGCGAGGCTGATGATGCCCTCGCCTTTTTTCAGTTCGCCGATGCCGGTTTCGCAGGCGCTGAGCACGACCATATCGGCGGGCAACCTTAAATTATATAGATCGAGCAGATATATTTTCCCAGTGTCCAGTTTTTCACTGGCGCCGGCAAAGGCAATATAGGAAAGGCCATTTTCCCGGTCGTCGAGGATAGCGTGGGTGGCAAGGTGGAGGATATTGTATTGTCCGGCCAACTGCAGGAAATTTTCTTTTGTCGCATTTTTTCCTGAAAATTTTGTTCCGCCAGCTATATTATATATCGCATCTATTTCGTCTTTATTATGCACCAATCCACTCAACCCTCCCCGGCGCTCGGCAATGGGTTTGTTTATATTATTTGTTGTGCCAAATTGCGGAGCCATGGCCAATATATCTTTTCCGGTATGTTCCCTTTTTGCCATTTGCAGCCATAGGGCTGCGGAATAATTATAGCTGATTGTTTTTTCAAAACCGAAATAGTTGAGGTCTTTAAAATATACCGCTGCGGCAGGTTTTTCTTTTAATAAAACCTCAAAAGGGATGTACCCCAATACGCCATCGGGGATTATAATCAATTGTTCGGGCAGGCCGCCCAATGGGGCAATCAATTTATTATACAGTTCATGGGCGGTGGCTGTATATAAATTGGCACAGGCATTATAATCCTTTCCATATTGCCAGTCGTATAATCCGCTGCGGAGTTCTTCCACTGTTTTTTCCAACGGGAAATTTTTGGTGATTGTTATTGCCTCAAAATTGTCTTTTGAAATTTTAAAAACATATATGCTGCTGTCGCCGGTAAAATAATCGAGGAGCATAGCATCGGGGGGCAGTTTGTTTTGCAGGGTTTTTATACCGGCTACCGGTATTTCTTTTTTCCGGTTGGCATATTCTGGATATTCGGTTTCAAGTTTTTCGTCGAGTTTTGACAAAGCTTCTTTTGTTTCGAACAATTGCGTTTCGAGTTTTTTTATTTTTTCTCCGGCTATATTTTCAGCATTGTTTTTTGTTGCCAATAATTGTTTTTCGAGCCAGGTTATTTTGATGTTGAGGTCGTGGTTTTTATTTATTAAACTGTCCGGTACACCAGCGGCAATGGTGGCTTCCGCTTTTTGCAGGGCTTCGAGGAGGAGGAGGTTTTTGGCCTGTTGGGAAAAATTAAATGCTTTTTCGAGATATATATTGTCGCCGTTTAATTGCCATGCTTTTATGGAGAGTTGGATTGCTTTTTCTATGACCGACCTGTTTTTCCGAAGAACTGAAAACCCAGACTTCTTATACTCGAAGTCATCCCTCAATAATTTCCAAACGGCCAAATAGCCTTCAAGGCATTCGAGCGCGGTTTGCAAAAATTCTGTTTCATCCCCCCCATTTCCCAATCTTTCCAAAACAAGCGCTTTTTCTTTGAGTGCCTCGGCAATGGTATTTTCTGCATAAAAAAAGGAGGCATCGGGATTGGAAAGCCCCCGGAGTTTACATTTTGGCAATACTTTTTCCAGTGCATTTTGATAGTGAACTAATGCGGCTTGATAATCCCCTTGCTCTCTTTTTATATTGCCCAAAGCAATATAGGATTTGGCAACACCCCGGCGGTTGGAGTTCCCATATACGGTTGAGTCCAAAGCAATTGCTTTTAAATACTGAGCATAGGCTTTGCCAGGCAGTTTTTGTTGTTTATATATTTCGCCATAATTTTCATAAACACTTATCCGTATTTTATTTTTTTCGTTTTCATTTATTTCGTTGTCTGGATTATTTAGCAACAGGAATGCTTGGTCGGTTTTTTGGGCGGCCAGTTTGAAATTTTCTTTATAACTATGCGACAAGCCCAATTCGATCAATAGTTTTATTTTTGTAAGGTTTGAAACCCCTTTTAAAAGAATCCCTTTTTCCAATACCCTTTGCGCCTTTTCTGCTTTTCCGTCCGACCTGTACAATATCCCCAAATTCATCATTACCCTTGCGGCTTGGTCATGCTTTCCGGCCTCCAACAATATATCCCGCGCCTTTTCCAAAATAATAGTTGCTTTCTCGTATTCGGCAAGCCTTGTATAGATATTTCCGATTGGAGTATAAATATACAAAGCGGTCTGTCCGTTTCGTTGGTTTAATGTGTCAACAAATATATCCTCTGCTTTTTGGTAAAATAAAAGGCCGTTGTCAAGGTCGCTCAGCTCGACCACATATGTGTAGCCAATATTTGCCAACAGCCACCCATGGTCCTTCCATTCCTCTTCCGACGATGGAGGGCGCGGCATTCCCCGCAAATACTCTTTGTAATTTTCAATAGCCTTTATGGGCTGTTTTTTTTCATCCCTCAAATAGGCGCCCCATTTTTTATAAAAACATAAATAAGTGGAAAGGTCGTTTTCAATATTGCAATCAAGGGCTATTTGTTTTTTGAATATGGAAAGCGGGCCGGGGGCAAGCGTTTTTGCTGTTTTAATTAATTCTTCGCATTCCGGTATATTGTTCGCAGAAACAATTTCACAATTAAGGGACAATACAAAAAAAAGGAAAACATATGGCATGGAGCTGAACCTGCCCGAGCGGGCGGCACTTGTTGAACAATACACCGTACTATCATTTTTTTTGTGCCCCTCCATCAATTTTTTCTTCTGGTTACAAAATAGAACAAAGAAAAAAGAACAATGCCCACAGCCGCTGCAATTACCCACCAATTAGGGGAAAAACAATAGGTACACGGGCAAGGCCCGACACAGGCAACTGCAGCCAGTTCTGAGTTGTCCCAGGCACATGCCTGCTGAACGTTGCCGCCCGGCGATAGCGTGGCACAGGCCCTCGCGGAGAAAACTCTGCCCGTTTTTGCCTTTGGTGTCCCCTGATCATTCGTGACAGCCTCAAAGGTCAAAGTCACACATGAGCGTTTTTTGTCTGTTGATGCCAAGGTCGGTTCCAATAACAGGTCGCCCATTTCCCATTCATCCAAATATGGATCGCTTGCAGTTTTTACGGGCTGGTTTTCCAGCTTTGCATTTGGTTCCCAATCCACTATTTCAACGCACTTAAAATCGTCCAAGGAATCCAAAAAAGAGACAATTGCGCCTGTGGCTGCACCAAGCCCGTCATTGCAAAATTCAAATTTATAAGTAAACCGATATGCCTTGTTTTCGTCGCTGCAACAATAGCATATTTCTTCGAGCTGCAGTTTGTTCGGGTCGTTTGGTTCTAATACCTTTTGTTCAAAATAATGATACCCTACTATTTCTTCATTTAATATTTTATTAGTGTTGCTAGTGGCAGCATCTATTATTTGTTGGCCATTGCCGCCCGGCAATATTGCCGAACCCGGTACGGATCTTTGCGAAGTAAGCACTGCCAAAAAAGCATATTTGTCTCCGACAAACAAGCCCGGGCTATTGTCCAAAACATAAAACAACCGGCGCTCGTCCAGTGTGTCTTCTAAACCATTTATTGGGTAAGTGATTGCTTTGTTAAAATAGTTGTAAAATGTCGTACTGTTCCCATTATCAATATTCTGACGAACATATCCGTCCGAAGGGCTGCTTTGGTTCAGGGCAGTTTTATGAAAAGCATTAAAATTCAATATATTGCTTGGGACATAGCTTTTCGGCCCAGCCACCAAGCTATTGTAAAAAAAATGCACATGCCCCGAAGATGGCGGTTTTAATAAAAGCGCATATACATTTTTTTTGCCTTCCATTATAAGGTGGTTGGTGTCAACCATTATGCGGTAATTTATATTGAGAAAAGGATCGTTCAGTTGGTTTGGCAAATTTGAAGAACTATTGACGCTTACCGGGCCAGCAGTGAGCAGCCCATTGTAAGAGGGAGGTTTAGGGTCGTCATATCTTTCCGACACATAAGCGTATATATCATAATTCCCACTCTTGTTAAAAGTATATTTGCTAAATGCTGGTACTGCCGCATCATCAGAAATATTATAATAATACCCTGACCCCAGTATCATAAATATTGAACGGTACGGGACTGACATTTTAAGGTTTGGGGAAGGCGACCGTTCAATGGGGACAAGGCCTGGTAGATTGACAATCTTCGGATATACGGTACTGTTTTGGTCAAACCCTGTCTCAAGTTTTACTTGGCCGGTAGTGATATTTTGAAACAAGAAACTGAAAAGAAGTAAGGCAAGAAAATTATTTGATTTTAGCATAATTAAAAGGGTTTGTGTTTTTCAAAATCAATGCACATAATGGCAGGAAGGTAATTAATTTATTCTATTCCCCATGGATATAAACTCTTTGCGACCAATAATAAGCTATAACTGGCGACATATCCGTATAACTGGCTTTCTTCCACGTCCTCCACATTTCTTACCTTCACCCCAAAAACAGGAACTGTTCAATAAACTGGGTCACGAACAATCAAACCGGATGGACAGGGGCGTGTGTTTTATTGCAAAAAAACAATCCCCGAAGGGCTTTCCGAAACAAAACCCACATCCCGTCAGACTAAACAGATGAACCCGCAACCCACCGACACCGAGCTATTGGCGGCCATCAAAGCAGGTGGCCAGAAAATGGAGCACACCATGCACCGCCTCCTCCGCGACGGCAGTTGGCAGGAGGGCATCGGGCGCTATGTCCGCTCCAAGAACGGCAGCCGCGAAGATGCCGAAGACCTGTTCCAAGAAGGCCTGCGCCACCTCATCGTCAATGTACGGGCAGGGCGTTTCAACGAAAAAAGCTCCCTCAAAACCTACCTCTCGTCCATTTGCAAAAACCTGTGGCACACCAAGTTTTCGAGGGAAGTCAAATTAAAGGAAATCAAAAAACAAACGGCCCCGGCCACGGACAATGTACCCAGCCCCGAACATGTTTTTTTGATAAATGAAAAAAACAAACTATTGCAAGCCGTGCTCGCACATTTAGGTGAAACCTGCAAACAAGTGCTCGGCCTCTGGTCGCTCGGTTTTTCTTTCAAAGAAATAAGCGGCAAAACGGGCAGCAGCGAGGGCGCCGTGCGGAAACAAAAATACGACTGCCTGAAAAAAATGACCGCCCTGTTGGCCGACCGCCCAGATTTGGTAAAAGAATTGACCTCGTAGGGGCGATCCCTTGTGGTCGCCCAAACAATGAAGCCATGAAAGAATGAAGCCATGAAAGAATTAAAACATTTCGATCAAATACACGCCTATGCCGAGGGGCAGATGGACAGCGGCCAACGCCAGGCTTTCGAGAAAGAACTGACTGCCGATGCAGAACTCCGCGCCGAGTACGACGCCTTCCTCGCTTCGCAAAAAGCAATGGAAGTGCTGGCATTTGAGCAGTTGGGAAAAATGATGGGCAGCCGCTCCCCAGGGGCAGGGGCTAGGGACGTAAAAGTAGTCCCGCTCTGGCGCCGGGCATGGGCACAAGCGGCGGCGGTCTTGTTACTGGCCGGGGCGGGGCTGCTGTGGTATGCCAACAGCCAGTATAAAAATGAACTATTGGCCGACGCCTATTATATTGAACCAAACCTCAGCCCGGCCCGCGGCAACGGCAACGGCAACTTGGCCGACCAAGCAGCCTATGCTTTTGAATCGGGAAATATAGAGGAGGCCATCCGTTTGGCTGCAAGTGCTGATCCCGGTTCATCTTATTTTCAGGATGCGCAGCATATTTTAGGACATGCTTATTTAAAAAACGGGCAGTTTGATTTAGCTGTCAAGGCATTTGAAAAAGTAACAAACCCGGAGTGGGCCGACGACTCCGATTGGCACCGGGCATTGGCACTTTTGGCCGCAGGCCGGACAGACGAAGCGGAAAAACTATTGGTGGATATATCCAATAAAAACGAAGAGGGCTATGGGAAAAGGGCAGACAAATTACTGGATAAATTAAAAAGCGGTTGGCGGAAATTGGTGTTTTAAAAAACGGCCCCGGTTTGCCAAATTTATACTGCACGGCAGTGGAAAATTTTAACTGATAAGTTTTCAACGCAAGGCCGCAAGGAAACGCAATAAAAAACTAATGCAGTGATTCGTAATTAGTTGATTAGTGATTAGTTCGCCAAATCCTTGATAATGTGGTATTTACCAAAAAAATAAACAGTCCGCTAATTACGAATCGAACCACTAAAGGAATATTGCGTTGCCTTGCGGCCTTGCGTTGAAAACTTATCAGTTAAAAAAGACCACCACCCAATCGTAAACACCAAAATAAAAAGTAACCGTTCAGCACAGGCAAATGAAGACATATTTCCCCGAGGGGTCGGGGAAATATGTCTTCATTTGCCTGTGCTGAACGGTTACAATAAAAACTTTAACTCAACACATGCACCCACGGATAAAAATATGCTGCATCTCCTCCGCCCAAGAAGCGGAGATGGCCGTTAAATACGGCGCCCATGCCCTCGGCCTCGTCGCCAAAATGCCCAGCGGCCCAGGCCCTGTCCCCGACGCTTTAATTGCCGATATAGCCCGTGCCACCGCCCCACCGACGGCTACCTTTTTGCTCACCAGCGAAACCCGCCCAGAGGATATTTTAAAACACCACCTACGCACCCGTACCAATACCATTCAAATAGTGGATGCCGTGCCCGGCGGCACTTATAAATACCTCCGGCAATATATCCCGGCAATAAAACTGGTGCAGGTAATCCACGTAATCAACGAGGCATCCATTGACGAGGCATTGCGGCTTTCCGAAAAAGCCGACGCCCTCCTGCTCGACAGCGGCAACCCCAATTTGAAAATAAAAATATTGGGCGGCACCGGCAATACGCACAATTGGGCCTTGAGCAAAAAAATAACAGAACAATCAAAAGTGCCCGTATTTTTGGCGGGCGGGCTGAATGCAGATAATGTACGCGCAGCTATCGAACAGGTGCAGCCTTTTGGCCTCGACCTCTGCAGCGGGGTGCGGACGGACGGGCACCTGGACGAAAAGAAATTGGAGGCGTTTTTTCGGGCAGCGCAGGGCTGAGTTCAGGGGCGGACGAATTTGAGCATTCAATGTTCTTGGGGAGCGGACTTGCGCCCGATTTTTGGGGGAACGGGCTTGCGTCCGATTTTGGGGGATCGGGCTTGCGCCCGATCTGGGAGGGATCGGGCTTGCGTTCGATTTTGGGGGATCGGGCTTGCGCCCGATCTGGGGGGATCGGACTTCCGTCCGATTTACATAAGTGTACGACAGACAACATACATTTGCATCCCCGGCCACCATCAAACAAGCCAATCATATTTCATGGATAAAAAAATAGCAGAAAAAGTAGAGGCCCTTGTCGCCGACAACCAATTGGAAGAAGCCCTCGACCTCCTGATCGAAGCCGAACAAAACAAGGGGCAAGAACGCTACGATACCCTTTTGTTGCTGAAAGGAAAGCTCGCCATGCTGGATGAACAGGAACTCTCCGGCATGCTCGATTTCGATGAACTGGCACGCCAGAAAATGCGTATCTCGCACGCATTATTAAAAATAACCGACGACGAAGCACCTGCCCGGCCAGCCATAAAACCCACTCCACAAAAGCACTTTGAAATACAAAAAACAGCCCCTGCCCCGCCCTCTTCCACTGCTCCTGTTTTCAAATATATTTTAATGGCCTTTTTGGCCATTGCCGCCGCCGCTGCTATTTATAATTGGCAAAAACCAACGGCCATCGAGCAATTGCCCACAGACCAAAGCCATAAGGAAATTAAAAATACGGACAAGCAAACTGCCGATGAACAACCAACAAAACCTAAAGACCGGACTCCCGAGTCAACCATAAAAAAAGAGGAAAAACCTGAAGAAAAAACACCTCCCCCGACAATACCTTCCACCGATGACGACCCCGTGCGCCTAAACGGATTCCCCAAAGCAGGCAAAACCTATTCTTTGGGCGACACCAAATTTGTAATCAATGACATTGTGGCCAGGCGTTTGCAAAAAAATGGCGCCGCCGCCCCTGCAAAACTGGAACTGAGTTTTAAACTGGAATTGAGTTGCCGCACCAATTTAGGTCAGTGCACCCGCCCGAACGTCCATCTATTAATGGACGATAAAGTGATCGAACCCCTAAAACACAACCGGACAAAAACATGGATGGCACCGGGCACTTCGGTGGTAGAAGAACTGACCTTTGTATTCAATGTAAACAACCCTGCCTGCCGCATAAAATTGGAAAAAAACAATTCCCCCTGGGTTCGGGCGTTTAGAATATTTTTGTAAATCCGGCATTTGGCTTTTGGCCATTAGCTATTGACATAGCAAATTAAAATGAACTATACCAAGCACGACCTTAGCGATACCATCACCGCCCTTGCCACGCCGCCGGGAGTTGGTGCCATCGGCATCATCCGGCTTTCGGGAAAGGATGCGCTGGCCATCGTGCAAAAAGTTTTTGGCGGAAAAAACCTCACAGCGCAGGACAGCCACACCCTGCATTTTGGAACAATAAAAAATGAGGACGGAAAAATATTGGACGAAGTATTGGTCTCCATTTTCAAGGCGCCCAACTCCTATACCGGCGAGGATATAGCCGAAGTCTCCTGCCACGGCTCGCCTTTTATTTTAAATAAAATAATTAATTTGTTCATTAAAAAAGGCGCCCGTTTGGCCCAGCCCGGCGAGTTCACCATGCGTGCTTTCCTGAACGGGAAACTGGACCTCTCCCAGGCCGAAGCCGTGGCCGACCTCATCGCCTCCACTTCCGAAAGCAGCCACAACCTCGCCATGCGGCAAATGCGCGGCGGCTTCAGCAAGGAGATACAAAAGCTGCGCAAAGAACTCATCAACTTCGCCAGCCTCATCGAACTGGAACTCGATTTTGCGGAGGAGGACGTCGAATTTGCCGACCGGGAGGAACTGAAAAAAACGGTCGGAAAAATACAGTCCTATATCCGCTCGCTCATCCGGTCTTTTAAATTGGGCAACGTACTGAAAGAGGGCCTGCCCACCGTCATCGCAGGCCGCCCCAATGCGGGAAAATCCACTTTATTAAATGCACTGTTAAATGAAGACCGCGCCATCGTCAGCGAAATAGCTGGCACCACCCGCGATACCATCGAGGAAATACTGAATATAAAAGGCATCGAATTCAGGCTGATAGATACGGCGGGCATCCGCGAGGCGCAGGGACAGATCGAGGCCCTCGGCGTGGAAAAAACTTTTGAAAAAGTACGGCAGGCCGCCCTGCTGATATATGTGTTCGATGTCGGTGAAATGAAAATAGACGAAGTATTGGCCGATATAGAAAAAATAAAACGGGAGGACATGCCGCTATTAATCGTCTGCAATAAAATGGACAAGAACCCTTATTTTGATGCGCAATGGATTGCCGATCCAAATGACCCCAATATCCCAATTAATTATTTTAAAAATAAAAAGGAAAAATATAAAGCCCCAATAAACAAAGATCAATTAATTACGCTCTCCGCTATCAACGGAATGAACATTCCTTATCTAAAAGAAAAATTATATCGCCTCGTTATTTCTGAAAACATAAACCTGGAAAGCCCCATCGTCACCAATGCCCGCCACCTCGAAGCACTGCAAAAATCATTTGGAAGCCTGCAGGATGTATTGGATGCAATGGGCTCCGGCATTACTTATGATTTTGTGGCGATGGATATCCGGAGGGCACTCGCCTATTTGGGAGAGATCACCGGGGAGGTGGGAGTAGAGGATCTTTTGGGGAATATATTTTCTAATTTTTGTATCGGAAAGTAAGTAACGGTAAAAAAATAAAATCGAAAACAAAGCCCCTCCAATCCTTCATCTCTACTTTCAAATAGCTAAAACTCCAGCCGGTAGCTCACCAACGGAATCAGCCCCAACTGCTTTTTCGCCCGCACCTGCTGCAAAAAAACATCAAAATAAAGGTAGGCCTCGTTCTTCGTGCCCGACAGGTTTTGGATGTCTATGGACAGGGTGCTGCTGTGCTTGGGCTTGTTCCATTTCCAATAAATGCGGCCGTCGGCGCGGAAGTATTTTTTCAGTTTCATTTCGTTCGCCCGCCCTTCGAAATAGACGGTGCGGCCTGCTTGGGCAGAGGCCATTCTGTCGATGGGCGTTTGGCGCAGCCCGCCTTGCCAAACGATATGCAGGCTGCCCCCCCGGACGACCGTTTTATGCTTCTTTTTTTTCACCTTTTCCCTGCCAAAAGTATTGGTCACAAGGTAGCGCCCATCGAAACGGGTGGGGCGCTCGGCGCCGTCCTGTGCGGTATAAAGGGAGCGGTACAGCGAAGCCCCCAACCTGTAAAAGCTGTTTTTCAAGATGGGCCTTTCATAAAAAAAATCAATGCCGTAGTTCTGGCCTTTGCCGGAGGCAGCGAGCATCTCCGCGGGCAGCCGGAAATTATCAATTCCGTTCAAAACAGAGTAGGTACTGCCCTGCCGCACCGAGACCGGCACATCGAACAAATGCTGGTAATAAACTTCGGCTTCCAGCCAAACGCCATCTTTGAATATTTGCCGAAAGGCGAATACAAAATGGTGGGATTTGGTGTGGCCGGGGCCCTTGTTTGGAAGTTGCGCAGCGAGGTAAATTTGTGGCTGTTGTACCTGTCCGAGCAGGGCGTAGGCGAGGCTGAATTTTTGTTTTTCGTTCGGGGCGAATTGCAAAGAAAACCTCGGTTCGAGCAGGGAATGTTCGGACTTGTACCCGAAATAATTCCATTGCAGCCCAGCGGTCAGTTTCAGTTTTGGGGAGAGGTAGCTGTGCCTGCTGACATAGGGCTGCAGCAGCCAACCGGACAGCTTCCCGTCCAGTTCAGTGCGGGCGGAATTGTCGGTGAAAAGGACGTGGACCACCGACCTTTCCCGCATGGCCTGCATGCCCAACTCCCAGCCCTTGCGGGCGTTTTTTTTATAAAAAAACTTGGCGGCGAAGGCAAGTTTGTTTTCAACGGTTTTATCCTCGCCCCATCTTGTTTTGCTTGGTACGAGGGCTACGAGGTCGGCCGTCCGCTCATGTTCCAGGCCTGAATAGGCAGCCGTCACCCGCAGCTTCATTTTGCCCCCCAATGACTGGCGGAAGGTCATGCCCACCGCTCCCATTTTTGATGCAAAATCAATGTTGAAGCGGTCTTTGTCCTCTTTGATTTTCTCCCTTTCCAGCGGCGAACCAAAAATGTTCTCACTCAGGCCGCCCATCCCAAAAAAGCCTATTTCCCCTCCTTTTTTTGTCGGAAAATCCAAGTGAAAGGCGAGGTCTTGGAAGGTGATCTCTTCCCCTCCGAAGTCAGCGCCCGCGGCGGTCAGTATGCCCACGAAAGAGTAGCGGTAGTTGATGAGGTAAGCCCCCTCCCGGCCTCCCCCAAAGGGGGAGGAGGTAGAGCCGTCTCCGAAAATCTGGGGGGAGCGCTCCTCCTCCAAATTTCTATGAGGGGAAGTAAAAGAACTATTATTCCCGAAAATTTGGGAAAGGCTCTCTCCTCCCCTTTTGGGGGAGGCCGGGAGGGGGCTTCCTTCCGCCGCTACTTCCACCCCAATCAGCCCCGCCTGCAGGGTGAACTCACGCCGCTCATCGTTCCCCTTTCGGAAATACATGTCCATGATGCCGCCGAGGGCATTGCCGTAGCCCGCAGGGAATGCCCCCGTGAGGAAGTTGGACTGGTCGAGCAACTGCGCGCTGAGAATGTTGACGCCGCCGCCCGCGGCTGTCGGCCGGTCGCTGAAGGTGCCTGCATTGGCGAGGTGGTTGGGGTTGACTATTTCTACGCCTTCCAGCCGCCAACGGAGGGAGGCGGGCGGGTTGCCGCGCACCGAAATGTTGTTGGCTTGGTCATCCGTACCCACCATGCCGGGCAGCGACATGGCCAAACGGGCGGGGTCGTAATAAGTGGCCGGAAAGCGGAACTGCTCCTCTACCTTCAGTTGATAATTGCTGAGCGGATGAGGAACGGAGTGGCTGCCCCTTGCCCTGACCTCTACCTCCCCCAACGCAGCGGGCTGCTCTTTTAAAATAATATTTTGGATGGCCTCTTTGCCCGTCTCCACCAAAATCCCGGCAATCAAAACGGTCTCATAGCCCACATAGCTCACCTTGATCCCGCAGCGGCCGACCGGCACGTTTTCCAACCGGAAATGCCCCAGGCTATCGGTGCTTGTTCCATTGGCGGGCCCTGTTTTCAATAAAATAATTGTTGCCCCTGCAAGTGCTTGGCCGCTGTCTTGATCGCTGACCGTTCCCCGCAAAGTTTGCGTTTGCCCCCAACAGGCGGCGGCAAAAAATATATTTGCAAAAAATATAAAAAGGAGGTTTCTCATGGACGTACTATCTTTGGTGCGATGGTTTACAGGTTTACAGGTTTACAGGTTTACAGGTTTACAGGTTTACAGGTTTATTGGTTTATTGGTTTATTGGTTTATTGGTTTACAGGTTTACAGGTTTATTGGTTTATAGGGAGCATGTTCCAGATTTTGGAGCAATGCTCCCTATAAACCAATAAACCAATAAACCAATAAACCAATAAACCAATAAACCTATAAACCAATAAACCTGTAAACCTATAAACCTGTAAACCATTGCACCAACAAAAGTAATGAATCAATTGGCAGAACAAATACCTCCCCGGTACCTGAAAGAACTGCCGCCGCGGCGGCTCGATCTGTTCACGCAGGCCATCCTGTTGTTTGGCGACATGGCCACTCAGTTGGGGTGGGCATTGTTGGCGGCGGGCGCTGTTTTTTTCTGGACGGTGGCCGTCAATTCAGAGGCGAGGTTGTTTTTGGAAGAGCGGAACGTTGAGTGGCAGGAGAAGGCAGGGGTGGTTTTGCAGGCCGACTCCACCCGTTCGCTGGAGGGGAAGGAGCGCATTTGGAAATACGTGCATTCGGTATCGGTGAACGGGAAAAGGTACAAAGGGACGAGCTATTCGGTGGGCAAAAAATTTGACCCGGGGCAGATTGCCTACATCCGCTATGACGCTGCCGACCCGGCCAACAATTATATGGCCGGGCTGCGGCGGCACGAGTTTTCGTCGAAAGCAGACTGGTTGTTGCTGCTGCCGCTGTTTGGCCTGCTGCTGATACTCTTGCCGCTGCGGCAAAACCTCCGCTTTGTCCGCTTGCTCAAGATCGGCGATTTTACCCGCGGCAAACTGGTGAACAAATACCCGACCGGGGAAAGTGTCTGGGAAGGCGGCGCACTGATGCCGGAGTTTGAGTTCAGTTTTGAATTTGAGCACAAAGGCATAAAATACCTCGCCAATTGCCGCACCCACGAGACCTATAAAGTGGAAGACGAAGAAACAGAAATCGTTTTGTACGACCGCTATAAACCAACTTTCAACCTCGTGTACGATGCCGTGCCCAATATGCCGGACATTAACGAAGACGGAAAATTAGAACCATTGAGCGGCCTGAAGGCCTGGGTGCTGTTTTTGCCCGTTTTTACGGTGGCCTTTAATTTGATTTATTTTTTACTTTCGTAAAATAACGTGAGTTATGGATAAGGGAAGCCCTTTATTTTTGATGGCTACCGGAATATTTTTAATTTCCAGAAAATCAGGGCGAAAACGGAGCAATGAAAAATCGGGGAAGCCTTGGGCACAAAAAAGCCGCCGCTGCAATCCATCGCAGCGGCGGCTTTTCCGGTCATAAAATAAACAAAAACAAGCTCTAAACTTTTGTCACCAGTAGCTCCATCACATAATCTCCTTTTGGGGTCTTTTCCTCGGCCTTGGGGTAGGGCAGTACGTTCATCACTTTTATTTCATAGCCCTGAAAACGCTTGCTGACCTTGCCCATCTTATGCTTCTCCACCTTGAACTCTATGCTCCTTTTTTCGCCCGTGACGGCAGCTTCTACGAAAGCCCTGATCTGTCCTCCCCAGATACAAGTTGTGCCTTCTGGGCAGCGGGAGTCTTCGGGCAGGCCGGTAAAAGTGAGCTTGAGGTCGCTGCCCACCAACTTCATGGTCTGGAACATTTTGATCTTGAAATTGCTGCCCAGACGGAAATGGTTGGATTCGCCCTGCTGCGGCTTTGGTGTGCAGCTCCATGTGAGGACTGCCATTGTCACTAAAATAAAGCTGATATTTTTCATAAAAAAAAATTTAAAAGGATGAGTGTTTTTTAAGGGGGGGGACAACATGTTTCAAGAGGCATGCCCAACGGGAATTTCACATAAGAAATGAGTAAAGCCCTTAGTTCTACTTTGGCACTTTGGAAAAATGAGCTGTTCTGCTTGGCCATTTGTAAGAAAAATTCACCCGGCAATGGAAAATTGCCGGGTGAAAACGCTGGCATTGCCCGGCAATTTTCTATTGCCGGGCAATTTGTACAAGAGTGTCAAAGTAGTGCAGTGATTAGTAATTAGTTGATTTGTGATTAGTCCGCCAAATCCCTGATAATGTGTCATTTAACCAAAAACTAAATGGTTAGCTAATTACGACTTGTACCAGTAGAATTAGAGGCCACACAAAAATAACGGCTCACAAATTTACTGCTTTTTTGAAACCCAGCAAATCTCATTTGCAGGAGGTTTTATTTGCACCGCAAACTCATGCCAAAAGAAATGCCCCTATCGCAAAGCACCGGCTTTCCCCGCTTCTAACTTCGCAAACAAAGCAGCGCCGATGATGCCTGCGTGGTTGAACATCTCTGCCGTCTTTACTTCCGCTTCCACGTTTATGTGTTCTTCAAAAAGGTGGTACCGGCTGCTGATGCCCCCACCTATTATAATAAGGTTGGGGGAAAGTATCCTGTTTATCACTTCCAAATATTCATTGAAACGCCTGCCGAATTCGTCCCAGTCCAGGTTTTCCTTTTTGCGCACCGAATTGGAAATGTATTTTTCGGCCGCCGCCTTGCCTTTGAACGGGATGTGCCCGAACTCCGTGTTTTGCACCAGGTGCCCGTCCGTAAAAAGGGCGGTGCCAAGCCCGGTGCCGATGGTAATGAGCAGCACCGATCCTTTCAAACCTTTGCCGACACCATACCTCATCTCCGATAGTCCTGCTACATCGGCATCGTTGGAGACAAAGACCTGCCTGCCCGAAACTTTGGAAAACAGTGCGGCCACGTCCACGCCTTTCCAACTTTTATCAATATTGGAGGCGCTGTAACAAACGCCTTCTTTCATAATGGAAGGAAATCCGCAACCGATCAACTGCCCCTCGTAGCCCTGCTGCCCGATCAGTTCTGCAAAGACCTCCGCCACTGCTTCGGGCGTGGAAGGTTTGGGCGTTGCTATTTTCATGCGCTCGGTCACGAGTGCCCCTTTTTCGATATTGACCACTGCCCCCTTGATGCCCGACCCGCCCACGTCTATGCCAAGTATGTTTTTCGTTTGCATATTTCAGTAAGGGGTCGAGACGGGTGGAGAAAAGTTGAAATGGTTGAGTTTGCCGTTCTCAAACATCCCGATTTTTCTCGGCCCGTCTCGACCGAATTTGAATTACTTAACCGCTTTTACTTTCATTTTCACATCTTTTTTGGGGCGGTCCCGTTGGTCGGTCTGCACATTGGCTATTTTGTCTATCACGTCGAGGCCCTTGATGACCCTGCCGAACACGGTGTAGTCCCGGTCGAGGAAAGGCGTTCCGCCGAGTTTTTTATAGGCCGCCCTTTGTGCCGGGGTATAGCGGATGCCCTTTCGGCTTTCGATCATGTCCAGTTCGGCATCGGTCAGTGGCTTGCCCTGCACGATGTAGAACTGCGAGCCGGAGGAACGCTTTTCGGGGTTCACCCGGTCGCCCTGCCGGGCTGCGGAAAGTGCGCCTTTCACATGCACCAGCGAATCAACAAACTCGGCGGGGATGGTATAGCCGGGGCCACCGGTGCCGAGGGCTTTCCCCGCAGGCGCATTTTTGGAATTGGGGTCGCCGCCCTGGATCATGAAACCTTTGATGACCCGGTGGAACAGCAAGCCGTCAAAGTAGCCCTGCTCCGCCAATTTGATGAAATTGTCGCGGTGCTGTGGGGTGGCATTATAGAGCAGTACGGTCATGTTGCCGTAGTCCGTTTCTATTTCCACGAGGCAGTCAATGGGCTGCTCGATCATGATCTTTTTTTCGGAAACATTTGTCTTTTTGCCTTTTGTCGCTTTCAGCGAAATGGCATAACTGCCCGATGATCTATAAACGTGTTTGGGGGAGGCTTCCGTAGAGGTGGTGCCGTCGCCAAAATCCCAAACATAGGTTTCTGCATCTTTGGAGCGGTTGTCAAACTGCACTTTTGCGGGCGCTACCTTTTTGTCTGCTGAATAAGCAAAATCGGCAACCGGCTTGGCGCAGGCACTCAACAAGGTCAACATTAAAAGAGAAAACAATAATCGCTGCATGTAATTTTTATTTTTTAAAATTTGGGGGTTTGGAAATTGGAAATTAAGAAATTGGGAAATTAAGAAATTTGGAAATTTGGAAATTTGGAAATTTGGAAATTTGGAAATTTGGAAATTAAGAAATTAAGAAATTAAGAAATTAAGAAATTGGAAATTATTTAAAACCCGGTTTTCAAGGTTCATCAATTTCTTAATTTCCCAATTTCTTAATTTCCAATTTCCAATTTCCCATTTCTTAATTTCCAATTTCTTAATTTCCAATTTCTTAATTTCCAATTTCCTATTTCAGGATTTTGACTTTCATGGTTACGTCTTCTTTTGGGCGGTCACCGCTGCCGCGCGGTACGGCTGCTATTTTATCAACCACGTCCATGCCTTCCAGCACTTGCCCAAAGACGGTGTATTCGCCATCGAGTCCTGGGTAGCCGCCAACCTTGTTGTAGAAGTCGAGTTCGGCCTGGGAATAAACGACGCCCTGTGCTTTCTTTTGGTTTATGACCTGGTCGTTTTGCGGGGAAAGGCCGTTTTGCACGATGTAAAACTGCGAGCCGGAAGAACGTTTTTCGGGATTGGAGGCACCGCCTGTGCGGGCTGCGGCTATTGCCCCTCGGAAGTGTTTTGCGCCAATCTCTGCGGGGATGGTATAGCCCGGGCCGCCCATGCCCAGGCGTTTGTCCGGTGCCGCCCCTTTTGATTGGGGGTCGCCGCCCTGGATCATAAAACCCGGGATGACCCGGTGGAACAGCAGGCCGTCATAAAAGCCTTCGTTGGCCAATTTGATGAAATTGTCGCGGTGCTGCGGGGTCGAGTTGTATAGTTTTGCCTTGATCTTGCCATAGGGTGTTTCGATCATTATCAAGGTTTCGCCTGCTTGGCCGGCCGCCGCCTCTGCTGCCGAAGGTTTGTTTTCCCCGCCGCCACAGTTCATCAAAAACATGGTGGCCAAAAGTGAGAACAGGAATATTGTCTTTTTCATTTTTTATATTTAGTGATTGGTTGTTACCGGAAATTGGGAAATTGGGAAATTGGGAAATTGGGAAATTGGGAAATTGGGAAATTGGGAAATTGGGAAATTGGGAAATTGGGAAATTG
>DROJ01000611.1 GCA_011321935.1 Bacteroidota bacterium | reverse complement strand
CGGTGCAGGACAGCTCCTATACCCGCCGCGGCAGGATCACCGTCAACACCCGTTACCGCATCACCGACCGCCTTTCGGTGGGCATCAACAGCAATTTCAACAGGACAGAAGGCAAGTCTTTTTTCTTCTGGCAGGACATTGACAACCTCTACCGCCCGGGCAGCGGTTCGCTCGGCAGAGGCTCGGAAAACCTGCGCTACAACATTGACCCTTTCGTTACTTATTTTGATAAAAACGACAACAGGCACAAATTCCTGGGCCGCTTTTTCAACGTGGACAATCAGGGCGGAACAGCGGCGGCAGACCAATCGAACGTGTCGCAGGTTTATTACGGCGAGTACCAGTTTCAGCGGAAAATGGAAGGCCTCGACCTGATGCTTACCGCGGGCGCTGTTTACAACGGGACGAGGGTCAGGGCGCCGCTTTACGGCGATACCACTTTCGTAAACAACAACCTTGCGGGCTACCTGCAACTGGAGAAAAAATTCTTCGGCCGCCTGAATGTTTCGGCAGGTTTCAGGTACGAGGACAACACTTTGAAAACGCCCGATTCCCTGTTTTTTGAATCCGACCGGATCACTTATTCCGGCTCGATACCTGGGGGGAAGATCAAGGAATCAAAGCCCGTCCTGCGCATCGGGGCAAGCTACGAGGTCGGCCCGGGCACTTTTTTCAGGGCATCGCTCGGGCAGGGCTACCGCTTTCCGACCATTGCCGAAAAGTTCATTTTCACGGAGTTCGGCTCGCTGCCCATCATCCCCAATTTCGACCTCGAATCGGAAACGGGATGGACTGCGGAACTGGGCGTCAGGAAGGGCTTCCATGTCAATCAATTTGTGGGCTTTTTGGATGCCTCCACTTTCTGGTCGGAGTACAACAACATGATGGAATTTACCTTCGGCACCAGCCCCCTTGCCTTCCAATCGCAGAACATCGGCGACACCCGCATCAAGGGTTTTGAGGTGAGCATCAATGGCCGGGGCAGTTTTTTTGGACTGGAAACGACGCTGCTTGCGGGCTATACTTACATTGACCCGAAGTTCAAGGAATTTGGGCTTGACCTGCCGGAAGGCTCGCGCGGACTGTCCAATGCACGCAACTCTTCCGTTTGCCCGGCCAATTGCAAAAACATCCTGAAATACAGGTACAAGCACACCGCTAAATTTGACATGGAAATGAAGTACAAAAGGGCTTCTTTCGGGGTGGCCCTGCTTTACACCAGTTTTATGGAAAATATTGACGCTGCATTCGAAAGCCCCTTTTTGCCGATAGGCTTAAAAGAGTTCAGGGAGGAGCATAATTCTGGCGACCTGATTTTGAACCTCCGCGCGGCCTACCATTTTACCGAAGGTATAAAGGCTTCTTTTTTGGTGGACAATGTGGGGAACAGGGAGTATATTTCGCGTCCGGGGAAGTTGAACGCACCGAGGGGGTTTACGCTGAGGATGGATTTTGATTTTTAAGCCCCCCCCCGCAGATGGACTTCAATTTTATTTACCAAAATGGACAAAACATTATACATAATCGGATTGATAATAATTCAGATTTTTGGTTGTAAACAAATCGAAAATAATAAAGAATATGATTTAGATATAAGAGGGGATTGGGTAACCAATTATTTCGAAGATAGATGGAGCAGAAAAATAATAACTTTTTCTTTTCAAGACTCTCTTTGCTCAATAATCAGCCCATACGGTGACTTTAAAAAATATCAAATAAATGGGGATACATTAACAGTAACAGAAAGAGAAAGAGAATCGGATACCAACATTAATGGCAGAGAGGAAAGTGTTTTTTTGATCAAAAAGATAGATTCACAAAATCTCAAATTAGTTCCTTTAACTCATTCTACTAAATCACTTCTTAGAAAAGGCTTTAAGAATAAAATCAAGTTATCCAAAGTAATTCAAAAAAATGATATTAAGTTTGACCGAATTGCTTTTTATAGCACTGTATGTCATGGCACATGTCCCTCAATGTATTTGGAAATAGACAGCATCGGTAATTTATTGTTTCTTGGAAGAGGCTATACAGATAAGGACGGAGCTTTTATTGGAAAAATAGATGAAAACGAATTAGGGGTAATTAGTCAAAAAATCAATTCAATTCAACTTGACAATTTAGAAAAATTTTATTCATCAAATTGGACTGATGACCAAACTTGTGGCGTCAAAATAAAGGCAGGAAATAATGTTTATGAAAGTCATGCGTATGGATTTAATACAGAACCCGTCGAATTAAGAATTTTGTTCCATAAACTTATGGAAATTTATAAAGAAGCCGAATTGAAAAGCGATACTATGGTTGCAGAAAAATTTCAACTTGAAGAACTTATTTATAGGGGGTATCCACCGGTACCACCACCGCCACCAAATAAGAAAAAATAAATTCGTTGAACAGTATCAAATCAAATATTGAAAATCAAATCCACCGTTGTTGCAAGTGTTAAACGAGCTTCAGCGAGTGTCACTTGCAATCGCCCGTCTCCGAGCCTGGCCTGACCCAGTGCGGAGGCGTTGCAAGTGACGGCTCATAAACTCGCCTTAACACTTGCAACAACTTAGTATCTTACCAATAATATTCGTGTTTTTTTTTG
>DROJ01000610.1 GCA_011321935.1 Bacteroidota bacterium | reverse complement strand
GACGACGGCTCCAGCTACGGAGACAAAAAAGGCCAAAAAAAGGCAACCGACGACGGCTCCAGCTACGGAGACAAAAAAGGCCATAAGAAAGCCACCGACGACGGCTCCAGCTACGGAGACAAAAAAGGCCAAAAAAAGGCAACCGACGACGGCTCCAGCTACGGAGACAAAAAAGGCCAAAAAAAGGCAACCGACGACGGCTCCAGCTACGGAGACAAAAAGGGCGAAAAAAAGGCCACCGACGACGGCTCCAGCTACGGAGACAAAAAGGGCGAAAAAAAGGCCACCGACGACGGCTCCAGCTACGGAGACAAAAAAGGCCAAAAGAAAGCCACCGACGACGGCTCCAGCTACGGAAACCGCAGTCAAATAAATTTCACATCTTCCAGCAAAGAGGCCTCCTTCTATGGAGAGTCAATCGTTTCATGGACACCGACAGGAGGAAATGATACTTACCAATTCACCATTTTCACCGGCGACCATAGCGTTTTGCTTTCAGTGCGCACGTCCAGCAACAACTTCACTTTTGATGCCGATGAATTGGCCTTTGAAAAAGGGGAAGGCTATTATATGGAAGTCAAATCAATTGGCAAGGGCAGGGCATTTTCCGGGAAGAGGGCCGTCTCCTTTTCGGCAAATCACGATTACGACAAAATGTTTGTCCCTTTATCCACCGACCCATTGTTTCAAAGCAGTAACGAAACTACCAAAATGTTGATGAAAGCTGCCACTTTGCAAAAGGCAGGGCAGCATTCCGAAGCTGCTAAATTTTATAAAAAAGCATTGCTGCTGGCCCCCAATGACCCGATCGCCAAACAAATGCGCGCAGCATTTTTGCGGCAGTAGAAGCGAAGGGGCATGTTTCAAAACTTCGGCCTTTCCTCCGCTTGGCCCCTTAATCCCCAACAGGGTGGCCGTCCCGCACCGAAATTTTGAAATACACCCAAGCGAAGGGGCGGTCGGTATTCTGCCCAAAACCTATATCCCAAAAAAGGGCTTCCGCCTGTTTAATAGCTTGGCAGGTATTAAACAGGCGGAAGCCTTCAAAACCTTTGGAAGGGTGAAAAAAAACAGGAAAATAAATCTTGCCAAAAATTTTACATTTGCGCCCAGCACAACAAACCTTCCTCAAATAAAAACGTTGGAACGGGTACATATCCTAACCTATAATAATTTGTAAAATTAATGGATCCTCTTAAACAGAAATTTCAAAAAAAATCAGCTTCCGTAAAAAAACAGATCAAAAAAATCCTTGCCGAACACAAAGACAAAAAGGTGAGCGAGGTGAGCCTCCGGCAAGTGTTCGGCGGTGCGCGCGGCGTCATCACCATGTTCTGGGAAACCTCCCTGCTCGATGCACAAAGCGGCATCCGCTTTATGGGATATTCCATCCCGCAGCTCCGCAAAAAACTGCCCACGGGCAATGGGGACGAGCCGCTTCCAGAAGGCCTTTTTTGGCTGATGATGAGCGGCAGCATCCCTACCGACGAGGAGGTGAAATGGCTGAGCAAAGAATGGCGGCGGCGCAGCGAAATACCCGAACAGACCTTTAAGATACTGAACCAGTTCCCGACCGATACGCACCCGATGACCCAGTTCGTGACGGCCATCGCCTCCATGTCCACCGGGTCGGTTTTTGTGAAACGCTACGCCGAGGGCATGGGCAAAGCCGACTACTGGGACGCAGCCTACGAAGACAGCATGAACCTCATCGCCAAACTGCCCCGCATCGCGGCCTATATCTACCGCCGCAGCTTCCACAACGGCGACCACATAGCACCAAGCCCACGTCTTGACTGGGCCGCCAATTTTGCGCACATGCTGGGCGTTTCCAAAAAGAAGGATTTCAAAACCCTGATGCGCCTCTACATGACCATCCACGCCGACCACGAAGGCGGCAACGCCTCGGCGCACACCATGCACCTCATCAACTCCACCCTCTCCGACTCTTACCTCTCCTTTGCTGGCGCAATGGGATCCCTGGCCGGCCCCCTGCACGGCCTCGCCAACCAAGAAGCCATCAAATGGATTTTTGAAATGCTCGAACACCTCGGCACTACCAAACCGACCAACGAACAGATCGCCCAATATGTGCACGACACCATAGCGGCAGGCAAGGTGATCCCCGGTTACGGCCATGCCGTGCTGCGCAAGCCCGACCCCCGCTTCACCGCGCAAAAGGGCTTTGCCGAGCGAAATATCAAAAACGACGACATCGTAAACGTGGTCTGGCAAATACTCGAAGTGGTGCCGCCCATCCTAAAAGGCCTGGGAAAAGTCAAAAACCCCTGGCCAAACGTGGATGCCCATTCCGGCGCACTGCTCGTGCATTATGGCCTGAAAGAATACAGCTTCTATACCGTACTCTTCGGCGTGTCGCGCGCCATGGGCGTACTGGCCGCTTCTTGTTGGTCAAGGGCATTGGGCGCTCCGCTCGAACGCCCTAAATCAGTGAATCTGAAATGGGTGAAAGGATTTGTGAAAAAATAATCTGTTTTCAGTCCGCAGTCTATCAGTCCGCAGTCTATCAGTCCGCAGTCTTCAGTCTGACTGGAGTCCTATCTTTGTAACTTTTCGCCTTTAATCCGTAATCAAAGCAGAACTCTAACCAGACTGCGGACTGAAGACTGATAGACTGAAGACTGATAGACTGCGGACTGATAGACTGCGAACTGAAGACTGAAGACTTCCCGGATTTTGTTTTCCTGCCCAAAGCGTTTACTTTTGCCAGATTTTTCGGGAGGGTTGATTTTTGGAAAATACAAAACAAAAACCCTCTGCCGTAACCCTTTTTAAACCAATTCGTTACAAATAATCTTTTTTCATCTTTCTGAAAATCAAGTATGGAGATGGCTGCCAAAAGCAACGCCGGTTTCCCTGTTTTTTTCAAAAAATAAAGGTGATAGGACGAGGGGCGGATAATTAATTGCCCATTCAAAAAAATTATCATCCGCCATTAAGTGAAACGAATTAAATAACTTGCCCCATTATGCTTGCTCTTTTTCCTTCTAAGTCCCGATAGCCATCGGGATAAAAAACAAGTCCGTAGCTACTGCTATGCACGGGTTTTTTAAATTTCTTACAAGAAAAAATAGCGGCGCATTCTGGGTCAACTTATTTAATTCGTTTCACTAATCATTCATCATTAAAAAATTAATCATTAAAAAATGGCCCTGATAGGAAAAATTCGCCAGAAAAAGTGGTTGCTGATCGGCTCTTTGGCCGGAGCTTTGGCCCTGTTTATACTCATGCTCATGTTCGACAATCCCAACCAAAGTTTTTTTGGCGGCAGCCGGACTATGGTGGGTGAAATAGAAGGCCGGAAAATAGAATACAAAGAGTTCAACCAAGTACACGACATGCTTTACAGGAATGCCCAGACAGACGGCTTTTCTGGACGCACCTTTCTTTGGAACTACTTCGTGGACGAAGCCTTGGTAAAAAAAGAAGCCGACGCAATCGGCCTCGGCGTGAGCAAAAAGGAGCTGTTGGACCTCCAGTTCAGCCCCGACCAGAACCGCCTCAGCCAGCTCATCAAGTCCCGCTACTCCGACCCCAACACCCGCGCAGTGGACATGGAGCAGCTCCGCCAATTGAAAGACATCGTGACCGGTGGCCAAATAGACCAGATGATCAAAGACCGGAAATTGGTCGGCGATTTCAAGTACCGCTGGGCACACCAAGAAAAAGAAGTCATCAAAGACCGCTTGCAAACCAAAATAGCCAACATGGTATCCAAAGGCATGTACACGCCAACCTGGATGGCAGAAATGCTCGGCGAGCAACAAGGCAAGCAGGTGGATTTCCTTTTTGTCCAAATACCTTACGACGCCATCAACAACGCTGAGGTTACACTGGAAGACAGCGACTACAAAGCTTATTTTGAAGAAAACAAAAAGCAGTACATCCAAGACGAAGAAACCCGCAAACTCGATTATGTAGTGTTCAAGGTACTGCCTTCGGCAGAGGACTCGACCAACATCAAAAAAGAGATTGCCGAGCTTGTCCCGAAATTCCGCGCCACCGACAACGACTCTTTATTTGTAGAGACCAACCTCGGTACCATTGATGCCGCCTACGTCAAGAAGGATGCCCTGAGCAGTGCCATTGCCGACACGGTGTTCAAGATGCCGATCGGCAGTGTCTATGGCCCCTACCTCGATGTCAATACCTATAAAGCCGTGAAATTGCTCGACCGGAAAATCATCCCCGATTCTGTTTCGGCCAAGCACATCCTGCGCAAAGCCAGCGACTATAACTCATTGGTTGCTGCGCAAAAAACAATCGACAGCTTGAAAGCCCTCATCGAAACAGGGGCGGCTTCCTTTGATTCCTTGGCTGTTGCATTTAGTGAAGACCCTTCCAATGCAGGCAAAGGCGGCGACCTGGGCACTTTTGGCCCCGGCACCATGGTCAAGCAGTTCAACGACGTTTGCTTTTATAAAGCAGAACCGGGCAAAGTCTATTCTGTGGTCACCCAATTTGGCGTACACCTTATTCAGGTTTACGACCAGAAATTTGAAACGAACAGCCAAGGAGTCCAATTGGCCTACTTGACACGCGACATCATCCCGAGCCAGAATACCCAGGACGCAGTGAAAGAACTTGCACTCGACCTGCAAGAAGAAAGCACTGACATTAAAGTCATGCGGACTACCGCCGCCGCTAAAGGGTATGACCTAGAAACCTCCAACTGGCTCAAGGCCAATGACTACGCTGTCGGTACCCTGGGCGCCGGACAAGGCTCTAGGGAAATGGTCCGGTGGGCATTTGGCGATAGCCAAAACACAAAAGAACCGAGCGTGGGAGATGTCTCGCCACAGGTTTACAGCTTCCAAGATCAGGGAAAATATTACGTGAGCAAATTTGCCGTTGCAGCCTTGAAGGCCATCCGCCCAGCAGGTGAAGCATCATTCGAAGACGTGAAAAGCGAAATGGAAGCAGCGGTCATCGACCGCAAAAAAGCGGCGATGATAACCGAAGCCCTCGCCGGCATCACCGACCTCCAAACCATTGCCAACAAATATTCTTCTAAAGTAGATACCGCAAGAAACGTTTCTTTCGCATCAGCCTACATCCAGGCAGTGGGCAGCGCTGAACCTGACGTGGTTGCCACGGCCTTCAAGACAGACCTGAACCAAGTATCTGCTCCAATTGCAGGTGCCAACGGCGTTTATGTGGTCAAACCGATCAACAAACCTGCCGTTGCGGCCAGCAATGCAGCACAGGCACGCCAGACCAACCAGCAAATGGCAAGGATACAAGTACCGGGGAAAATAGTGCCTTCGCTCAGGAAACATGCCGACATCGAAGACAACCGCTCCCGGTTCTTTTAAGAAGCCGGTTTGCCGGTATAAAGGTATTTCGGTTTACCGGGAGGCCTTGCATAAAAAGCGGCCGTCAACTTGAATGTTGGCAGCCGCTTTTTTTATTGCCAAAAATTGCTACATTTAGCCAAAATTTGAATCGGTAGAAATTGTTTTTCAATATTTTTGGAATTTTTCAATTTCCAATTAATAAAATTCACGCAATCATTTTTTAACAAAAATTCAAAACAATGTACGAAGACCAAAATTCAAAAATCGAACAGATCATCAGCGAGGGCTATGAATTTAAATTCGGGGACTATATCGGCAACGGCTTCAACCTCCTGCAAAAAGACTTTGGCAACTTTTTCCTGTTTTCATTGGTGAGCATCATCATCATGTTTGTAGTGGCACTTGTTCCCATCCTCGGCATCATTGCCGATGTCGTATTGGTATCCCCGGCACTGATCGCAGGCCTGTATATTTTTGCCCATAAACTGCACCGGGGGGAACCGACCGAATTCAGTGATTTTTTTAAAGGTTTCAATTATGCCGGCCAGCTCGTTTTGGTCACCATAACCGCTTTTCTGGTTGGCCAAATATTATCCATCCCCTATTACATTGCCAATAGTGAGCTTTATTATTGGTACATAGATATTTTTAAAGCTATCCAAGATTCACCACAAGACGCAGCCAGCCTGATGGCCGAAATAGGAGACCCCCCACAGGCCGCATTTTGGACCAACCTGCTCATGATCCCTTCCATATATATAGGGATCGCTTACGCTTGGGCAGTCCCTTTTGTCATCTTCTATAAACTCAGTTTTTGGGATGCCCTCGAAACCAGCAGGAGGCTGATCACAAAAAGATGGTGGATCATCTTTGCTTTTATGATTGTCATTGGGCTGATCGCCGGGGCAGGCATCTTCGTGTTTTGCATTGGCTTGCTGGCTTCTTTTCCTGCCTATATTTGCATGAACTACTTGGCCTTCGAAGATGTGACCCAACTGAATGTGGAAGGAGAAACAGAGGGGGACATCGAGCAGCACTTGGTGGGGTGAAATAATGGTTGAATGGTTAAATGGCTGAATGGTTATAAAAAATCCGAGGGACTCTTTCCCTCGGATTTTTTATAACCATTCAGCCATTTAACCATTCAACCATTTAATTTTATTTCAAAAAAAAGCGTTTTCGGAAACTTTCTGTCCCCGCCTTTCTGTTCCTCCGCCTGTCGGCGCAAAATTTTAGAAAAAAAGGAATTCCTGATCTTTTCGCAGAACAACTGAAAACGAGTGTATCATGCTACTAATGACCAACAAAGCCACGCACCTGGAGCAGGTATTCGACATCGAACTGATGGCCCATTCCGATGCCCTGTACAACTTCTGCTACCACCTGTCCGGCAGCGAAGACGACGCCAACGACCTCTTCCAGGAGGCCATGATGAAGGCCTGGCGTTTTATCGAGCGCTACGAGGAAGGCACCAACGCGAAAGCATGGCTGTTTACCATTGCCAAAAATGCCTTCATCAACGAGTACCGCAAACGGGTGAAAGCCCCGCACAAGGTGGAGTTGCAAGACTATATCACCCACCAAGACCGGGAGGACACCCCGCTGACGGGCAACCTCGATATGCGTTCAGAAATGTTCGACTACCTGATGGGCGACGAGGTGACCATGGCCATCAATTCACTGGCCACGGAATTCCGCACTGTCATCCTGCTTTGCGACATCGAAGATTTTACTTATGAAGAAATAGCGACCATATTGGATATTCCGATCGGTACGGTTCGGTCTCGGCTGTTCCGTGCCCGCAACGAACTGAAAAAGAAACTGAAAACCTACGCCGAAAACCTCGGTTTCGAGGACAAGCGTAAATGATAGTTTGGTTGTTGGTTGTTATTTGTTGGTTGTTTACAGCAACTGGCAACAACAACCAGCAACCATTTTTATTAAAACCTAATTCTTAAACTTGACTCGCCTTTTTGGCAACCATTTTTTTTCAATACAGCCAGCAGCAAAAATGATTTTTTCAGCCACTTATAATATATATGCAGCCACGTGCCCAGCCTCTTTTACAGGCTCCGCACCGAGTGGCTGCTATCCAGTGGCACGGGGCTGTTCGCTGAATTGGTGCAATGGGCGGTCATAAATAATTATTGCGATGAAAAATTTTCAAAACGGCCAAGATTTTACCACCCGCCTCAACCTGCTTTTAGACAACGAACTGACCCCGGAAATGGAACGGGAAATGCTCGCAGAAATCAAGAGCAATAAAAAATACCGGGAATTGTTGAGCCAAGAAAAGTCGTTCCGGGAATTTGTCAAAAGCCGCATCCATCGCAAAAAAGTATCTCCTTCCTTAGTGCAGTCCATCAAAGCCAAGATCCATTCTTCGGGGTCGTCGGAACTGTAACATTCTTTCCTGACCAAATCAGTTTGATTTTTTAAATAAAGACAAAACCTTTCGGCAGCAAGCCGAGGGAAGGGCATTTATATGCCGAACCGGAAACGGTTAAATTCAAAAAACCATCCCTTCCCGCCATTGTTACCTTCCCGACCTTTTCAGCTACCTTTGCCCATTCAACCTGACCATGCTTTTAACAATGGATAAACTCGAACGACAAGCGGCCCAGCAGGACGACGACCCTACCGCTGCGTCCCGCAAAAAAGACCACATCGAACTGGCCTTGCGCTCGCAGGTGCAGGCCGCCGAAACAGACCCCCGTTTTTATTACGAGCCGCTGCTCGCTGCCCATCCGCCAAAACCGGGCGGCCTCCGGCCAATCCCTTTTTTGGGAAAAACCTTGCGGGTGCCGGTGTGGGTATCGAGCATGACGGGCGGCACGGACTGGGCACGTACCATCAACCACAACCTCGCCCGTGCCTGCCATGATTTTGGGATGGGCATGGGGCTTGGCTCTTGCCGCCCGCTGCTTTTCAGCGATGAAACTTTAAAAGATTTTGACGTGCGGGAAGTGTTGGGAGACACACTGCCGCTGTATGCCAACCTCGGCGTAGCGCAGGTGGAGCAACTGATCGAAAGCAATGAAACCTTCCGGCTTTCTGATTTAACAAAAAAACTAAAAGCGGACGGGCTCATCATCCACGTCAACCCGCTGCAGGAATGGATGCAGCCGGAAGGCGACCGTTTCAAAAAGCCGCCCATCGAAACCATCAAAACTGTTTTGGAAAAAACGGACATCCGGCTCATCGTAAAAGAGGTGGGGCAGGGCATGGGGCGCGAGAGCCTGAAGGCACTGTTCCAATTGCCTTTGCAGGCTGTTGATTTCGCCGCAAGCGGCGGCACCAATTTCTCGAAACTGGAGTTGTTGCGCAGCAATAAAACAAAGCAGGAGTTGTTTGCGCAGTTGGCGCAGGTCGGGCATACGGCGGAGGAAATGGTCGAAATGAGCAATGAAATAGCGGCGGACTTGGGTGACAAAATGGAGTGCCGGCAGGTCATAATTTCCGGCGGCATCAGCAATTTCCTCGACGGTTATTATTTGATAAATAAATTAAAGCTACCTTGTGCCTATGGCCAGGCATCTGCTTTTTTGAAACATGCGAGGGGCCCTTATGAGGAACTGCACGAATACGTGGCGGCGCAGGTGCAAGGGCTTGAACTGGCGAATGCTTTTTTGAAAATAAAATAATTAAATTGCACTTATCATGGATCAAAGAATTGACAGGACAGCAGTGAAAATTTATAAAAAAGGCGAAGAACCGAGCGATGTGGTTTTTTGGCTAAGTTGCCCTCCGATAGAAAGGATCAGGGCGATGGAACAAATCATCCAAGAATACAACCAATGGAAATATGGTACTGAACAAAGACTTGAAAGAGTTTATCGGGTCGTTAAACGATCATGGGGTTAAATATTTGGTAGTAGGCGGATATGCCGTGGGCTTATACGGATATCCAAGATATACCAAAGATATTGACTTATGGGTCTGGCTGGATCCGGAAAACGCAAAAAAGGCGATTGCCGCGATCCGGGATTTTGGCTTTGTTTCTTTGGGACTGAAAGAAGCCGACCTGTTGAACCCCGACAATGTTATTCAATTGGGCCAGCCACCAAACAGGATTGATATACTTGTAGATTTGCCCAGCGTATCTTTTGAAGAATGTTATGAGAAACGGAAAGAGGAAAACTTCGAAGGGACAACCGTGAATTTTATTGATAAAGAAAGCCTTATCACTACAAAAAAAGAAGCAGGAAGGCCACAAGACAAAGTTGACATCCTGAAGTTGTTGGAAGCCGAACCGAAAAAAAAGCGAAAGGGTAAAAAATGAGCAGCGGAAAAAAAACAATATCCGGGTTCTCGAAACTCTCCAAACGGGGCAAGATCAAATGGATCGCCGAGCATTTTTTTAAAGAACCCGAACACGTCGTGCGGGAACTGATGAGCTATTGGCACGGCGACGAGGAGCAGCAAAAAGTGCTCGATGGCTTCAGCGAAAATACCATCAGCAACTTCCCGATGCCCTATGGCGTGGCCCCCAATTTTTTGATAAACGGAAAGGCATACGCCGTGCCGATGGTGATCGAAGAAAGCTCCGTGGTGGCCGCCGCTTCGAGCGCTGCCAAATACTGGCTCACGAGGGGCGGTTTCAAAACGGAAATACTCGGCACCAAAAAGGTGGGGCAGGTCCATTTCTTTTGGAACGGCAGGGCGCAAAAACTGGAAAGCGTTTTTGATGACCTGAAAATACAGCTCCGCAAAGATGCCGCCGACATCACCCGCAACATGGACAAGCGCGGCGGCGGCATCCTCGACATCGAACTCATTGATTTCACGGAAAAAGAAAAAGGCTATTATCAGTTGCGGGCTACCTTCGAGACCTGCGACAGCATGGGCGCCAATTTTATCAACTCGGTGCTGGAGCAGTTTGCCAATACCCTCGACCGCTTCATGGCCGATCACCCCATTTTCGACGAGGACGAAAGGGATGTAGAGGTCATCATGTCCATCCTCTCGAACTATACGCCGGAGTGCCTCGTGCGGACCTGGGTGGAATGCCGGGTGGAAGAACTTGGCCATTTTCCCGGCGGCTATACGAGTGCGGCGATGGCCAAAAAATTCTGCAAAGCGGTGCGCATCGCCCACCTCGACCCGCACCGGGCGACCACCCACAACAAAGGTATTTTTAATGGAATAGACGCCGTGGTGCTGGCAACGGCCAATGATTTCCGCGCCGTCGAGGCATGTGGGCATACCTATGCCGCCCGCGACGGGCAGTACCGCAGCCTCAGTCACTGCAGGGTCGAAAACGGCGTTTTCCGTTTTTGGATGGACATCCCGCTGGCACTCGGCACGGTGGGCGGTCTGACCAAATTGCACCCCATCGCCAAGCGCTCGCTTGAACTGCTGGGCCACCCCTCGGCAGAGGAACTGATGCAGATCATTGCAGCGGTGGGGCTGGCGCAAAATTTTGCGGCGGTGCGCTCGCTGGTCACCACGGGCATACAGCAGGGGCACATGAAAATGCACTTGCAGAACATACTCAACCATTTTAAGGCTTCGGAAATAGAGGCGGAGAAGGCGCAGGCGTTTTTTGCCGATAGGCTGGTTTCGTTTACGGGGGTGCGGGAGTTTTTGGAAGGAGTGAGGGAGGGGGCAAGTTTGTCGGTAAAACCTTAAATTTGTAGTAACTGTTTAGTCCCCTCGAAATCCCGAAGGGATTGAATATGAATAACCCCGGATGCCTGCCTGCCGGTAGGCAGGCAATCCGGGGAAAGAGGTCGGGGCAGGTGGCAACCCCGAAGGGGTTGAATGTGAATGTCTGCCCCTTACATTCAACCCCTCCGGGGGTACCGTCAATAGCCGTTACCCCCCGGATTTCATCCGGGGTTATTCATATTCAATCCCTTCGGGATTTCGAGGGTGCAAAACAGTTACAATTTGTAAAAAAAATCAGCAATATGAATAGTGCAGAAATTAAAATAGAACTGTTCCGCTTGATCGGTAGCCAAGAGGAAAGTGTTTTATTGGATTTGTATAAAATAGTGATCGAAAGGCTGCAATTTAAAAATTCACAAAAGCCCCTCACCGATTTGGCCAATGGCTACAAAGCAATGGCAAACGATACAAAACGAGAACGAGAAGCGATGGACTGGATAGAAGGGACTGCCAACTTCCAAGAGATATAAAAAAAAGAGTGAGGTGCAAGAATATGGTTTTCGGATAGGATACGGATATGTCCGAAAGACGAAATGATAAAATTAGACATGGGAAATTTATTAAAACGAATAACAGTTGATCCCGCTATCTGTCATGGCAAACCAACGATAAAAGGGTCTCGTATAATGGTGACAACGATTTTGGAATTATTGTCCAGCGGAATGACGATGAAAGAAATTCTTGAAGACTATACCTCCCTCGAAAAAGAAGATATTTTTGCATGCTTAAAATATGCAGCAACCATTTAATTTTATTTTGAAAACCTTTTCTGATAATTCAACCCACCACGCCCACGGCAAACTCCTCCTCACCGCCGAATACTTCGTCCTCGATGGCGCTGTTGCCCTCGCAACGCCTGTAAAATATGGCCAATCGCTGATTGTTTCCAAAAACACAAAAAGCAAAAACCTCTGTTGGCAGAGTTATGACGCACAGGGCGGGTGCTGGTTCGAGGCTGCGTTTCATCCCGAAAATTTTAATTTACTGACATATAGCGACGGGGCCGTTGCCGCCCGTTTGAAATCTATTTTTTTATTTATCAAAAAACAAAACCCGCAAATATCATTTCATAATTTAAATATAAAAACCCAACTCGAATTTTCCCGCGACTGGGGCCTCGGTACAAGTTCCACATTAATTTATTTATTGGCAAAATGGGCGGGCGTGGATGCCTTTGAACTGCAGTTCAATATATTCGGCGGGTCGGGTTATGATATTGCATGTGCGGGCGCGGACTCGCCTATTTTATATCAAAAAAAAAGCGAGAAACCTGTTTTTGAAAAATGCAATTTCGATCCGCCGTTTGCCGACAACCTATATTTTATTTATTTAGGTAAAAAACAAAACAGCAGGGACGGCATCGCATTTTACGAAAAAAATAAAAATATAGAAAGTGCAAAAAAAAGGGATTTAATCAAAGATATATCTGCGCTCACTTATTTATTTTTAAAAACAAAAAAATTATCTGATTTTGAAAAAACAATAATAGAGCATGAAAATATAGTGGCTTCTTATATTGGCCTCGAAAAGGTAAAAGATATATTTTTCAGGGATTATTGGGGCGGGGTAAAATCGCTGGGCGCATGGGGCGGCGATTTTGTTTTGGCAACGAGCGGCCGCCCTGAAAAAGAAACGAGAAAGTATTTCAACGAAAAGGGGTTCAGGGTGTTTTTGAAATATAAAGACATGGTGCTTGGGGAAGATCAATCATTTATCATTAATGAAAACTTGGTACGATAGCAGGGTCATCAAAATAGAAGAGCAGACGCCTACCACAAAACGCTTTTGGGTGGAGGTAGAAGGCGTGGACAGTTTCGCTTTCAAGGCCGGGCAGTTCGTGACCATGGACCTGCCCATCGGCGAGCGGCGGCGGCAGCGGTGGCGCAGCTACTCCATCGCCAATGCCCCCGATGGAACGAAGGTGCTGGAATTTTGCATCGTCCGGCTGGAAGGCGGCGCAGGCACTACCTACTTTTTTGAGGAGGTGGGCACCGGCACGCCGATCCGTTTCAAAGGCCCGGCGGGCAGTTTTGTTTTGCCGGAAAAAATAGAGCAGGAGCTTGTTTTCATTTGTACCGGCACGGGGGTCGCCCCGTTCAGGAGCATGATCCACGACCTGCACAACCGGGGAGAGGACGGCCACAGCATCCACCTCATTTTCGGCACCCGCTTCAATGAAAATATTTTGTACCAAAAAGAATTTGCGGAGCTGGCGGAGAAGATGCCGGGCTTCCGTTACGACATCTGCCTTTCGAGAGAAAGCGAACTGTTGCCATGCTTGCCGTCCGGCCTGTCCTTTGGCCTCCGCAAAGGCTACGTCCACCCTGTTTATTTGGAACAGTACAAAGAGGTGAAACCCGGACGGCTGTTCTATCTTTGCGGCTGGAAAGAGATGATAGACGAGGCCGTGGCCAACCTGACCAAAAAACTGGGCTATGACCGCAAACAAGTGAAATATGAACTGTACGGCTGATGAACCCGGAATGCAAAAATGTGTTACTTTTGTGGAATAAATCTAAATAAGAAAAAACTGCTGGCTTTTAGTTATTCGCCCTTAGCCCAACTGGACTTTCGGCCAATAGCTAAAAGCCAATAGCCAACAGCAATAATTATGGAAACAGCAACCAAATCGCCCGTCATGTTATATACCGAGCAGACCCCCAACCCGGAGTCGCTCAAGTTCGTGACCAACCGCATGCTCTACCGGGGCACTGCCGATTTCAGGGAAGAAGAACTGGCCAAAGAATGGTCGCCGCTCGCGGCCGCCCTGTTCGCCCTGCCCTATGTGAACGGTGTTTATATCACCAACAATTTTGTGTCGGTCACCAAAGGGCTTAATTACGACTGGTCGGACATCATGCTCAAACTGAAAGATTTTATAAAAAAATATGTGGAGGAAGATGGCGAAATAGTGAAAGAAGGCTTCGCTGCCGAAATGGCCAAAATACAGGCCAAGCAGGACGAGGAGCAGTTTACCGGCGAGGACGGCGAAATAGCAAAAAAAATAAAAGAACTTATTGATACTTACGTAAAACCCGCCGTGGAAATGGACGGCGGCAATATTGAATTTAAGGCATACGACAAGGGTACCGTATATGTGGTCATGCAAGGCTCGTGCAGCGGTTGCCCCTCCTCAACGGTCACTTTGAAATCGGGCATCGAAGGTATGCTCAAACGCATGGTGCCAGAGGTGGAAGAAGTGGTGCAAGAGATGGCATAGGAAATTGTTTTTTTTTAAAAATAAATTGAAAAGGCCGGCCTCAAAAAGAGGCCGGCCTTTTCCAGTTTATGCCCTTTTTCTGTAAATATGTTTTACCTTTAATTTTTTCCAGAAAATTCAAACTCCCAATAAGCTGTATTATTCAGAAAAACCGAACGAGCATGAAAAAAGCCCTGCTGTCCATATTGTATGCCCTATTGGCAATGAGCCTATATGGGCAAGTGTTGTTCAACAATGTTGCCGCACAAGTTGGCATCAACCTCAGTTACGAAGGCACCTCCATCGGAGGCGGGGTCAGTTTCTGCGATTTTAACGGGGACGGGCTCGACGACCTTAGCCTTGCCACCGGCCCGGGAGAAAATATCCATTTTTATATAAACAACGGAAATGGCTTTACCCATATCCCCCCGCTTGTCCCTCATATGCAAGAAGCCAAACAAATACTCTGGGTTGACTTCGACAATGACGGGGACAAAGATTTGTTTGTGGCAGGTTATGGTTGCCCAAACAGGCTGTATAAAAACAATGGAAACCTCGAACTGGAGGACATTACCGAAGCGGCAGGGCTTCCCATCAACGACCACAATACTTTCGGCGCCTGCTTTGGCGACATTGACCGCGACGGTTGGCTCGACCTATATTTCTGCGAACGGATTCCGTTCATGAATGCTATGAGCCAGCAATATCTTTTTAAAAACAATGCCGACGGGACGTTTTCCGATATAACGGAAATTTCTCAAACTGCCGATGCCGGCAAGGCTTCCTTCTGCTCCTCCTTTTTTGATTACAACAACGATAAATGGCCCGACATATACACGGCCAATGACAGGCAGACCACACCAAATACTCTATTGGAAAACAATGCCGACGGGACTTTTTCGGATGCCAGCCAAGCGGCCAATGCGGATTTATATATGGACGCCATGTGCGTAAACGTGGGCGACTATAACAACGATGGCTGGTCGGACATATATGTCACCAATACGCCGACAAATGGCAGTGCGCTGCTGCACAATACAGGGCCGGCCACAAACGGGCAGGTGGTTTTTGGGAATGCTGCGCAATTTGCCGGGGTCGGGTTCATTGGCGGGATAGGTTGGGGCTCCGTTTTTTTTGATGCCGACAATGACAGCGACCTCGACCTATATGTCAGCGGTGCCATTGCCGGGGCGGGCGCAGTATCCGCAGCCTTTTACCTGAACAATGGCAACGGTACTTTTTCCGAGCCATATGCCGGCTTTGCAGGGGACACTGTTATATCCTACAATAATGCCGTCGGCGATTTCAACAACGATGGGTTTACGGATATTATCGTATTGAACCGCAGCCCATATACCGCAAGTTTATGGCAAAATACAGGAGGTAGTTTTAATTGGATAAAAATAAAACTGCAGGGCGTGCTCAGCAACAGGGATGCCATCGGTACAAAAATAGAAACATATAGCGGGGACAATTATCAAATGTATTATACCCACTGCGGCAATAGTTTTTTAGGGCAAAATTCATTGACCCAAACAATCGGACTGAAAGACAACAATATGGCCGATTCCGTTATCATCACCTGGCCCACCGGGCATATTGACCGCTTGTTCGATATTGAAAGCGGCCAAAATATACTGGTAATAGAAGGGAGTACCACCAACGGGGAAATATATGTTGACAGCGATGTCGTCCTCAATGTTGTCACCAACCTGACAGCAGGAAACAAAGCCCCGGAAAACATGTTCCAACTTTACCCTTGCCCTGCCACCGATATTTTAAATATTGAATCAACTAATGCCGGGCTGACGCAATATTCGATTATTGATAAAAATGGCCAAACCATAAAAACAATTAAATATACTGCTTCGCAAATGGCCATAAAGATCGGCAACCTTCCCGCTGGTATTTATTTTATCATAGCCACCGATAAGCACGGGGACAAATGGGCCGGTAAATGGACAAAAATATAGCTCCACAAAATGAACAAAACAACTGTTTCCATATTATCGCTTTTATTTTTTTCAAAAATATTGTGTGCCCAATATTTTTTGGAGTACCAGGACTCCGCACATATAGACCACCTTTTTGATGCCACTGCATCGCTGGGCGGCGGTGCTGCTTTTTTTGATTACGACAACGACGGCGACGACGACCTCTATATTACCGCAGGCAACGACCGCGACCATTTTTATATAAACAACGGCGACGGTACTTTTACCTATAATAGCATCGGGGCAGGTTTTGTTATCACAAAATTATATTACACCACGGGCGTCATTGCCGGGGATATAGACAACGACGGATATAAGGATCTTTTTGTCACCACTTGGTATTCGGATTTTGAACCGGGCGGAGGCAAGAACCTTTTGTTTAAAAACAACGGCGACGGCACTTTTACGGAAATATGGAACAATATGGAGGCAGGCGACAAAGTGCAGACGATGGGCGCTACCTTTATTGATTATGACCTCGATGGGCTGTTGGATATATATACGGCCAATTACGTGGACGAGGTGGGATTTGTTTATGACGACGAGGGAAATATAATCGAATATAACCATACCTGTTACAGGAACAATTTTTACCACAATATGGGCAACGGTGAATTCCAGGACGAGGCAAATACCTTGAACCTGTTTGACAACGGCTGCGCACTGGCGGTTACTGCTTCTGATTTTGATATGGACGGAGATATGGACATATATATTGCCAATGATTTTGGTGAATTTATTTTGCCCAACCAATTGTTCCAATTCAATTCCGACAACGGCTTTTTCTGGCCGGTAGCCAGTGAATATAATGCCGATGCAAAAATGTACGGCATGGGCATTGCCGTCGGCGATATAGACCAAGACCTCGACTTCGATTATTATGTGACCAATTTCGGGAAAAACATATTGCTCGAAAACAACGGAAATACTTTTAATGACATCACAGATATAAGCGGTACGGGAAACGAGTGGGTTGTTACAGACAGCTTGCTTTCAGTAAGCTGGGGCACCGCTTTTTTGGACATCGACAACGACTCCGACCTCGACCTGTATGTGGCCAATGGGTGGATCCCTTCCGCTCCTTTTTTACCTTCGACTACGGCTATTGACGATGTATTGTTTTTGAACAATGGCGATGGCATATTTGATGAAGCCGGTGAAAGTTATGGAATCAAAAACAGTTCGGTTTCCCGTGGCATGTCTTTTTCCGATTACGACAACGATGGCGACCTCGATATGATTTCTGTTGTTTTGAATATACCGCCCACCTTGACGGGGCAAAAAACAGTATTATACAACAACCAAAAAGGCAATGAAAAAAACTGGCTGCAGGTCACATTGGAAGGCGTGAAAGTGAACAGGGACGCTTATGGCTCAAAAGTATATTTATGTATCGGCGACAAGACATTATTGCAAGAGGTGAGCGGAGGGTCAAGCCATGCTTCGCACGTTTCGAGCCGGCTGCATTTTGGGCTGGGCGACTTGCCTTCTGTTGACAGCCTGACCGTGGTTTGGACGGGGGGCAATAATAGCCAGACATTATATGATTTGCCCGTCAACCAAGTTGTCCATATCAAAGAAGATACGACCACCATGAACCCTACTTCTTTCCGGCAGGTTAAAAACGATTTATTGTTTTATGTTTTCCCAAACCCGGCGAATGATAAATTGATGGTGGAATTAAAAAACAATTCCCAGAATATAGACGCTGTTGAAATTTACAATGAAATCGGAGGGCTGGTCAAAAGGCAGTATATAAACGATAATAGGAACCGTGCTGAAATTAAATTGGACGGATATACGGGCGGGGTCTATTTTTTGAAAATAAAATCGGGGGATAAATATTTTTATAAAAAGATAATTGTCCAAAAATAAAACCGCTGGCTATATGCCGTGATATTTATTGGGGGCTGGGGGATACTGGGAAAAATATAATCTAATAGGCACTTATTTGAAGGTTGAAACATTAGAGCATGTTGAGATTTTTATGACCTAATAATCAGCGAGTTATAAAATATGGGCGTTTAGATTTTCCAGATTTTTAAAATCTGTTTTTATGACCTAATAATCAGCGAGTTATAAAATATGGGCGTTTAGATTTTCCAGATTTTTAAAATCTGGAAAATCTTATGCTCCTTTAACTATTGATTTTCAATAAAATAAAATCCCAACATGCACTAGTGGTTCGATTCGTAATTAGCGGACTATTTATTTTTTTTGTAAATTATACATTATCAAGGATTTGGCGAACTAATCACTGGGTGTGACCGCCGCGTGATGTAGTCAATTTAGAGAAAATCCAAAATTGTCAATGAAGGTCCAAAATTGCTCCCACCTGCCATCGGTATGATATAAAGCCCTCATAACCAGTGTCTTTTGCGCACCGTCAATTTT
>DROJ01000609.1 GCA_011321935.1 Bacteroidota bacterium | reverse complement strand
GGCATATTATTCAACCGCCGGGATAACGGCCTTTCCGGCAAGGCTCTGCCAGAAAAAACGCGTCTTCTCCCCTCTCCTGAACGAGGAGAGGGGTTGGGGGTGAGGTGGCAAAAGAACCAAAAGCATTGGCGGAATTTTATCTCCGTACCAACACTTCTTGCATTACCACCCGGTCACCCGAAAATTCTGCGATTTAAGCTTGCAGCTCTATCTATCCAAACAATGAATACTTCCTACTCACACAAAGCCACAAGCCTTGTACACCCCTCTCCTGGGCTAGGAAAGGGGTCGGGCCTGCCCCACCCGCCTCTGGCGGGGTAAGGTTTTTCCGAAAATCTTTAAAAATGTAACCGTGCCGTTCGGGCACCTTGTACGGCCCCTTTTTCCCGTTTGGTTCCAACAGAAGCTTATCGTTTTTTTTCGTTTACACAAAAAACGAAACTGCCTCTTTAAATATACTGCGAAGAAAATTATGGCAGCTCTATCCAATCAAAAATTGCCCAAATATAATACAAATGTGTTCCACTATCGTTTGGAATCAATTGACAGTTTATTGCTCCCCACAGTGGATTATTTTTCTTTATTACTATAACCATACCGAGTAAAATGATTTCATCCGTATTCTTTTTTACTTGGAGTTTTTCGAAGAACGTTGTTTGTTCCTGTAAATTGTTTATTGTTGTTATGACTCTACCAGGCAATTGTGTGCTGTATTTATGTACCACAATTTTGTCATTAATTTTTGAAATGATAATAAATTCTTTTCCTTTGTGATACTTTAAAAAATCTTCTTTTAATAGGCGTTTGAGACCTTGTTCAAACAGTAAAGATTCACCCAAAATAAACCATGAGGAGCAATAAACCAGCAAAAATAGTCCCAAAAAAATTACTATTTTTTTCACTCTTTTCTTACTCCATGTTTTAATTATCTCAAAATGTATGAACTATTAACGCTTAATCCGATGTAATTTTGAAGGCATTTGAAAACTTGGAATTTTAGGTCCAAAAAATCAATATTGATATGAATAGTCGCCTGCATATCTTCCACCTTTTCCGAATTGCCCCCAAGGTTCTCCATACCATGAACCTTTTCCATCTCCATCATGAAATCTACTTCGAGAAGTGCTCCCAAATACATTCCCAACATCGTTTTCCCAAGCGGAATTGTAATAAGGATGACCATGGCCGACAAGTTCATGCATGGCGACACCAAGATTTGCTCCTGGCGCAAGTCCAACATGAATACCATTATCATTGATGCCACCGCTTTTTGTACTTCCTCCGACAGATGAAGTTGCCCCATATACTAGATCAATAACCGTTTCCGATCGCACTACATCACCGAAATGATTTAAAGCATTGGTTGCCACGACATTTGCATCAGCACCTCCAAATGGTAATGCAATAGTCAAGCCTGTAACTGATTGATCTCCGTTAGCAAGATCATTCCAACCAGTACCAACTAAGTTTAGTTGAAAGGTTGTATTTCCGTCTTGATCTGTTATGGATGAAACAGAAACAAAAGCATTTTCTATTCCATTATTTGTTATCCAGTCGTTTAATTGACCGGCAAATGTTGCCAAGTCTGTGCTATCGCCAACAACCTGCATTCCATCAGGATCAATAAAATTAATAGGATTGTTTAGAGCATACGTATAAGGCGACCATGAAGGATATTTACTTGCCAGCGGGTCCACACTCCCCCAGCGCCCAATCGCCGGGTCATCCCGAGTGGTCGGGATTTCCGCTTGCCTGCCTTTGGCATGGCTGCGCTCCAATAGTACCTGGCCCCAAAGTAATATCCCGGGTTCCCGGGATTTCGCTAAATTTCCAGGGTTGCCGTCCCGGGTCTTTCAATGAACAATAATCGCAAACTATATAAAAGAGGCATATTATTCAACTACCGGGATAACGGCCTTTCCGGGAATACTCTGCCAGAAAAAAACGCGTCTTCTCCCCTCTCCTGAACGAGGAGAGGGGTTGGGGGTGAGGTGGCAAAAGAACCAAAAGCAT
>DROJ01000608.1 GCA_011321935.1 Bacteroidota bacterium | reverse complement strand
TATTGGAAAGGGCCTGGTCTATTAAAACGCGCCCCCGTAAATGTACCGTTATGCGCGCGCCTGCCAAGCCTTTCGGGCGGTTGGTTTTCAGCGACAGGCGGACTTCCTGTTTTAAATGTTGGAGGCCGAGGTGGAAGCCTTCGTCCAATGCCGGGGGGATGTCGTATGCTTTGCCCAGGCCCTCTATTGTCGCATAAAATTCCTTTCCTTTTACGGGCAGGTATATAAAACTCCCCATCCCGTTTTTGCCCGTTTTTATTTCGTTCACCTCCTGCCCCTCTCCGTCCCGCAATACCGCATTTATTTGCATTGGCCGGCCGGAAGCGTTTTCCGCTATCAAAGCCATTTTACATAAATGCCCATTCAAACAATCCCCCCCTTCGGGGAAAAAACGGAGCCGTACCTTTTCTTTTTTCTTGCGGGAAAACGGGGCGGAAGAAACGGGCGCTTCTATTTCCACGCCCCCGCTTTCTTTCAGCCCGCCAATAATGCGGATGGTTTTTTTGAAAAGTATTTCATCGCCGCTGTTGCGCTGGTAATTGGTAAAAGCAGTGAGCTGGTATTCTCCCGGGACAATATCGGCGGGCAGGTCGAACTGCCCCGAAGTATGCCCGTCTTCCGACAACAGGTTTTGTTGAGCAACAACTTCGTCCCCGGCATTGTGCAGTTCCACCCGCACGAGGTTGCTGTAAGTGCCGGGGCGGTGGCTCCGCCCGTCCATTAAATATATGGCCATCCAAATGGTTTCGCCCCCGGCGTATATGTTTTTGTCGGTATGGACAAATACTTTTTCGGGCAGGTAATTGAGGTAATAGTTTTCCATTTTTTTCTCAAAAGGAGATTGCTCCGGCAACAGGAAAACCTGGGGGACGGGCTTGGGCGTTTTGGCTGCTGGTTCTTTTTCGTTTGCCGGCAGGGCCGGCGTGGTTTTTATATTTATTGAAAATAAAGTGGAGTCGATATTTTGCATTTCGGTTTTGTCATTGGGCTGTTGCAGCCGCTCCAATATATTGTCGCTGCCCCAAAAGCCATCGCCCGCTTTTTCCAATCTTTCGTTGAATGCAAATGCCCGGTTATAAGGGATAATATTTTTGGTGTCCAGTTTAATGTTTTGTTTGTCGTTGTCCAGTTTGATATTTGTTTCCACTGCCGTGGCTATAAAGTCCATATTGATGGCCAAAGGCACGGAGGTCCAGCTTTCCGTATATTTTGTTTTTATGCGGGCATTTTTCAAAAACCATTTTCCTTTATATTGGAAATAAGCTGCCTCGAATTTCCGCTGCTGCAATTTCAATATATCTGCGGCCTCCGATTTGTTGTAATATGCCCTTGCGCTTTTCGTATATTCATAGCTTGCCTTCACCACGGCATATTGTTCCTTTTCTACAAACAGCAGCCCTTTCAGCCATGCCTGCTTGCTCCCTTCTTTTGGATAAAACCGGATGACATATATCTGCTTGCCGTTCAATATATCTGTGCGCTCGTATTCATATTCATAATCGCGGTATCTTTTTTTGGAAAGGAAAAACCCCGGGTCGCGCACTATGTCCAACCTGACACCTATATATGCCCCCTGCGTGACCTGCGGCAGTTGATAGGTTTGGCCGTCCACGCGGAGGTCGTACTGCAGTTTTTTCCGGTAGCCTTTTAAGAGGCTCACATAGTCGCCCCGGTCAATGTCGCCGTGCTGGTTTTTATGCGTCAATATGACGCCTTCGGCAAATAAAAACTCCCTGCCCGTATCTTCCCGGATGCCGCTTTCCCTGAAAAAACCTTTTACCAGAAATGGCCTTTTGGTGTAGTTCTTTGGTATGTTTTTGATGGTGGCCTGCACAACTTTTTTCGCGTCCACCGGGGACACTTCGATCATTGAAAGTTCCTGCGTGGCAGGGGCCAGCGCAATGCGCAGCTTTTTGTTTTGCGGCAGTTTTTTTGTGGCAGGGAGATAGTAAGGCTCATATCCCATAAATGAGAAAACCATCGTATCGCCCATGTTGCTGTCGGGTATTTTTATCTGGAAAGCCCCTTCTTCGTTGGCCACCGTGCCGTATTGGCTGCCCGACCAGGCGATGTGGACATAGGGCAGCGTTTCGTTGGTTTCGCGGTCGGTTACGGTGCCTTTGTATATGGAATAGCCTTGCTGCGCAGAGAGGAACAAGGGGGCCGTGAGGAGGCTTAGGACCAAGAGGTAGCGGTTCATCTTTTTTTGTTTTGTTTACGGAGGTGGCAAAGGTAATGGTTTTGAAAAAGGGCGGTGTATCAAATGTAATGCTTTTTTTTTTCGAGGGATTCATCCTAGTCCCGCAGGGACGGCAGATATTAGCGAGAAAAAAATGATACACCACTTGAAAAAGTTTGTTCGGTAAATTGCCGCAAGTAATCCCTCCCAGCTTGTTTTCGGGAGCAACAACTTGTCACTTTTATTCTCTTTTGTAATAGTGAAGACTTGAGCCAGCAGAGTGTTATTCTTTATCCCACGACACGCGCAAATTTAATATTACCCTGTATTCAACAATGGGTATTTCCAAATGGGGTTAAATAAGTAATCGTGCCACAGCCAAAACTTAATCCAATTTCTAATAATGCGAATAACGGGTTAAATTTTGCGAGCATTGATTTTCAATGGTTTAGGCTCCACGTTTACTAAACTTTATCCCGAATTCACTTCGGGAAGTAAACGTAACGTCCTGAAAATCAGTAGTTTTTTTTAACCCGTTATTCGCATCTAATGAATGATAAGTTTCTTGGATTCGTTTCCTATTTGCAGATAATAAACTCCTTTTGGCAAAACGGACAAATCTATACTGTTAGCTAGGGGCATGAGTTCCGTCAAGAGTTTGCCCTTAGCTGCGAATACTTTAACCGGTGATGTTATCGGGTCTTTTGTATTAATAATATGAAATACGCCATTAGAAGGGTTCGGAAAAATATCAAACCCAGTAAATTCACTCTCAAAACGTAGTTCTATGACAGTTGAATATTCATATTTCCCATCAAAATCCATCTGTTTTAGTCTGTAGTAATTGATGCCCTGTGCAGGATGCCCGTCGGCAAAAGTGTAATTATTTATTTCGGCACTTGTTCCCCGGCCTTCCACAAAACCAATGTTTTTCCAGTTTTGGCCATCGGTGCTTTTTTGAACTTCAAAACCTTTGTTGTTTATTTCACTGGCTGTTTGCCATTCCAAAAAAGCATGGTTCCCTTTTTCATTAACTGCAAAATGGGATAATTTAACGGGCAAAGTGCTGACCACTTTTATCGTTACATCATTGGCATTATAAATTACACTCAAGGTGCTGTTCGCAGGTAAAGTGAGCGCAGAAAAATCAATGGAGTTAAAAGTATTTGAATAACCAACACCAGCACTTTGAACAATCATAAATTGATCGCCGACTGCCAAAGCTGTTGCATCCAACTGTGTTACCACTACATCAAGACTACTGATGTCATAAGTTCCAGTTCCAAAAAAATATAAAAAATCATTTGCTGAAGCTCCTTTGTCAATTTCTGCATTATAGGTAACAGTTCCAGTTATGTTAGAACCGTTCCTAAAAGACAATTGCCCCAGCGAATTTCCCGGTGCAAGTGTCCCTCCTGAAATATGGACCGCGGTGGCAATAGCCCCCGTACTATTAGTGCTATGCCCTTTAATGGTACCTGTACTGGTAATTGAACCCTGCAAAGCAAAGGTGCCTGTCGCATTACCGATATCAATTGTTCCGCTATTGGTCAAACTGCCACTTATCACGTTAATCCGTTTGTCACCCAAATTAATAACCCCATTATTTGTAAACGTTCCTTGTATTTGAATATCTGCGTCGTGCGTAATCATTGCAATATTGATGATGCCATTATTGGTTACGGTACCGGCGCTATGCCAAATTCCCGGATTTGCAGAGCCCTGCGTACAATTAAGCACGCCTGTTCCTGTAATAGTTAGTGTTGCACCATTGACGCGCACCCCCTGAATGGTTTCGGTAGTAGAAATATTAACTGTAGCCCCAGGGCCTAAAATTGCATAATCTGACATTCCTGGCTTGGCCCCTGAATCCCAGTTTGAACCTATGCTCCAGTCTGTTGAGGTCGCTCCGGTCCATGTAATGTTTGCAGCAAAACTAATGCTAGTAAAGAACAGCCCAGTGCAAAATAAGAGTAAAAACTTTTTCATAACATTGATTTTAATTTGTACCTATTCAGCAGGTTCATTGAGGCCATGCCCCGAAGTACCGGGACCAGGCTCTTTGCGCGGGGAGTGCGGGAAGAAAGGCGTTGACTCAATGGGCCAAAGCGAGGGTCAACCCCATTGTGCCAAGTCTCCATAGTTGTCGGAAGTGTATAGCGAAATTTATTGAGTGTCATCCCGAAACTTCGGGACAGGTAATGTGAGCGTTTTGCATAGCCTTAAAAAGCCGAATATAATTTCGTAGCAATACTTGTTCCGAAGTTTCGGGATGGTGGCTCATAAATTCGCCAAGGGCTTTCCTATAAAAAAAACGCCAGTTTTATTTTTTATGGGAAAGCCCTTTAAATTCGCCTTAGCACTTGCGACAACTTGTTAATAAATATATACTGAGCCTTTTTGGGTTTTGTGCATTTTAAGAAAGAGTTGAGATGGTTGAGACAGGTTGAGATAAACCATCTCAACCTGTCTCAACCATCTCAACTCTTCTCAACTTTTTCAATTTGCACAAAACCTAAAAAGGTTCAGTATAATACCATCATCTTCAAATAATATCCTATCGCTCCGCAATAAGCAACAGTCCCACCATCGTGACCGCCCCGTTCAAGGCAATGTTCAAAAAGCCCCAATCAAAGCCGAGCGACGACTTCGACCAGCCCACGATCAGCCATGTCAATATAGGTGCTAAAAGACATACGGGGATCACCAGTTTGTCCTTTATTTTTATTTTGGTAAACATGCCAAAAACAAAAAGCCCCAACAACGGGCCATATGTATAGCCTGCCGCTTTGAATAAATTATTGATAACCGCATCATTGTTCAATGAATTAAATACCAATATAGTAATGGCCAATATTACCGAAAAACCGACGTGTACCATAAAGCGGGTTTTCCTGTTTTCCGGTTCCGTTTTTTTATTTTTTTCTCCGTGGGGAGACCTTTGGTCAAAGCCCAAAAAATCAACGCAAAAAGAAGTGGTAAGTGCTGTGAGCGCCGAGTCGGCACTCGAATAGGCGGCGGCAATAAGGCCGAGCATAAAGGTCAGGCCGACCGCAGCGGGCAGGTGGTGCAGTGCAATGGTGGGATATAAATAATCGGTACGGGCAGGCACTTCGATATTTAATTGCGCAGCATATATATATAATAAAGCGCCGAGCGACAATATAATAATATTGACAAAAAACAGGATGGACGACATGGTGAGCATGTTCTTTTGCGCATCGCGTATATTGGGGCAGGAAAGGTTTTTCTGCATCATGTCCTGGTCAAGCCCCGTCATCACGATGGTTATCAATGCGCCCGCAAGAAACTGTTTGAAAAAATTGTTCGGGTCGCCCCAGCCGCCGTCAAAAAAGAACATTTTTGAATAGTCGCTTTCTTTTATCATCGAAATTAAATCGCCCACTCCCTTGTCCATTTCCGAACCTATATATATAATGGTAGAGACCATCGCCACGAGGAACATAATGGTCTGCAGGGTGTCCGTCCAGATGATGGTTTTGATGCCGCCTTTAAAAGTATAGACCCAAAT
>DROJ01000607.1 GCA_011321935.1 Bacteroidota bacterium | reverse complement strand
TTAGGCAGATTAAACTAATAATCTTGACAATACTAAATTAGGATAATATTTAATATCAATGGTTCGTGGTGGTTTTGGGGACAAATTTGAAAATATGGCAAAACGTGTTTTGCCCCGTTTTTATTAAATTGCTGATTTCCAGATATTTATGAAACTTGGTGCATTTGGAAAATCTGCAACAGATAGGTTTTTTAATTATTTGGGTGTTCGGGGTCTCCCCAAACAGGCAAATAATTAAAATCCGATTCTCAAAAGCCCACGTTTTCCAACTATTGTTCTAAAAATAACCCCACGGACTATTGGAATAATTACAGTATTTTTATAAAAACGGAAAGGCCACTGATATTGTCATTTCCCCTAAGATTCCTACGTAGGCGTTTTTTTTAAAAAGTCTTTCAATTCGTTGATTTTCATTTTTATAAGAAAACCCTTTGGGTAGAAACATACAACACGAAATTAGTTAGTGTTAATTTTGACGTGATTTCAGGCACTAAGCCCCCGTCTCCGCTGCTTTGTCATCCGCCTTTAGGCGGATCTGTTTAGGTTAGAAGTGCAGCCATGCAGCCTCCCTAACGTGGGCAGATCCGCCTAAAGGCGGATGACAAAGCAGCGGAGACGGGGGCTTGGTTTAAGTGCTTGGAAATCAGATGAACATGCTTATGCCTATCACGTCAAAATTAACACTACTGGTTCGATTCGTAATTATACTGAACCATAATAGGTTTTGTGCATAGTGGGCAGTACTCCCCTTCTGGGGCTGGGGGCTGGCGAGGGCAAATGCACAAAACCTATTATGGTTCAGTATAGCGGACTATTTATTTTTTTGTAAATACCACATTGTCAAGGATTTGACGAACTAATCACTAATCAACTAATTACGAATCACTGCACTGCCCAAAATTATCCAATGAGGGCTTTTTCATAAAATATCATTTCACGTTTTTATGAGAAAACCCTTCAAATCCGAACAAGGTCTAATATTATTGGCGATGACACATTATCTTTGCCCTTCGCCATTGAACAAACAGGCATCCTCCCTCCCTCCTACAATTTCTTAAAAAAAACTTGTCCATGAAATGTTCTCTTTTTAGTTTCTTGCTCATTTTTTCTTTTTTCAACCTGTCCGCCAACAACATTGACGAAGCTTGGGAAGCACTCGAAAACCAAGACCGGGAACTGGCCCGTAAGCTGTTCACCAAAGCATTGAAACAGGAGCAGACCCGGCTCGATGCGGCTATGGCCCTCACTTTTCTGAACACTGTTGAGGTCAACCTCGAATCGTTCGAATTGATGCAGGAAGTGTATCCAGACATGGCCGACCCATCCCCCTATCTGTATGCCCTTTGGCTTGATGAGGCCGTAAACAAAGACTCGTATGTGAAAGAAAAGAAACGGGTCGATTTTTTGAAAAAAATAATATCTGATAAGCGGGTCAACAGGAGTGTCAGTGGTTCGGCACATTATACACTGGGCATGCACTACCTGCTGGCCAACCGCCGTGAAGATGCCTGGGCAAACTGGGAACAAATAAAGGCAATCACAGATTGGCAATACACCGGCCCGTTCGACAACCCTTCGGGAAGCGGCTACAACAAAAACTATCCGCCTGTGCAACTAGCTGCCCCTGATGCGGTCTTCCAGTCAAAAGGAAGCTACGACATCCAGTGGTTCACGCCCAAATACAAACAAAAAGAAGGCTGGGCGGCCAGCCAATTTTGCATCCAGAGCAGCGAATCGGTCGTTTACCTGCAAACCTTTGTGACCAGCCCCGGTGAGCGCACCGTCACCGTATCACTGGGCGGAACTGGCCAGTTGAAACTTTGGGCAAACGATGTGCTTGCCATCGAACAACCGGAGGAACGGAGAACAGACATGGACCTGATGCAGCGCCGGGTCAAGCTGAAAAAAGGAGTCAACCGCATATTGGTGCAATTGGGCTTTACCGACAACACCAATTATCCGAACATCCTTGTCAGGCTGCTGGACGAAAACGGGCAACCCGTGGAAGGACTGACCTGTTCGAGCAAGTACCAGCCTTATGCCAAAGGCAGCACGGCAGATTTGGGCGAGCTGATACCCCATTTTGCGGAAGCGTTTTTCAAAAAGAAAATCGAAGATGAACCCCGCAACCTCATCAATTACCTGTTGCTGGCCAAAACCTATTACCGCAGCAAAAACACGGAACAGGCTATCCTTACCCTCAAAAAGGCATTGGCCACCGCCCCCAACAACATCCTGCTCCACCACGCCCTCCTGGAAAATTTCAGCGACCTGGACAACCGCACCGAACTGATCCGCCAATTGGAAAAACTCAGAAAGCTCGACCCCGGCCTGCCCCTCATTTTGGCCTATGACCTGGAAATCAGCTTTAGCAATGAAGACTATGAAAAGGCCGACGAGCTGTTTGGTCAACTGAGGCCCTACATCGGCGATTCCTCGGAAGGGTATTTCGACTACCTCATCCGAATACAAACAGCCCGAAAAGAATATGCAGCGCTGCTGACGACTGTAAAAGAAGCATTCAAAAAGCACCCCAACAACAAGCAATACCTTTTGTACAATTACCGCCTATTGAAAAAAACCGACCCTGATGCCAAGGCGCCGGCAGCGCTGCTGGAAAAATACCTCAAAGAAAACTACAGCCACTCGGTCGTCAGGCAATTGGCCAGCGAATATATCAAACTGGGCAACCGCGGCAAAGCAGAAAAATTGCTGCTGCGGGAACTCGACATGGCTCCCTACGACTACATCCTGACATCACAGATGGCCAAGTTTTATTACGAACAAGAAGATTACGAAAGGGCCTTGGAAATGGCAGAGATGCGCTTGGCCAACATGCCGTACAACGCTGCCGCACTGAAAGACAAGGCATACATCTTGGAAGCAATGGGCAGGGAAGAAGAAACCATTGCCGCTTTTGAAAAAGCTGTGCTTTATGGCAAGAACCTGTTCAAGGAACGCAAAAAACTCCGCCAGTTGCAGGGCAAAAAACCCATTCTTTCTTATTTCAAAAAAGACAAGGTTTACGATGAAATAAATGCTTTCCTCTCCCGTCCCATTGCCACAGACGACAACTACGAGTATATTTTTTACGAAGAAAACATGGCCATATTTGAGGGCGGAGCCAGCCTTGATTACGAAACGCTCGCCATCCGAGTGCTCACCGAATCGGGCGTGAACCAGTGGAAAGAGACCAGCATCGGCTACAACAGCAATCAACAACTCTTCATCGAAAAAGCAGAGGTCATCAAGCAAAACGGCGAACGGATATTGGCCGAAACCAACGACAACCAAATCGTTTTCCCCTCTCTCGAAATCGGCGACGCCATACTCGTCACCTACCGCTTAGAGAGTTACGCCTTCGGCAAATTGGGGCAGAAGCATTGGTTCACATGGGGGGGCAATGCCTTTGTGCCAATGGGCCGGTCCATTTTCAGGCTGCTCGTACCTACTGACCTGGAAATTGATATACTTGAAAACCCACTGCTCCCTTCCAAGCACATTGCCAAGAAAACGGAAGAGTTCACCCTGCACGAATGGACACTCACAGAACCCGAAAAATGCAGCGACGAACCCTGGATGCCGGCCTTCTCCGAAATTGGCATTTGCGTTGACTATTCCACCGTCCCTTCTTGGGAATACCTCTCTGATTGGTACCACGACCTCGGCCTGTCGGTCAGCAAAGAGGACTTCCTCCTCGACGAGGCATACGACCGGATTTTTGCCGGAAAAAATTTACAGACCGACCAAGAAAAAGCCATCGCCATTTATGACTACCTCTGCGAGAACGTCCGCTACAGCTCGGTTGATTTTCGCCAAAGCAACTACGTGCCACAGAAGCCGAGCCTCACCCTCAGTACCCAGTTGGGCGACTGCAAAGACCTCTCCCTACTTTACCACACCCTCGCCAAAAAAGCAGGCCTGAACACCCACCTCGTATTGGTCAACCTGCGCAACAACGGCGAGGAAACCATGCGCCTGCCCTCCATGGAATTTGACCATTGCATCATCAGCATTGACCTCGATGGCAAGCAGCTTTTCCAAGAGCTCACTAGCGAGAAACTCCCGTTCGGGGCCATGCCCAACCACCTCATCAATGCCCAGGCGCTCGTCATCCCCAACTACGAGGGAGAGGCCATCGGCCAACAACTCATGCACCTGCCGCGAAAAGCAGAAGTGCCTACCGAAATCCACCGAAAAACAACGGTAGCCATCAATGGGAAAAACCTTGAAATAAACACCCAACTTGAAGCAAAGGGAGACCGGGCTGGCAGTCACCGGTACTACTTTCTCGGCCTGACCAAAGAGCAGACCAAAGAAAAAATGGAGGGACTGCTGAACAGGCCTTTTAACAACCATTTGGAACTGGAAGACTTCCAATTCCAAAACCTCGACAGCCGGGACCCAGTTTTTACCTATACTGCCGACTTTACTGCCCAGAACGAACTGATCTCGCTCGGCAACCTCAAGGCCGTCAAAGTCCCCTACTTCGACCTCCTTTTTGACCTCGACGACTTTCCCAATAAAGAACGGAAATGCCCGCTGCTCTACTGGGTTTATGAAAATACCGAGGCTTACTCTACTGAAATTGTTTTGGACTTGCCCGATGGGAGTACTCTGGTTGAACTCCCCGAAGCGGTGGACATTGACAATGAGTTTATCAAATATCAACTTGTGATCGAAAAAGTGACCGACCAAAAGGTAAAAGTGACCCGGACTGTAGCCACCCAAAGAACAAACATCCCCGCAGAACGGTACCTCGATTTCCGGGAAACAATAAAGCAGATAGTGGAGGCCGAAGACAAATATGTAGTTTTTAAATAACGTGGGCCATGGATACCGCCCATTGACAATCAATGATTTATGACAATTTCCATTATTTGGTTGTCCCCTTAGTGCCCGCCCCGATACTTCGGACTGGCGCCAAGTTCCATACTTAGAACGTGAGTTATTTTAACTAAAAAAGGGCAGCCGCAAGGCCGCCCTCAAATGAGTGTTAGTAATCACCCGACTTTTAATCTTAGGGGACTGTGCTGTTTTTTCAGCCCCACCTGTTTTTGTGTTTGTTGTTGGGCTTCGTGGCCCTTTTGTGCAAGTTGTTTTTGTTTTCGATGTAGCCGGTATTGCTGGTTTTTGGTGCTGGTTTTTTGTCCGGGCGAGTTGCTTGCAGCTTTTGTTTTTTGGTAGCCCGAAGTTTTTTGCTTGACGGCCCTCCGCTCCCGACGAGCAGTTTGTCCTTCTTATTTTTGGTAAAAACAACCGGTCCTTCGGTGGCCTCCCTGTTCATTATTTCTTGGGCGAACCCAGCTTGCACGGCAAATATCAAGATGACCAGGGCAAGCAATACTTTCATCATTTTCATGTGTGCAGGTTTTGTGAAATGAAAATAAAAACAACTTTAGGACGCCGGGCAGTATGGCATGGCACATAATGCCTTGTTAAATATTCGGAGAGAAAATAAAAGGGAATGTTAAGTAACGGTCAAATAATAAGTTCCCAAATTGGGAATTGGAGAATTTGCAGGAAAGAACTGGGGAAAAGCGTATTTGTAATTTATGCTGAACCAATTTTCAACAGATATCCTTTTTTGCTTTTTCCCCCATTTTCAAAACATCCGTGGCATTTACCTGATGGACTTCCTTGAACTTCCGGCTGAAAAAGGAAAGGTTGGCATAGCCGATACTGCCAGCTACTTCGGTGACATTTTTGCATTTCCCGTTCAGCAACAGCTCGTAAGCATATTGCATTTTTACTTTTTGGATGAGCTTTCCGGGGGTCATCCCCGTGAGGGATTTCACCTTCCGGTACAATTGCATCCGGCTGACCAACATCAATTGGCTCAGCTTGTCAATATCGAATGCTTCTTCGTCCATATTTTCCATCAACACTTTTTGCATCCTTTCCAGAAAATCCTGGTCACCGTCTGCGACCGGAAGGTCATCGGTTATTTGAATCCATCCGTTTTTTTGGATCAGGGATTTAAATTGTTCCCTGCTGTTGACGAGGTTGTTGATTTTGGAAAAGAGGCGTTCCATGTCGAGCGGTTTTTGGATAAAATCAACCACTCCTGCTTTCCAGAAGCCTTTGTCGAGGTACTCGTCCTTTAGGGCACTTATTATTATCAGGGGGATATGGCTGGTTTCGGTCGAGGTGTGCAGTTTTTGGGAAAGGTTTATCCCGTCCATTTTGGGCATCACCACATCTGTCAAAATCAGGTCGGGCACTACTTTTTGTGCTACTTCAAAGCCTTCGACACCATCGAATGCCTGATATACACTGAACCGTCCGGAGAGGTAATTGGCGATCATCCCGTTTAATTCTATGTTGTCTTCAATAATCAAAACCTTTTTCAGCTTCCCGTTTTCCCTGTTGGGCATGGCAAAAACAGGGCTGGCCGAAACGGGCAGCAGGTTTTGGCTTTCCAAGTTTGCGCCTTGCTTTTGCGGGGCCAGGTTCAAATTTAAAACCTCAAATTCAGTTGGGATTTCCTCCTTTCCAAAATGTTCTTTATGGGGCAGCCGAATGGTGAATGCAGTCCCTTTGCCTATTTCGCTTTCCACTTCAACCGTACCTTTATATAGGCCGACCAATTCTTTGACCAAAGAAAGGCCCAGGCCACCTGTGAAATTCTGGTGGACTTCCATTGGGCTCCGGTAATAGCGCTTGAAAATATGCGGCAAATATTCGGCGGGGATGCCTTTGCCTGTATCTGTTATTTTAAACTCGACCTTTTCCTTCAAGTACTTAAACTCAATGCAGACCTTGCCTTTTTCAGTAAATTTGAGTGCATTGTTGATCAGGTTGTTCAGGATTTTGCTCCATATTTCTTCGTCAAAATGGATGGACAAAGACCGGCTTGGAAGCACCAGTTCCAAGTCCAGGTTTTTATAACTGGCAAAAGAACCAAACTGCCCGACAAACACCCGGAGGAACTCTATGGGGTCTTCATATTGCAGGTGGAGCTTTAGCTGGCTTTCTTTTGTCCTTGCTATATCGAGGATTTGGTTCACCAAGTCCGTCAGTCTCTGCACATTTTTGAGCATCACCGCTCTGGTTTTGGCGATGTCGCCATTGAAGCGGCCTTGCTGCATCTGTTCGAGGGGAATGCGGAGGATTGACAGTGGAGTCCGCAGTTCGTGCGAAATATTGGCGAACAGGTTGAGGGTGGAATTTCTGAGTTGGGTTTCTTTTTCTGCCAGTTGCTTGTTTTTTTTAGAAATAACATAAAAACCGAGCGCTGTCAAAATTGCGACCAGCCCGAGCAAGAGGATTGCGTACAACAAATACCGCTGCTTTTCCATTTGAGCTTTCTGCAATTGGTTCTGCCTTGTCAGGCTTTCCAGTTCGGCTTCCTTTCGCTCCGACTCAAACTCAAAGGCAAGCCTCCGGGTCAATTTTGCGTTTTGCAAATTATTGAGGCTGTCGGTCAAGGCTTGTTTTATCAAGCTGAATTCAAGGGCTTTGCGGTATTGCCCCAAAGCCCTGTAAGATGCTATCAGGTAACCGGAGGATTCGTTTTTCAATTTTATGAAATTATCCGCGTCAGGGGCATTGAAAACCCCAAGTGCCACAGGTATCGCCTCCTTCCATTTTTTCTCCAAGATGAGCAATTTGGCCAAGATGAGCTTTGCCTCGTTGGGTGGGTTTTCAGGTTGTTTTAGCTGTGCTAAGTATTTTCGGGAAGTCGCTATTTCCCCTTTTTCTGCATAGATTTCGGCAAGCGAAGTATAATAATCGTTGATGAAACCATCGGCCCCGATCAACTGGCAGATGCTCAGCCCTTCGAGGTAGCTCTCCAATGCTTTGCCGCTCTGGTTTTGTTTTTTGTAAAATTTTCCGATGTCAAAAAGGGAATAGGCAATGCCCAAAGAATCTTTGATTTCTTTTCTGATTTCAAGGGCCTTGAGGTGGTGTACGAGCGCCTCGTCAAAATATTCAACTTCTTGGTAAACCAGCCCGATATTGTTCAAGGCATAGGCAATCCCTTCCTGGTGCTCGATCTTGGCAAAGGTTGCAAAACTTTCCTGATAGGCTTCGAGCGCCTTGAACATGTCCCCATAATAAAAATGGATACTGCCGATGAAATTGGCATTGGAGGCAAAGGCCGGCAGGTCCGGCTCGTTTAACTGGCTGAAAAGGTGCTGGCTTTTATCGTACAAATCCAAGGCTTGCCTGAAGTCATGCTGGAAATAATGGAGAAAAGCATAAAAGCTGTAAGTGAGCGCGAGGTTATTTTTGTCGCCGGTCTGCTCACAGATTTTTATGCTTTGCTGAAAGAATGATTCTGCTTTGGGGAAATCCCCTGAAAATATCAGGATTTTGCCCAGTTGGGAATAGCTTCTTGCAATTTCGGCAGGGGCGTTTAAACTTTGGAATATTGGAAGCGCCGTTTCACAATACTTTTTGGCTTTCTCATAGTCGCCTGTTTTGTAAAAAACCTCGCTGATCTGGAGGGAAAATTTGGCGATCCACAGGGAATCAGACAGGCTTCGGGCTTGGTTCATCCCTGTTTCTGCATACAGCTTTGCAGAGTCTCTATTAAATGGCAGGTATCCGCGGGAAATTTTCCACAAAAGGGGCAAAGAGGAAGTAACCGCCCGGTTTTCTTGTGCCGCATCCAGCAAACTGTCCAAGTGGCCTCTCCTGTCCTGGGCCGAGAGGGTGGAGCAGTTGGCCGCAAGAAAGCAAATTGCAATTAATGTATATGCTGCTAATTGTTTCATTCCGATACTGAATCAAGAAACTATCTGGGTACTTATCAGGACAAACAAGAAGAACAGAAAGGCAGGATAGGTTTCAGCCTTTTTCTTGCCGCAAGAGGGTTCGTTTAGCAATGGTCAAATAAGTAGTGGTTCGATTCGTAATCAGCGGACTATTTATTTTGTAAGTACTCAATAGGGTGTGTTTCACGCAAAGGCGCAAAGGCGCAAAGTAAGTTTCGGGTGTTTCTCAACTTACTTTGCGCCTTTGCGCCTTTGCGTGAAACACACCCTATTGAGTACTTACACTAATCACTAATCAACTAATTACGAATCACTGCAGTAGGATGTCCTTTTCGGGCGAAAATAGTTGAATTATACCCTGCTTCTTTTTTTCTGTAAGTACCATTCTGCCAATGTTACCCACAATAAACAAATTGGGAGGGACAGTAAAGCAGGCCATGCCTTAGCCCCTGAATTTTGTGCCAGAATGATTCACGTACAACAAAAACCTCCCACGTACAGCACCACAGCCTTAATAAAGTATTGTGGGAAATATTCTTGTGTATGCACTTTGATCTTATTGGAACTGAAAGATGGTTTTGAGAAGAACGACAGTGCATATGCAATTTTTTGCAAAGCCTCCCGAAAGTAAATTTTGTATTCATCTTAAATACTTTTCCTTCCCCCCTTTTTTTATTTTTTGTAACTACTTACCATTCCCCTCGAAATCCCAGAGGGATTGAATATGAATAGCCCCGGATGCAATCCGGGGATGTGCGATGGAGGGCCGATGACAACCCCAGAGGGGTTGAATATGAATCCAGATGGCCGACATTCAACCCCTTTGGGGTTGTTTACCATCGTTACCGCTACCCCCCGAATTGCATCCGGGGCTATTCATATTCAATCCCTTCGGGATTTCGAGGGGTGGTAGGTAGTTACTGTTTTTTAATGTTTTCGACTTTCTGACTATACACCCACCTCCCTTTTCCCTTCCCCCCGTTTTGTAATTAACATAAACTGGATATCCGTTAATCACTTTTCTATCTGGACAAGAATAGTGGTACAAATCGTAATTAGCTAACCATTTAGTTCTTGGTTAAATGCCACATTATCAGGGATTTGGCGGACTAATCACTAGTCAACTAATTACTAATCACTGCAATAGCTTGTTTTCAGGATAACAAAAACGAATCAAACACAATCACGACATGACAACTACTTTTGCCCTATCTGTAAAAAACACTGACCCAGTGGGCTATCCCCCGCTTTGGAACAAGGTACTGACCGCCCGCCGAGAATGTAATTTTCTTCTCTGCACCGCATTTCTTTACTTTTTTGCACTCCATACCCTTGCTGCCGATGCCATTTATATAGACAAGGCCGTTGAGGCACCAAGGTCTATACTCAATGCCTTTCAAAATGAACAGGATGCCTGTGGGGGCTTCCACCTTTTTACACATGGGCGGCCGGGAGAACTCCTGTTGGCCAGCCAATGGATGGACGCCACCGAGGTCGCTGACTTCCTCCGGCCCCGCCTGGGCAACGGGATAAGCTACCTCTATGTCTATGGCTGCGAATTTGCCAAAGGCGAAAAAGGGCATGCGGCAGTAAAACAGCTTGAACAGTTGCTGGGGATGCCCATAGCTGCTTCTGATGATATAACCGGTGTCAATGGTGACTGGGATTTAGAAATTGGAGCGCCCTGCCAGTCCATGCAAAATATCCATTACCCTTACAGCCTGCAGGTTATAACTTACATGGACGAAAACTTTTCAAGTGCCTCAGGGACAACTCCACCTCCGGGTTGGTCTCAAACTACAGCCGTCGGGAATGCTTCGGATGTTTGGCATTTTGACAACCCGGGCAACCGGACTTTTAATTCACCGATAACCTCTCCCGCAGCCATTTTTGATAGCGACAACTATTCATGCTGCACTGGTGATCCTGAAGAAGTCATTTTGTATTCGTCTGTTTTTGATTTTTCAACGACCACTTTTATAGACCTTACATTGTCTTGGGATCAATATTTCAGGAGCATCGGGTCAAATGAAATCAAAGTGGAAGTTTTTGATGGAACAAAATGGTGGACTTTGTACAGTTCGACCTCAAGTACGCCCGATCCAGAATCCCGGTCAATTAATGTTGTCCAATATTTTTCGGGCGTTTCCAATGCCCAAGTGAGGTTTCGTTATTTTGGTGATTATTCTTGGTATTGGATGGTTGACAATGTAAACCTAAGTGGTGAAACAACCCAGTTTCTTGAAATCACACCCGACATGTTTGGCCTCTCCACAGAAATTGACGGTTATTCCAATGGCAGCTTTGAAGACATCAGTCCTTTCTTAGGGCTTCCTGCCGGTGCGGTAGAGGTGGAGCTTGTTGGGGTGGACACAAGGTTTGTCAATGGTTTTGGCCCACTGAAATGGTCATTGACCAATACGGGGGACAGGTCTTCCTATTTCAGGGTCAGGTCTAACGGTACATTAAAAGCAAAAGCATTTCAGGGCAGAAAGCTCAATCCATTGAGCCAGGATAATTTTGAAAGTGTAAATGGACGGCCTTTTAGTTTTGTCAGTTCTTTGGATGCAGGCTTGGCCCATTCCCAGTCAGGTAATCTGTACGCCGTGGACAATGCCACTGCGGGTGTCATTTTGAATACTGAAAATTTTATATGGGATTCTGATAATTATGCCCCTGATTTTAACATGCGCTTTGGTTCAACTGCTACCAATACCAATTCCGGTATCAGGTTATATGTTTTGTACAAAAATGCTGGCGGTGGAATTTGCCCATCAAGTCAAATTCTGGCGAAGTGGGACCTGGAATCTTGTGACGGAGGTTCTTCGGCAGCCGCACTTGATTACTCTGAACTTACTGCGGCAACATTCAGCCAAGCATGTACTGCCGTATCTGCCACTAATGTGTACCGGGCCAATGGCGGCCATTCCTGTTCCCCAAGTCTAAATGGTGTCGGCATGTGTTTTCAGGGGATGGAAAGCTGCAACCCCGCTACTTATAATTCTGCTGATGCACTAAAATTTGAAATAACGATAGACCCAGAATTTGATGGGCAATTGTCGGGGCTTACATTCAACCAAAAAGCACCATTGGTTGGCATATTCACCAACGGCACCACCTTTTCGAACAATTACCCACAAAAATATCTTATCCGGGTATATAAGAACAACGCCCTCATTTACTCTCAAAATGATTTAAATACATCTCGTGACTGGGCTTCCGAATCTTTTGATTTTACCGGCGATACTGATTTTTTAATAAATAGTGTTTCAACATTCAGGTTCGAACTTTATCCATATTGTTCAGTTGGAAACGGTTATTATTCCCATGTTTGGGATATTGATGAAATAGCGATCAGCGGGTGTTGTGTTGCCCCCCCTGAAATATGCGGCAATGGTATTGATGACGACGGCGACGGACTGATTGACAGTGCCGACCCCGATTGTTTTAGCTACTGCCCGACCGGGGGCATTTACTTTGAGCGCTGGCTGGGAATCAGCGGGACTGCGATATCAAACCTCACAGGGAATGCAGCCTACCCGAACAACCCCACAGAGACAGGTATGTTCTCCAGTTTTGCAGGCCCCAGTGGTTATGCAGACAGCTACGGGGTCAGGGCAAGGGGCTACATCACGCCAAGTGAGACTGGAAACTATACCTTCAACGTAACGTCTGACGACGCAAGCCAACTCTTTTTGAGCACAGATGGCCTTCCTGCCAATATGGTTCAGATTGCCTATGTCAACAGTAATACGGGCATCTTTCAGCACGACAAATTCCCATCTCAAACATCCGGGCAGATCAGTTTGGTGGCAGGGAAAACCTATTATGTGGAGTTCCTCTTCAAAGAAGGCGGAGGTGGCGACCATTTTCAGGTTTATTGGCAGACCCCGTCCAACAGTTCCTGGACGATTGTTCCCGGTGCCAATCTGAGGCCTTTTTCCTGTGCAGAAAATTGTTCCAACGGCATTGACGACGACGGCGACGGCGATATAGACTGTGCGGACGCGGACTGCGCACCGACCATTCTCAATGTCAGCTCGACCAGCCCGAACTGCCCCTCCGGCACCAATGACGGAACAATCACCGTGACGGCAAGCGCCGCCAGCGGCTCGGTGGAATACCGGCTGAACAGCGGTTTCTACCAAGCAAGCAATGTCTTTTCCGGCCTCTCGCCCGGCTCCTATACCGTTCAGGTTAGAAAGGTAGGCGCAAGCTGTACCGATACTTGGGGGGCAAGCATAACGCTCAATGCCCCTAGCTGTTCCGAAATCTGCACCGACGGAATAGACAACGACGGTGACGGCCTCATTGATTGCGCTGACCCCGACTGCGCACCCATAGTAAGTGCAGGCAATGGAATTTCGATCTGCAGCGGCAGTTCCATCACATTGACGGCAACGGCCAATGGCGGTACGGCCCCATATACTTTTACTTGGGACAATGGCCTTGGCGCTGGTGAATCCCATCTGGTCAGCCCTGCTGCGACGACTACTTACAACGTTACCGTAAGCAGTTCGACTGGCTGTACTTCCACGGCACAAGTTACCGTCACTATCACCCCTTGTCCAGAAGACTGTACCGATGGCATTGACAATGACGGTGATGGTTTGATAGATTGCGATGATCCCGATTGTCAAGCTGTGGGGATGCCCAGCCTTGTTGACGACGTTTTCGATAGCTGCCCGGGAGTGACCTATGGAAACGTCGTGAGCATGAACGATGGCAATTTGAAAGACCCTGTTTTTTCCATCGTAACCACTACTGTAAATGGAAACCTTTCGATCAATAACTTCGGGGCATTTACCTACACCCCCTACAATGACAATTGTGGAACAGACCAATTCGTCTATCAGGTCTGCAACCAGCAAACAGGATGCTGTGCCACCGCCAACGCTACCATAAATATTGGGGACGACCTCCCTCCCGTCCTGACCAATATCCCAGCAGACCTGACCATTTCTTGCGATGATGAAATCCCCTCCCCACCCCTCATCATTGCCCAGGACGGCTGTCCCGGAATTTTTATTTCCCTCGAAGAAACAGACAACATGGGCAGCGCAGGCTCCTGCGGCAACTATTCCATTACCCGTACATGGACGGCAACCGACCTGTGCGGAAACAGTAGCACGGGCTCGCAGGTCATTTCAGTTGCGGACAATGTAAAGCCTGAAATATTCCGGCTTTACACTTTGCCGAACGGCAAAAAAATGGCAGCAGGCCTTGCCCAAAACACTTCCCACCTTTGGAAGTATGTAAAATTCCCCACCCATTTCAGCAACCTGCCGCTGGTATTTGCCACAACAACGAGCAGCAACGACGGGCCGGCAGTAAGTGCCCAGATAAGGTATGTATCAACGTCCGGTTTTGAAGTGCGGCTCATGGAAGAAGAAAACGCAGACAATCTGCATGGCACAGAACGGGTTTCATGGATGGCCATTGAGCAAGGGGACATTTCGGGCCCCCGGCAATTGACAGCCAATGCCCTGCCATCGGTCAATCACAATGAGCAAATAATCAATTACGCTCAGGGCTTTTCTTCAAAGCCGACCTTCATTGCCCAGTCGCAGACTACCAACGAAACCGACGCCTTTTCAATACGGGTGAAAAACGAAACAGCTTCCAGCATCAAGGTTTCATTGCAAGAAGAACAATCGGCCGATGCAGAAACAAGCCATGCCAACGAAAAGGTCGGCTACTTGGCCATGACAGCAGGCGAAGACTTATTGGACATGGACGGCAGTTTTGTGGGCGAAAACGGTTCGGTCAATGCGGGCCAAAACTGGGTGACGGTGAACCTCGCCAACACCTTTGCCAAACCAGTGGTTTTGCTAAGCGGCCTTTCAAGCAACGATGCCCAGGCAGCCACGATCCGTGTTCGTAACGTGACCCAAAACAGCTTTGAGGTGCGGGTCCAAGAATGGGACTACCTTGACGGCATTCACCCGAACGAGCAGTTGAGCTACCTTGTGGTGGAAGGGGGCGTGCCCACCACTTCCAGTTTCTTTTGCGGCAGCAATCAAGGCCTCCAAGAAGGCGTCAACCTTTTTGCCATTGACAATTGCGACGAGCAGGTCGCATTTGGTTATACCGAGACGATAAACGAATTGCCGGAAGGGACACAGTTCATCCGTTCATGGATAGCGATAGACGACTGCGGCAATGTCAACCTGCAAAGCCGGTACGACACCTGCAAAGTAGCCGCACTAAAACTTAAAGTACTGCTGCTAGGCCCGGTTGACCAAATCTCCGGCAACCACATGAAGGATGACCTGAGAAAGAAGCAGCTCTTGCCCCTGGACGAACCTTATTCTGCCATTGCCAACTTCGAGCAGGTAGGCCGGGGAGGGGGAGAAGTGGTTGAACCCAGTATTTTGGATATTTCAACGGGCAGCACGGTCGTGGATTGGCTGTTCGTGGAGTGCCGCTCAGCGATTGATGACGAGGTGGTATTGTCCACTCAATCGGCCCTCCTGCGCTCTGATGGGTCGGTAGTCAGCCCCACAGGTGGAGATGTCCTCTATTTTTGGGATTTGCCGGAAGGCGATTATTTTGTGTCGGTGCGGCACCGCAATCATTTGGGCGTCATGACAGAGGCTCCGTGGGTGTTGAGTTCAACAACACCTCCTGTGATTGATTTCTCCTCTCCAAACGTCCCCTTGCTCAATGATGCCGAAGCCGGCAAACTTATCAACGGGCACAGGGCCTTGTGGGCGGGCGATTTTAACGGCGACGGAAACGTGACCTACCAAGGCCCCTACAACGATGTGTTCTTCCTGTTCTCCAAGGTCATGGGCGACCCCGGCAATTCGGGATACCTCGCCAATTACATATCAAGAGGCTACAACCTAGAAGATTTCAACCTCGACGGGGTCACCATTTATCAGGGGCCGGACAATGACAGGTCTATGCTTTTGTACCGGACTGTCCTTGCAAGCCCCCTAAACCAGTCCTTCCTGTCCAATTACATCGTGATCTCGGCCATACCATAACCAGCGATAACCACCAGGGCAGACCATGCAAAAACCAAGGCAGATCAAAAAGGGAAAGGCCATGCTTCGCAAAAACCTTTTTCGACATAAAATAAATTTTGGAGGTGGTCTTTTTTAACTGATTGATTTTCAAGCAAATTGCACGAATTTTCTTGCGTTGAAAACATATCAGTTAAAAAAGACCACCTCCAAAAACATGTTTCTGCCTATCACGTCAAAATTAACACTACCAAAAAAATTAGTAAAACCATTGCACTCACACCTTCCCGCCCCGAACGCTCACCATTTTATACCTCCCCTTCATATTTAAGGATTTCATCGTACAAGTTTTTACTGATCCTAAAACCGGTATCGTTAATTAGCCTGTCAAGAAGAGGTTTGACAGCTTGCAGCAACCCTTTTTGTTTGCCTGCACGGAGTACGCCCAACAACCCCATTATAGGTAGCTTAAATTCTTTGGCCAAATTCCTGCCTGCCCGGTCGTCGATGAGCAACAAATCTGCCTTTAGCCCCAAACCCAAGACAATGGCTTCTGCTTCGCCGGGGTCAACCTTTAATTTAAACGCCCGGAGAAGGCGTTCATCAGCGCAATGTTTTACTTCTACCCAATCAGCTTCCTTGACTTCATTGGCGCCCGGCATTCCTGCCCCTTGCACAGTTACTTCTTCAAATACTTCTTTCGGAATGATTACTTTGCCAAACAACTTTGGCAATAGTTCGAGGTGACCGATAACCGTAAGATAGATAAGGGGGGAGCATCACTGATGATTATCACAACTGCAAGGATTTAAGGGTTTCCAAGTCTTCCCTATATTCCTCAATTCCATAATGGATAGGAATATTGCGGCTTCCGAGCAATAATTGAAATTTGAACTGTGGCATTCCAGCAAGCCGGGCTGCCTGTCCCAGCGTAAGTTTTTCGCGTTGAAAAAGCATAACGGCTATTTCGGTCAGTAGTTCTTGGGCGGTCATGTTGGAAGCCTGTGTACATATTCTTGCGGTATTGTTACCATGATTGACTTTTATTTTAAAAGTGACAAAGTAGCTTGACAAGCTCGCATTTTACATCGGGATTGTCAAGGTAGTGGTTCGATTCGTAATTAGCGGACTATTTATTTTTTGGTAAACACCACATTATCAAGGATTTGGCGAACTAATCACTAATCAACTAATTACGAATCACTGCAGTAGTATGATGATGGTCATTTTTGTGCTTTATCAAACAAACAAAAAATGTGACTGTTCAGCATTCAAAAAATTTTGTAAAACCGTTGCACTCACACCTTTCCGATCCGAACGCTCACCACTTTGTACTCCGGGCAGTTCGAGGCAGCACGGGTTTCCAAATCCGTGCCTGACCGGATTTGGAAATCCGGGCTACACCTTCCCGATCCGCACACTCACCACCTTATACTCTGGGCAATTGGCAATATCGTCGTGCACATCCCCCGTCACATTATTTACCAGCACATCGGGGAAATGGAAAGTCGTGCTGACAATGCCCGGCTTCACGTCGCGGGTGATGTGCGCCTTGATGTCCACATGCCCTCGCGCTGATTCTATCCGCACCAGATCGCCTTCTTCGATGCTTTGCCTGCGGGCGTCTTTGGGGTGCAACAGCAGCAGGTCTTCGGTAACAATTTCGACATTGGCAGTGCGGCGGGTCATGGTGCCCGCGTTGTAATGTTCGAGGTTGCGGTTGGTGGTGAGTATCATCGGGAACTCGGCTTGGTGGCCAAGTATTTCGGGCGTCTCCACAAAATCACGGAACACAAAATTGCCCTTGCCCCGCTTGAAAGTTTCGGTGTGTAAAACCTGGGTTTCAGTACCATCGGCTGCGACGGGCCATTGCTTGCCCTGCCCGCCGAGTTCCTCCCATTTTACGCCAGCAAAAAACGGGACTATCTGACTGATTTCTTCCAACATGCCCTTGGCCGTATATGGCGCTTGCTCATAGCCGAGGCGGTTCATCATTTCCACATAAATCTGTCCGTCGGGCTTGCTGTTGCCGATAGGCTCGACCACTTTTTGCACCTTTTGGATGCGGCGCTCGCCGTTGGTGAAGGTGCCTTCTTTTTCCAAAAAAGAAGCGCCCGGCAGAATGACGTGGGCAAATTCGGAGGTCACCGTCGGGAAAATTTCCTGCACGATGAGCAGGTCCAGTTTTTCCAATGCCCGGATGACGCGCTGCGAATTGGGGTCGCTCTGAATCACGTCCTCGCCTGTGAGCCAGAGGGCTTTCAGCTTTCCAGTGAGTGCTTCGTCATACATTTCAGGAATGGTGTAGCCCGTCTTTTGGGGCATATTTTTTACGCCATAAAATTCTTCAAAACGCTGGATGTTGGCCGGGTCTTCCACCTGCAGATAGCCCGCGCCCTGATAAGGCTGAACACCCATGTCGGCGGCGCCCTGCACATTGTTCTGACCGCGCAGTGGGTTCATGCCGGCGCCCCGTTTGCCCACATGCCCGGTAATCAAGGTCAGGTCGGCGATGAGCATGACGGCATAGGTTCCCTGATAGTGTTCGGTGACGCCCAGCCCGTGGAAGGCCATGGCCGCATTGGCCGAGGCATAAGCGATGGCGGCAGCCCGTGCCTGCTCCCGTGGCACACCGGAGACCTCCTCCAATTTATCAATATCGAGGTTTAAAATACCCTGTCTGAATTCTTCCCATCCTTCCGTCCTGTTTTTAATAAAATCTTCATTTTCAAGGCCTTCGGCCAAAATATAGTAGAGCATCATGTCCAGTACGGCGACATTTGTACCGGGGCGGAGCTGCAAATGATGGTGGGCATATTTGGCCAGTTCGGTGCGGCGCGGATCAATGACGATGAGGGTTTTGCCCTTCATCGCCTGCTGTTTTATTTTCGCCCCCGTGACCGGGTGCGCCGCCGTGGGGTTGGCACCGACGACCAACATGCAGTCGGTATATTTTAAATCTTCAATCGAATTGGTGGCCGCCCCCGTGCCATAAGCCCGCTGCATTCCAAGCGCCGTGGGCGAGTGGCAGACCCTCGCGCAGCCGTCAATATTATTGGTACCGATGACGGCGCGCAGCATTTTTTGCATCAAATAATTTTCCTCGTTCGTGGTGCGGGCAGAGGAGATGCCGGCGATGGCATCGGGGCCATGTTTTTCTTTTATGGAAATGAGTTTTTCGGCGATGAAGTCATACGCCTCGTCCCAGCTTACCTCCTCGAATTTGCCGCCTTTTTTAATCATCGGGTTTTTCAGGCGGTCGGGATGGTTGTAAAATTTAAAGGCATAGCGGCCCTTAAGACAGGTGTGCCCCTGGTTCACGTCGGCATTATAAGGCGCCTGGATACTGAGGATGTTGCCGTCTTTTACGCTCACTTCGAGGTTGCAACCGACGCCGCAATAGGTGCAAGTAGTGCGCACCTTGTCCTGTCCGACCACTGCTTTGGATTGGAACACATCGTGGATGGCACTCGTCGGGCAGGCCTGCGAACATGCGCCGCAGGAGACACAAGCAGAATCTGCAAAACTACTGTCCAGCCCCATGATTATTTTATTGTCGAAACCGCGCCCGCTCACGCCCAGCACAAATTGCCCCTGCACCTCGTCGCATGCCCGCACACAGCGGTAGCACATGATGCACTTCGACAGATCGGCGGTCATATATGGATGACTCAAATCTTTCTCCCGGTCGGTATGCACCTCGCCCGCCGGATAGCGCACCTTGCGGATGCCGACGCGTGCGGCCACGTCCTGCAGTTCGCAGTTGCCGTTGACCTCGCAGGTGAGGCAGTCGAGGGGGTGGTCGGTCAGTACCAGTTCGACGATGTTGCGGCGCAGCTTTTGGATGCTTTCGCTTTCGGTAAATATCAGCATGTCCTCGGCCACGGGGGTGTGGCAGGAGGCGACCGTTCGCAAATTCACGCCGTTGCCGACCCTACCGACCTCGACGCTGCATATCCGGCAGGAGCCGAATGCTTCGAGGTTGGGGGCGTCGCAAAGGGTTGGCACATAATCCTTGCCCTTGTGGCGGCGGATGAATTGGAGGATTGTTTCGCCGGGGATGATGGCGAAGGGGTGGTTGTTGATTTGGGCGGTTTTGGTGAGGGTGGCTGGAGATGTGGCGGTGGTGGTGGCGGCTGTTATCATGGTTTGGTGATTTTTTATTGATTGGTGGTTTTTGGAGAGGCGGGTAAATTTAGGGGTTTTTGGGGATATATTGGAATGTGGGAGGAGGGGATGGTTGGTGAGGGTGGAGTATTTTAAATTATGGTCGTTGGGAGAGCGTTATGATTCTTTGGAGTTGGGGAGTGGTGTTGTCATATCCAGTCAGCCTCGTTCTTAATAATTCAAGTGCCTTCAGTCGCTCGGTAGGTGTTTTTGAAAGCCAGAAACGGGGTTTCTTCCAGCGGGTCTTGTTTTAATTTGCTGATGGTGAGAATGCTGCGGTTCAGTTTGGGCGAGTGTTTTTTGTCCATTTCTAAAAGGTAAGGCGAACAGGTGGGACTGAGCATTTGGTGGTGTTAATTTTTACGTGATTAGTATAAGCACGTCGGTCTGACTTCCAAGCACTAACCCAAGCCCCGTCTCCGTTGCTTTGTTCCCGATTTTCGGGACAAGCTATCCTGTAAGGATCTGTTCACGTTAGAAGTGTGGCCGTGGCAGCCCCTCTAACGTGAACAAATCCTTACAGGATAGCTTGTCCCGAAAATCGGGAACAAAGCAACGGAGACGGGGGCTTGGGTTAGTGCGTGGAGGTCACGTCAAAATTAACACCACTGAAGCATTTTTTCTTTTCTTTTGTCACTTTTGGAAGGGTCGGTTTAGTTTCTTTAAAAATTCTCTTTTTCTTTCTCCCCATTGTTGCAAGGTACTGTTAGAAAAAACAATATTTTTCTAACAGTACCTTGCAACAACAAGGGATTTTTCAGCTTGATGATGGAATATATTTTTCGATTTCACCAAATCTCTGAAGCCTATATATAAGTTCTTTTGCAACTTGTTTATAGCATTTCAAGGAAGACATTGGATGTATGGAAAAATGTATTTCCCCTTCTGGTTTTTTCAATTTATTTCCTTTGTGAAATTTTAATCCAGGTAAGAATCCAATTAGTTTTTCTTTCTTTGAAAAACAAGGAACCATCAACATTACTAATCCTAGAGAGTAACATAAAGTATCTAATGTACCATAATAACTCATTTTGTTCCAATGTTTTTTACAAAAAACTATAGTATTTAATGTCTTGTCGTCAGGTTCTGATTTTAATAAATCTTCTATTTTTTTGTCAAACGCTTCAATCTCTTTTGCTAACATCTTGAGGGTATTTAGTTAAAGATCGCTAAGAAAAACATTATACAAATCGAAAAACAACAGGTTGTCATTTTTCCACCTTATATAATATTTTACCTAACAATTTTTAATAAGTGAAATTATTTTCCTATTGAATTTTTTAATGGTACATGAGCGCAGTATCACCTGCAACCTACGCCACTTTATACCTCACGTTCATCCTTCCCGACTCCTTGTCGGGACTACATCTCGATCAGGTGCGCTTCCTCGGCATCGTTCGGAAAAACTTCGATAGGTTTTGCAGCCGGTGCAGGTTGCATCACCTCATCATGCAGGTCGTGCACCAACTCACTGATGGCCTTAACACCTCCCATTATTTCCGCTCCGTTTTTGGCATTTATTTCTGTTTTTACTTTTTCCAAAAAAACATTTTTATCGGCTTCGGAATCTTGCTGTTTCCAGTCTGCTATTATTTTTCGGATTATTGTTTTTTCACTCATCGTTGTTTGATTTAAAAATTAAAAATTTCAAGCCCATTTTTGCAACTGTTCCAACGAAATTTATTGAGCCGCCACTTGCGAAAAAAAAACCAAGCACAGCACCATTTATACCCTACCACCAATCAAGCCCGCAGCATCAGCGCCACCTCCTCCAAATTCGATTTCAGTTCTTTGGATGCTTTGGCCGCTTTATCGGTTTTTTCCAAATAGTTGGTCAGGCCGCGTATAAAGCCTTTCATTTCTTTAAAGCTGACATCCGACAAAGCCAACTCCGACAGCAATTCCCGCAAGAATTTGTTTTTGCGGATGCGGTGCTGCTTTTCCATGATTTCGTCGGCAGGGTCGCTGCCCCCTTTGTAGAGTTCGATCATTTTTTCTGTTTTTTTAATGTCCTCTACTATGCCGTATATTTTATGGTTGATATGTGTTGTC